>CAZIRM010000077.1:0-10190 GCA_964541705.1 uncultured Bacillaceae bacterium | reverse complement strand
CCGTTAGTGGTAACTTGTGAGTAATAATATCTGTTGGATCAAATTCTTCATTTATTATTTTCTTATACAATTCTGGCATAAAATGAATGACAGGAGCTTGTCCCATTTTTAAGGTAATGTTTCTAGCGAAGAAATCACCTAATGGGAACATGTTATAACGTGTGCCATACACGCCAAGTATACTAACCGTACCACCTTTGCGAATGCATTGGCTAGCTAACTGGATTGCGCCCATCGAACCGCCTTGTAATTTCAAAGCTGTTTCAATCATTTCAACTGCTGTTTTCTTTCCATCCATACCGACACAATCGATTACAGCATCGGCACCACCATTTGTAATTTCTTTTAAGTGTGACCCTAAGGCGTCATACTTAGTGAAATCGAACACCTCAACCTTATTCGTTCGTTTCGCGTGAGCTAAACGATATTGAACGTAGTCAACAGCGATGACACGTTTTGCACCTTTTAGCCATGCAAATTTTTGTGCCAATAATCCAACAGGTCCACAACCTAAGACAATAACCGTGTCGCCTGGTTTTACTCCCGCTTGTTCGATGCCCCACCAAGCTGTTGGAATGATATCAGACAAGAATAGCAGCTTCTCATCTTCTAAATCGCAACTCTCTGGAATAACAAAAGGAACAAAGTTTCCATAGGGAACACGTAGTAGCTCTGCTTGTCCGCCAGGGTAGCCTCCAAACGTTTCAGAATACCCAAAATAGGCACCAGCTTCACCGTTAGGATTTGAATTGTCACATTGACTTTCAAGATCATGTTTACAAAAAAACACTCTCCGCAAGAAATGTTGAAAGGGATAACGACACGATCACCAACTTTAACTTTTGTTACGTCGGGACCAATTTCTTCCACGATTCCCATCGGTTCATGCCCGATCACATATCCTTCAGGGAAATTCGGCATCATGCCGTGTACAAGATGTAAATCTGAACCACAAATAGCAGTACTAGTAACTCGTATAAGAATATCATCATTTTTTTCAAGCTTCGCATCGGCAACTTCTTTTACTTTCACATCTTTTATGCCTTGATAGGTGACAGCTTTCATTTGTTTGCTCCTTACTAAGTATTTTCTGTTATAAGGTGCATCAAATAGCAGACGTTCATGCAATGAAATCAAAAATGAGAATGAAAAAAAGTTTTTGACGAAAACTAAAAACGTTGCAAGCACCTTGCTCATGAGCGTCAGTTCCTTGTAATCTTCGCCAAGGAAACTACCCGTTTCGTAAATTATCGTAGTGTGTCGCTACACTGAGCTCTAAAGTTGAATAATATAAATTCTTTTAAGAAAGGATGTTTTTTGTTGAAGAAGCCAATTATTTATCTTTCCGTGTTGTTAATGGTTTTTGGTGTAACAAACAGTGTCTATGCTTTTGAACACATCCCACAAGCGGGGATTGCGATTAATAGAGAGATGGTAAATGGAATTGACCCAATCAAAATTGATGGTGAATATTATGTCCCGTTTGCTCGTTTATCTAAAATTTTGGGGTATCGTGATATTCGCTTTGAAGATGCAACAAAAACGTACGAAGTGACAGATGGTTCAACGACACTTCGAATTACAATGGGAGGAACACGAGCAAAGAAGGGCGATGAGTACATAAATGTGGTTCCGCCAAGATACATCTATAATGTAGGCTACATTTCTTTAGATGCTGCTTCCGCGCTTTTCAACGCATTTATTTACTTCAAGCCTGAAGATGGCTCAATTCAAGTAGAAACGCCAGCGACACGTTATCGTGTTCAAAGGGGAGATAGTTTATGGTTTATTGCTCAATCCTATCACACAACAGTAGAGCAATTAAAATCTTTAAATCGTTTAACATCAGACACCATTTTTGTCGGGCAAATCTTACTGTTACCTTCGAAGGAAAGTGTAAGGGAGTTAGAACCAATTCTTGAAAAGAAGCCTGTAAAAAAGCCGGCGACAACAAGTAATCCTGATTTGATTTCGAGCATTTTAGGTGAAGGGCAGCAATATATAGGCGCTCCTTACAAATTTGGAGCTACATTGGCCGAGGCACCGAATACGTTCGACTGTTCTTCTTTTACACAATTTTTGTTTAGAAATCAAGGAGTAGATATTCCTAGAAGTTCACGACAACAAGCGAGTGTTGGAGAATATGTCACCAATATGCAACCTGGAGATTTAATTTTCTTTACTTCACCCTCGCTCTATTCAGATGGTCGGGTAGGCCATGTAGGAATCTATATGGGTAATGGCGATATGCTTCATGCATCATCTTCTAGAGGTGTTCATATTTCAAAGAATTTTATGGGTATCTCGTACTGGAGAGATAATTATCTATTCACGAAACGAGTGCTTCATTAAACTGTTTGTAATAAAAAATGGCTCCAAACAACTAAGTTTCTTGTTTGGAGCCATTTAACTTTTACCTTATCGTTCAAGAACTGCTACTTGATCTTCATCCGTCATTTCAACCTCTTTAATAGGAGAAGCTTTATACCTGCCAATAATAAAACTAGCAATAAAAATGCTTAAGATTGAAATAAACGCACTTTGTAACCCAACAATAATTATGGCCGATACAATGATTAGCGAATCACAAATAAAAATAATGATACCTCGGTTAATCCCGAACTTTTTATCTAGAAATAACGCTAAAATGTGAATTCCTCCAAGGGAAGATCCGTTGTTCAATACGAATGTCACACCTATACCAATCAATAACCCAGAAATAATAGATGTTGTTAACATATTTAGACTAGTAGAAGGAATATACATTTGAAGAGTGTCTGTGAGAAAAGATATGGCAAAAATTGAGCCTAAACTTGACAGCGTGAACCACTTACCTAGTTCTCTAATCGAGAGATAGAAAAAAGGTAAGTTTACAACAAAAAATAATACTCCCCATGATAAAGGCAAGACGTACGTAATCATCGTCGCAATTCCAGCTGTTCCGCCAAAAGTTAACTTATTTAACGAAAGTAAATGAACCCCAAGAGAGGTGAGGAATAATCCAATCAACACGAATAAAAGTTTCTTTACGTTCAACATCCTTGCATCATCCTTACTATATTTTCACTATTTTAATAGAGTAAACCTATAAACAAGTTAGGTCAAGATTTATTGATAAAGACTAATTTTTCAAAACAATGGTGAACTCGTAAATAGTTTTAATGTTTTATTACAATATCATAAAAACAATCGCAGTATACGAACTTTGTAAGAGAATCTAACACATCTTTCTTGTTAAATTGAGGTTACAGATCGAACAAATACTTTAAATAAAATTAAAATAACGGTAACATAGATGTAATCGTAAATAAAACTAGTGATCAACTTAATAGATAAGGAATTGATGAAATGAACATATTTTCGATACTACTTGTTGTTTTATTTGGACTTAATATGGTTTTTGCGGCGATTATTATTTTTATCGAACGTAAAGATGCTTCTACAACATGGGCATGGCTTATGATTTTATTTTTTATGCCTTTTTTAGGCTTTTTGGTTTATTTATTTTTGGGTCAAAATTTAACACGAAGTCGCTTGTTTGATTGGGAAGGAATAAAAAAAGTAGGGATAGAGGATTTAATTACGAATCAAATGAATCAAATTCGCGACTCAGATTTTAAATTTGATAATGAAATTGTCGAAGAACACCGTGATATGATTTATATGCACCTTTTAAAGAACGACGCTGTGTTAATGGAAGATAATAACATTGATCTTTTCGTGGATGGAAAAAAGAAATTTAAAGAGTTATTAAGCGATATTACTGCTGCAAAAAACCACATTCATATTCAGTACTACATCTTTCGAAAAGATGGTGTTGGCGGGCAAATTATTGACGCATTAATTGAGAAGGCCAAACAGGGAGTGAGTGTTCGTGTGCTATACGATGAACTTGGCTCACGTAAACTTCGTATAAAAGACTTTGCTGAACTGATTGCAGCGGGCGGAGAAGTTGGTGTGTTCTTCCCGTCTCGTTTTCCTCTTATAAATATCCGCTTAAACTATCGGAATCACCGGAAACTCGTCATTATTGATGGGCAAATTGGTTATGTAGGCGGATTTAACGTAGGAGATGAATATTTAGGTCTGAGCAAAAAATTTGGCTATTGGCGTGATACACACATCAAGATAAGCGGAACAGCTGTAGATCCAATGCAAACTAGGTTTATTATGGATTGGAATCAAGCTTCCAAACACCATTATATTCATTTTGAAGATCGGTATTTTCCAAAGCAAAAACAGAGTCACGGAGACGCTGCTTTGCAAATCGTATCGAGTGGACCAGACTCGGAATGGGAACAAATTAAAAATGGCTACATTAAGATGATTATGGCAGCAAAAAAATCCGTCTATATTCAATCACCCTATTTCATCCCAGATAAAAGCTTGCTTGATGCTGTCCAAATAGCTGCAACAGCAGGTGTGGATGTAAGGGTCATGATACCTAACAAACCTGATCATCCGTTTGTGTATTGGGCTACCTATTCGCATGTTGGAGAAATATTGAAAGCCGGTGCGAAAGTGTATATTTATGAAAAAGGATTCATTCATGCGAAAACAATTGTCGTTGACCGAAAAATCTGCTCTGTTGGAACAGCAAATATTGATATGCGCAGCTTTAAGTTAAATTTTGAAGTAAATGCGTTCATCTATGACAAAGAAACATCAGAAGCTCTCGCGCATATCTTTGAAAAAGATAGCCTATCATCAACTGCATTGACAAAAGAGATGTATGATCAACGACCAAAACGTATTCGTTTTAAGGAGTCTGTATCTCGCTTGTTATCACCAATTTTATAATCCTCAAACGCTGCTAACACCAGCGTTTTTTTGTATCCACATTATTTATAAAAGGCTTGAAGTTAGACTTATATCTCGCTTTCAGAAAATTACGGACAAATATTAAATTTGAAGTTAACTTGGTATTAGATTGCTATTTTACTAGAATTTACTAAAGGGTTATAGTAAAATAAATATAATTCGACATGGGTGAAGAACGGCAGAACATTAAAAAAGGGGAGTATGATGAAGCTAAGAACAAAACTGTATGTAGGATTTGGTTCGATCGTCGTTATTTTTTTGATGCTAGGTTTGAACGTTTTGCATACATTAAGTGAACAACAAGAATACTTGAATCAAATTGTTAAGATGAACTACGAAAGAGTAAAAATTTCAAATGAAATTAGATACAACACGAAAACAGCAGCATTAGAAATTAGAGAAATTTTATTAGTAAAAGAAGTAAATAGTTCAAAAATATACGAATTACGTGGAAGACAAGAGCGAACAGCAGATTTAATATCTGATTTGTACCATTCGAATAACAAAAACGATGAAACGAAAGCGATTATTGATTCACTAGAAGTCCACCACTTACTGTATAGGGCAGCTACTGATCAATTAATCGATTTTATTGAAATGAAAGACTTTACTTCCGGAACGAATTTGTTATTGGAAGAAGTCCAAAACTTAAGTGCCAATTTCATTCATCAAATAAATCAATTGTCGAATCAGCAAGAAGAGTTCATGTATCAGTCATTAGCTCGGTCTGAAACATCGTATCACCGCTCGATTATCGTTTTTTCTGTTCTTCTCATCGGAAGTCTTCTAATCACTCTACTTATATCGGTATTTGTAGTGAAAAGTATTTCGAGAAGCATTAATAGAATAAGAGATGTGATTACAAATGTCCCGTCTCACTTTCATCATGAATTACCAAAGATTGCCGTTCTCACGAAGGATGAGTTGGGAGAAATCGCAATGGCATACAATCACATGGCCGAATCCTTAGAAAAGCTAGCTCGGCAAGAAAAATATTTAACCGACTCACTTAAACATGATAATTGGGTAAAAACGAGTGTAACTGAAATTGTCTCTGCGTCACAGGAGATGAAAAGCTTAGAGGAATACTCCAGTATCATTGTACAGCTAATTGCTAGGAACGTTCAGGCTAAATTTGGATTAATTTATTTAAAAAAAGAAGAATGTTTGACTGAGTTAGCGGGGTATGCCGTCAAAAATCGAAACAAAAAATCTATAAAAATAGGGCAGGGTCTCGTTGGGCAATGTGCGCTCGATCAAAAGCCACTGCTGTTAGAAAATGCTCCGAAAATTACATAACCATTGAATCAGGGACTGGTAAAGCGACGCCGACGTCAGTTGCGATATATCCAATTTTTGATGACAAAGAAGTCATTGCTGTTCTTGAATTGGCGAAGTTTGAAGAATTCACAGCAACTGAACTGCAATTACTAGAACAAATTAGTCAATTCATTGGAACAAGTTTAAGTGAAATTTTAAATCACATGAAAATAGAAGAACTGTTAACAGAATCGCAAGCGTTAACAGAAGAACTGCAAACCCAGTCGGAAGAACTTCAACAGCAACAAGAAGAGCTAAAGAAGATTAATGAAAAATTACATGAACAAAACAGTCAATATGTTGAGAAGACAGAAGAGTTGGAAAAGATCAAGCTCGACCTAGAGGAAAGAAACCGTGGGATAAGGCTTGCATCGCAGTATAAAACAGAATTTCTTGCAAATATGTCTCATGAACTACGAACACCATTGAATAGTATGCTAGTATTAGCACAAATGCTTGCTGAAAATTGTGATCATAATTTAACAGAAAAACAGATTTCTTATGCAAACACGATCTACTCATCCGGTCAAGACTTATTATTTTTAATTAATGACATCCTTGACCTATCAAAAATTGAGTCAGGAAAGCTTAGTATTTATCCAGAAGAGGTATTTGTTTCTGATCTAAAAGAGTTTGTAATTGATCAGTTTACGCCAATTTCATTAAAAAAAGGGATCCATTTTTCAGTGAAAATTTCCGATGCCGCCCCTACTATTATTTACACAGATGAACAACGGATCAAACAAATTTTAAAAAATCTATTATCGAATGCCTTTAAGTTTACTGACAAGGGTGAAGTAACGTTAATGATTGTTGAAGACAAGGGTGAAAGTGACTCAAAAGTTAAGTTTATCGTCAAAGATACAGGGATTGGAATTAATGCAGCTAAACTTGAGTACATCTTTGATGAATTTTATCAAGCGGACGGAACTACAACAAGAAAGTATGGCGGCACAGGTCTTGGCTTGCCGATCAGTCAAAATTTATCAAGATTATTAGGAGGAACGATTAACGCAGAAAGCATTGAAGGTGAAGGAAGTATTTTCACGTTGCATCTTCCAGATTATACGATCGGCTCACTTGATGAACTAAATGAAGTTTCCGCAACCTTACTAAAGAAGGTTGAACCAACAAGTCAAGAGAAATCTGAACCAACAGTGTTGGAAGAAGACACTCTCTTTAAGACTAATAATCAAGAGACGGGCATTGACCATTTGAAGTCGAAAAACAGTATTAATCGTTGGTGATGATATGCGTAATGTTTTTGCGCTAACGACAGCACTTGAAGTTGAAGGTATGAACGTACTGTTCGCTGAAAATGGCCAAGAAGCCATTGATGTACTAGAGATAAATCGTGAGGTCAACATCGTGTTAATGGACATGATGATGCCAATCATGGATGGGTATGAAGCAATTAAGAGAGTAAGGAACAATGCCAAATACAAGGATTTGCCGATCATCGCTTTGACTGCCAAAGCAATGAAACATGACAAAGAAAAATGTATCGAAGCCGGAGCCTCTGATTATATAAGTAAACCTGTCGATATACGGAGATTGATATCCATCTTAAAGGTTTGGATTTGTGATTAAGGGGTGTTGTGGTATTAATACACGAAAAGAAAAGACTGACGAAGATGTGGCAAAGATTGAAGTTTCTCTCTTATTAGAAGCCGTTTATCGGCGATACGGATATGATTTTCGCAACTATTCACCGGCATCCCTTCATAGGCGGATTACCCACAGAATGAACGCCGAAAATGCTTGTTCTATCTCAGAATTACAAGGGATCATTTTGCATGATCCAAAAGCTATGCAACGGTTAATTCAAGGATTATCCATCAATGTCACGGAAATGTTTCGAGACCCATGTTTTTTTCGAAGTTTACGAAATAATGTTCTTCCGTTATTAAAGAAAAAATCAAAAATCCGGATTTGGCACGCCGGCTGTTCATCAGGTGAAGAAGTCTATTCAATGGCCATTCTTTTACACGAATTAGGGCTGTATGATCAATCAGTCATTTACGGAACAGATATGAATGAGATAATCGTAAAGAAAGCGAGTCAAGGGAAATTTCCGTTTAATCGAATGAGACTCTATACGAAAAATTATATAAAAGCAGGGGGAGTAAAGGAGTTTTCAAATTATTATCACTCAGATAGAAATGCAGTGTTTATCCAAGACTTCCTGAAAGAAAATATTGTTTTTTCAACGCATAATCTTGTTACTGACTTTTCGTTCAATGAGTTTGATTTAATTTTATGTCGTAATGTACTTATTTATTTCGACCAACAATTAAAAGTCAGAGTGTATGAACTGTTACATGATAGTTTAGCTGCCGATGGATTTGTCTGCTTTGGAAACAAGGAGCAGCTCATTAGTGGCTTTGGGGCAACACTTTTTCAGCAATTTGATTCATCTACAAATATACACAAAAAGATAGAGAGAAAATCTAGAAACTGAGGATAAATCATATGAATGGAAAAATAAAACTATTAATTGTCGATGACAAAATTGAGAATTTGATCGCATTGGAGGCTGTATTGACATCCAAAGAATATGACCTTGTTAAAGCTCAGACGGGTGAAGAGGCGCTTAAGTGGATGTTAAAAGAGGACTTTGCAGTTGTCTTATTAGATGTCCAGATGCCTGGTTTAAATGGGTTTGAAACGGCAAAGCTTATTAAAGCGCGAGAAAGGTCAAAAGATGTACCGATCATTTTTATTACAGCAATTAGTAAAGACATTTCTCATGTTACTATGGGGTATGCGAGCGGCGCAATTGATTACATCTTCAAACCGATTGATCCATACATATTAAAAAATAAAGTCTTATCGTTTGTTCAATTATATAAAAGTAAGCGAGAAATCGAACAGGAAAGTGAAAGATTAGAGCTTGAATCAAACAAGATAAAAAAATCTTTTTTGAAACTTGAAGCACTCATTGAACAAAGAACAGAAGACTTGATCAGCGCAAACAATGAGTTGACACTATTAAATGAAAGACTTGAGAAGTTTTTTGAATTTAGTCCAATTGCAATGGCGATACGTTCTGTGAAAGATCATTCTTTCATTTCAGTTAATAAGCAATGGTCGATGTTAACAGGGTACGATGCAAGCGAGTTAACCGAGTTGACGTCAAACATACTCTCTTCTCAAGAGTCCGATGGCATTAATGTCCAGCGACTCGATTTAATGAGCGGATTAACGAACAAGGCAGTTACAGTTCAGACCAAATGTGGTGAATATAAGGATGCCCTATTATCAACTGAAACAGTAACAATTTTAGATCAAACCTGTTTTATAAGTGCATTGATTGATGTGACTGAACTAAAAAAATATGAAAAGCAAATGTCGCGCTTTGACCAACTAAATCTAGTAGGGGAAATGGCGGCGGGTATTGCCCATGAGATTAGGAATCCCATGACAACAGTCCAAGGTTTTTTTGCAACTGACGAAAAGTGACCATCCTACAAAAGAATCTAGCAAATATATTAATCTAATGATCGAAGAGCTTAGTCGTGCCAATACAATCATTACTGAGTTCTTATCATTAGCAAAGCAACCGGAATCTACTAAGAAAAAACAATACATAAATGCTATTATCGAGAAGTTATTTCCGCTATTACAAGCGGAGGCTTTAATGGAAAATAAAACAGTGAACATACAGTTAGGTGTGTGCAAATCATTCGAGCTGGACGAGAAAGAAATTAAGCAGTTAGTCTTGAATATCGCCTTAAATGGTTTAGAGGCGATGAGTGAAGGTGGTACACTTCAAATAGAGACTTTCATGTACAACGAGGATTTAGTTTTGCGGCTCTCTGATGATGGTCCGGGCATGAGTAAGGACGTCTTAGAAAAAGTCGGAACGCCATTTTTTACGACCAAACAAAATGGGACAGGCTTAGGTTTGGCTATTTGTCACCGTATTGCCCAAAGTCATGATGCAGACATTAGCATTGAATCTAGTAATCAGGGAACAGTGTTTACGGTCACATTTAAAAAATGAGTAAAGGGGAGGTCGAAATCCACCTCCCTTTTCTAGTTGAACA
>CAZIRM010000076.1:0-10353 GCA_964541705.1 uncultured Bacillaceae bacterium | reverse complement strand
GGGGAAAATCCTTGTTAATACAACATTTTTTAGTTATTCAGTAGACTCTATCTAGCGTTTCATATTTTGAGCGTAAAAATCGATTCATCCAGAAAAAGAAACTTCTTGCCATATACTTTTCCCATTTTCCCATTGACCCTGATGTATCCATCATCGCAATGACCACAGCCTTTGACTCCGGCTTGATGACTTCATTCCACGTTTTAAAGCGAAGATCGTCGTTATAGATTGGAGCTATCCCTGGTTTACCTTCCATACTGTTTCGTTTAAGTGCCGTTAAGATCGTTCTTTTTTTATCAATATTACCCATTAAGCCTTTTTTACGTATGTCATTAAAAGCAATATCTTCTACCACAAATTCGTCTTTCTCTTTCTCTTTCTCTTGTAGATTCGGTAGTTCTAATTCGTTAAATAACATTTTTTCTAAATCAAGAATTGAAATCTCTGCTTCAAAATAATCACTACCAGGTTTGTCACCTACACCTTGACCTTTTCCGGGTCCTTGCTGTGAAGCACTTCCATCTCTTGCTACAACATCACCAATTTCACTATCACCATCACCCTGACCAACATGCTTATTTTTATCATAGTTATACTTTATCTTATATTCGTCTAAAGAGCGTATCGGCACCTTTATTACGTCTTTACCGTTAGACATAATAATTGTTTCTTCACTGATGAGATCTGATAGATTATTCTTTACTGCTTCCTTAACTTTCTCTTTATGCCTTTGTTGGTCTTGGTATCCTTTTCGATGGAGGGACCAGTTCTCTTTCGATACAACATAACTTATTTGGTTGTTATCACTCATCTATATACCCTCCTTAAGTTATGGTTTTTCTTTTGTTTATTCTATCCTATGCAAACTTGGCTTATAGTTGCTTAAAAATATCGGGAGTTGTTTAACTCCCATACTCCCATGTAAATAAAAACGACACTATCAATTAAATAGTGCCTACTTCAGTCCTCTTATATTTCTTATAGGCCAATAACAAAAACTGACCTTTCCAATAATTTCACTCTCTGGGATAAAGCCGATTTGCCTGCTATCTATACTGTTCCGCCTATTATCTCCTAATACAAAAACATAACCTTTTGGAACCGATGTTTCTCCCGTTACCTGTTCTAAAGTAAAATCGGTGGTAAAGGGCGCAAACAAACGATCAATATCTTCTAAGAAAGGTTCTTCAATTTTTTTCCCATTCACAAATAATTCCCCTTCATGAAAAAATAGATCATCGCCTGGTAATCCGATTATACGTTTAATGTAATCGGTCGTCTCATTTGCCCGAAAAACAATCAAATCAAACCGCTTTGGAGTTGAATATCGATATATAAGTCTATTAACAATGACTCTTTCACCATCTTCAATTGTTGGCATCATTGACCTTCCCTGTACAATATAATTAGAAAAAAGAAAAATCTGTGACAATATCAGTATCGACACAACTACAATTAGTGTTTTTAGCCAGTTAATTGCCTCTTTTAGTTTAGACTGCTTTCTTATTTGACCTTTTACCGTTTCCATAGCATTCTCCTCTGTAAGTGATGATTACTTTATAAGGATTAACCATTTTACTAGAATTCAAACGAAGTACTATATTTATATGTATATGAATTTAAAAGATTCGAGTTACTCCGCTTACTCGGCGCAAAACTCCACTGTAAGCATGCCATAGAAGCATCTTGAGGCTAAATGTTAAAATAACTTCAAATATTTTTACATTCTAACCTTATAACAAAAATGGTTCCAAGCATCTAACATTGATGTTTTGGAACCATTCACCTTATTCCGGCAAGTCTTTACCAGTATCTAACTTTCTTATCGATTTAACAAACTACCAACATAACGCAACAATTCATTTGCCGATACTGAATTATAACCGTAATCATCAATTAACCTTGCAATGACTTCGTTTACTTTCTTTAATTGGTTTTCATCAGGTGTTTTCGTTGATGTTGTAATTTTTACAACGTCCTTCAGATCCGCAAATAACTTCTTCTGTATCGCTTCCCTCAGCCTTTCATGCGAATTATAGTCAAAGCGTTTCCCTTTTCTCGCATAGGCAGAAATTCTGATTAAGATCTCTTCCCTGAATGCTTTTTTCGCATTTTCAGAGATGCCGATTTGCTCTTCAATTGATCGCATAAGTTTTTCATCTGGATTCATTTCGTCACCTGTTAAAGGATCTCGAAGTTTATTTTTGTTACAATAAGCTTCAACATTATCTAAATAATTATCCATTAATGTTTTTGCAGATTCCTCATACGAGTAGACAAACGCTTTTTGAACCTCTTTTTTGGCAATTTCATCATATTCTTTTCTCGCAACTGAGATATAGTTGATATATTTTTCACGATCTTCTCTTGTAATCGAAGCGTGTTGATCTAGTCCGTCTTTAATCGACCTTAAAACGTCTAATGCATTAATTGATGTCAATTCTTTCCGAATTATTGCCGAGGAAATACGATTAATGACGTACCGTGGATCAATTCCCGACATCCCTTCATCTTGATGTTCTTTTCGCAGTTCTTCGACATCCTGAACATTAAAGCCCTCGACAATTTCTCCATCATAGAGTTTTAGTTTCTTTAAGAGATCTACCCCTTGTTTCTTTGACTCTTTTAGTCTTGTAAGAATTGTAAATAACGCTGCCACTTTTAACGCATGTGGCGCAATATGGACATCTGAAATATCGCTCTCTCTTATCATTTTCTTATAAATCTTTTCTTCATCCGAAACTCTCAAGTTGTATGGCACTGGCATGACAATCATTCTAGAATGAAGTGCTTCATTCTTCTTATTTGCAATAAATGATTTATACTCAGCCTCATTCGTATGCGCAACAATCATTTCATCTGCAGAAATTAGGGCAAATCTCCCTGCTTTGAAATTTCCTTCTTGGGTTAAGGATAGTAAATGCCATAGAAACTTTTCATCACACTTTAACATTTCCTGAAACTCCATAAGACCACGGTTTGCCTTGTTTAATTCTCCATCAAAGCGATAAGCACGCGGATCAGATTCGGAACCGTACTCTGCGATTGTTGAAAAATCAATGCTACCAGTCAAATCGGCGATGTCTTGTGATTTCGGATCTGATGGACTAAATGTTCCAATCCCCACTCGTTTATCTTCAGAAATGAAAATTCGTTCAACAATTACATCTTCAATTCTGCCGTTATACTCTTTTTCTAATCTCATCATATTAAGCGGAGATAAATTACCTTCAATCTTTATCCCATACTCATCGTAAAAGTCCTTGCGTAGATGTTGAGGTATTAAATGTAATGGGTCCTCATGCATTGGGCAGCCTTTAATTGCATAAATTGCCCCCGCGTCTGTTCGAGAGTATTTTTCTAACCCTCTTTTTAAAATTGAGACAATTGTCGATTTGCCTCCACTAACCGGACCCATGAGAAGCAATATTCTTTTGCGAACATCAAGTCGTTTTGCAGCAGAATGAAAATATTCTTCAACTAACTTTTCAATCGCTTCCTGCACACCAAAGATATCTCCACTAAAAAAATTGTATGTTTTTTTTCCTTCAACCTCTTTAATTCCAGCATCTTTAATCATATGGTAAATTCGAGAATGGGCCGTTTGGGCAACTTCAGGTCTAGTTTTTAGAAGTTGTAAGTAGTCGGCAAACGTCCCCTGCCATGTTAGTCGCTCTTCATCTTCTCGAAACTGTTTCAATTTCTTTAAAATACTCATTTTGTCTCCCTCCCATTCTAAGCTGTTTTTATACCTTGATTCATCCTATGCGAATTTCTCGATGATCATTCATGACGAACGCTCCGAAGATCGATCACAATGTTTGTCTAAAGCGTGGTAAAATGTATATATACTTATTCAGGAAAGAGTGAAAATATGCAAGTCATTACTGGCTTTTTTATTACAATTATTTTTGGAATTGTTTTTGCGATCTCAATGATTGGCTTCACTAATGAAATGACTCATGTACAAACCATTGATGAAATTTTAGACACAAGTATTTCGTCCGATGATTTTAATTTTAAACGTAATAGCTATATATTTGATAGAAATGAAAATATAGTCTCAGAAATCTATGAAGCTGAAAATCGCATTTTTCTCGAATTTAGTGAAATCCCTCCCCAGTTCATGCAAGCAATGATTGCGACGGAAGATCAAAATTTTTATAACCATAAAGGGTTTGATATGAATGGGATTGCTAGGGCCTTTTTCGTTAATGCAGAAAATCAATCAATCGAACAAGGCGGTAGTACGATTACTCAACAACTCGTTAAAAATGTTTATTTATCCAATGAACGAACATACAACAGAAAATTGAGCGAGCTATTATATGCTTATCAGATCGAACAGTTATTCTCAAAGGAACAAATATTAGAGTACTATTTAAATATCATCTTTTTTCAAAATGGTGTTTATGGCATAGAGGCAGCTAGCCAATTTTATTTTTCAAAGCCCGCTTCAGATTTAGCGATAAGTGAAATCGCCTTTCTTTCTGCAATTCCCAATAATCCTACGCATTATAATCCATTAACCAATATCGAAAACACACATATAAGGAAAGATTGGATTTTACAAAAGATGTGGGAAATGGACTTTATCTCAAAAAAAGAATATGAAACAGCAAAAAATGCAGAGATTCACCTACAAGTAAAAAACAAAATCGATCAATACCCAGACTTTGTCACCTATGTTCATTTTGAGTTTGAACAATTAATTGGTGAAAACGAAGGCTTTAATAAAAGATTGAAGCAGGCTTCTTCTGAGGAAGAAAAAGATGAAATAGTAAGAGCAAGACGTAACCTTGCACTAGAAGTACTCAATAGTGGCGTTCATATCTATACAGCATTAGATCCCTTAAAGCAAAAAGAGATGATTAAAAGAGTAGATCAATACTTGCCAGAAAAAGACATTCAAGCTTCTGTTGTAATGATTGATCATAAAAATCAGAACATTGTTGCTATGACAGGTGGAAAAGATTTTAAAAAGTTCGATTTTCACCGAGGCTTTCAAGCATTTCGACAACCAGGTTCTTCGATAAAGCCACTCCTTGTATTCGGACCTTACTTGTCTGAAACGCGAGCGAGTATTACTAGTATTATTAACGGAAGAGATTTTTGTGTCGGGGATTATTGCCCTAAAAATTATGGCAACCAACAAATCGGTAACGTTTCAATCGCGACGGCTATGTCTCAATCGTACAATACCGCTGCAGCAAAAATGATGGAGACAATTGGTGTTGAAACTTCATTCTTATATTTGAATCAATTTGAATTTACGAGAATTGTCGCTGCTGACTACCGATTACCTGCTTCACTAGGCGGCCTAACTTATGGGGTTTCCCCTCTTGAGTTAACAAGTGCGTATACAATTTTTTCTCATGCGGGCGAGTATCAAAAACCTGTTGCGATCACGAAAGTTACTGATACTAAAGGAAATGTTTTATATGAATGGAGCAATGAAGCAAAGAGAGTATGGGACAAGGAAACGAATGATAAAATGAGGCAACTGTTATCAAAGGTCGTAGCGGAAGGCACAGGGAGAAGAGCGCATATATCCTCAACTTACGTTGGTGGGAAAACAGGGACAACAAATAATTATCATGATCTGTGGTTTATCGGATTGAACGAAGCGTATACTACCGGTATTTGGATTGGGAAAGATACTCCGGGAAGTTTATCAAGTATTAACAATCAAAATCCACATTTACTAATTTGGAGAGAGATAATGAAATGACCCTCAAACAGAGGGTCATTTTCATATTGGTAAACTAGCAATAAAGCTATTGTATAGTTTTAAAAGAGCGTATAGCACTGAGATGATAAAAGCAAACCAAAAAAAGATATGAAAGAAAATTAACCCAACTAAACTAAGGGGAGATAGTGAATCACTTACTTTAAACACAAAAAAGACGAAGAACATAAAACTGGAGACAGCTACCATTGAGACAATCACTAAGATGTTTTGAAACAAAATCATTGAGACAAAACTACCAATTAAGAAAAACCATGAGCCTGTTCGGATTTTATTTAATTCAGTCCCTTCGTTATCCTTTGAAAAAAATAACAAAGATAACTCAATCATTGTATCGGCAATTAATTTTAATGCTGCAAAAATCATAAAAAAGAAAAGGATTAATAAAAACAATAACGTTAGCTTAATTCCATTTTCTGAGAAAAACTCTAACATCCCTTGGTAGACACCTAGGGCAACTAACCTGTTAATTATTAGCCCTTCAACATGCAAAGCTAAGGCCGTACTAAAAAACACAATCGAGATAAGCGGAAAATGACTTGTTAAGTACGTATTCTTTTTCAAATAAATCCTTCCTTTTTTTAAACTTGCCTTTAGCTAAGTTCAGGGAAATTTTGCTGTCTTAATGCTTCGTAAATAAGAATTGCCGCTGTATTCGACAAGTTTAATGACCGAATCTTGTCTGTTTGCGGAATCCTTAAGCAATAATCAAGATTTTTTTCTAACAAGTCATTTGGCAATCCCGTTGTTTCGCGTCCAAAAACAAAGAAATGATCTTGTAATTTATCACTGTAATCAAAGGCTGTGTAATTCTTCTGACCGACTGTTTCAATAAAGTAAAAATTCGCTGCCGGATACTTCCCAAATAACTCGTCTAACGAATCATAGTAATTGATTTTAACATTCGGCCAATAATCACAGCCAGCTCTTTTTAACATCTTATCATCTGTTGAAAAACCTAGTGGTCGAATTAAGTGTAGTGTCGCATTTGTACCAGCACAAGTTCTAGCTATGTTTCCTGTATTGGCTGGTATTTCTGGCTGATATAGTACAATGTGTAATCCCATCTTTTCACCTCAAAAAATTTTACTTCGTCTATTATAGCATTGTACACTGGTAAGAAAAAAGAGGAGAAAGAATTATCCATCAATAATGTGAAAAAACAGATATTTAATATTTGGTGTCCAAGCGGTCGAATCCTCATAAGCCCAGTACCTCATTCTACTATTTGTGGTTTGGGCATTGACTAGTGGCATATTATTAGCATCTTTATCAACAACAATTGTCGTGTGTTGCCATCTTCCATCGCCATTGAAATCATAACAAATGACATCACCTTTTATTAATTCCTCAGGTTTAGAAACCGCCCTCGCCCTTAATCCTGATGTTGCCCCACTTAGGTACCATCGTAACGAGTGAGCAACTGTCCAACTGTAACTCCAATTATGATCCCTATACCACCATCCTTTTGAGCGATTCGGAAAGCCAGTCATTGGTGCTCCCCCTGCTCTTAAGCATTGTGAAATAAAATTTGTGCAGTTGTCTTCGAAATTTTTATATTGAGGGTTTACATCATTCCACCAGCGTTCTGCATACTTTACTGCCTCTAGCCTGGAATATTTATATCTTTGTCCCGACCTTATGCTCTCTCTCACAATTGAAGGTCTTTCTTCAGTGAGACTCTTCTTTTCACCTAAACTATATTCGTCTACTAACTTATCTGAATGAAAAATTGCTTTTCTTTTTTCTATATGTTCTTCAAGATAATATTTTTTCCCTTGCCGAATAAAATACTCGTTATGAACAACATAGTCAACCTGTCTAATGTCATTTAATCTCTGTGTCTTTGTGACAACGCCATTGACAGTTGCTTTTAAAACTTCTGCATTTCGTTCTTCCAACTGTTTTTTCTTCCTTTTAAAACAACCTTCATCTTCATCTCTAATAAACAACGGATTTCCATCTTCACCTGACCTTGTATCGACGTATGCTTGATTGACCGATTCTATATAACTCTTTAACTGTTCAAACCAAGTTGTCATCATCAGCCCTCCTACATTTACTTTACTAAAATTTATGTCTATGCTCTTGGCTTAATGTTTCATTCATCCATAATTTTAGAAAAGAAGCCCAAGGCGCCGCTTATCGCAAAGCTATGAAGATGTCAATCGACGTTAGAGCTCAGAAATTTTTATACTCTCTTACCTTTAAAGAAAAGGGATTACGAATCAATCGTAATCCCTTAGTTTTATGATATTTTTTTTACTGAAGACTCGATCTGTAATAATACTTCTTTCTTATCAAGTCCTCCCCCGTAGCCTACAAGTGCACCATTACTTCCAATTACTCGATGACACGGAATGATAATTGGTATTGGGTTTTTATTGTTTGCTCCACCTATTGCTCTTACAGCTTTTGGAGATCCAATCTCCTGAGCAATTTGCTTATAAGTTTTTGTTTCTCCGTAGCCAATTTCTTTCAATTTTTCCCATACTACACATTGAAATTTTGTACCAATTAAATCAATAGGTACTGTAAACTCAAACCTTTTACCAGTAAAGTATTGCTCTAATTGGATCATAACAGGCTGAAGTCGGTCTTGGTCGTGTACGAGCGGTTTGGATAATGTATGCTTTTTCATCCATGCTTTGATTACAGGCAACGTTCGTTGTATTGCTCCAAACTCAATTAAACAAATGCCTATCTCACTAGATAACAGTGTTAATGGGCCAATTGGGCTTTCCATTTCTCCGTAAAAAAATATTTTTCTATCGGCCATTACATCCCCTCATTTCATTATCAAAAAACCTGTCTCATTTATGATACCTAACATTATTGACGTTTGATATTACTATTTCGTTTCATTTTTTATGAACTGTAAACCATTTGTAATCTCTCTAATCACTTCTTCTTCTTTTTCTTTTTTTAATGCAGATTCTAATATATCCTCTGATCTTTTATCATTTATCTTTGCAATTGCCCATGCTGCTGTGCCTCGAATCACAGCGCGTGGATCTTTATTTAGCAAGTTCTCTAGATCATGAATTGCTGTCACATCTTTGAAATGCGCTAACGCAATAATCGCATTTCTTTGAATTGGTTTTTTTCCTCGCCACGCACCTGACAAATGGCCGAATGTTTCTTTAAATTCGCGATTACTTATCGATAATAAATCGCGGAGAATAGGTTTTACGATATCTGGTTCAGGTTCCATCTCTTCATGATGACTGGAATTCTTCCCCTTATTTTTTGGGCAAACTTGTTGACAAGTATCGCAACCATAAAGGCGATTCCCAATTTTCTCTCGGAACGGTTCTGGCAACATCGTTTTTGTTTGTGTTAAAAATGCAATACACTTGTTAGAATCTAATTGCCCACCTTGAACGATAGCACCTGTTGGGCACGCGTCGATACACTTTGTGCACGTACCACATTGATCAGTAATCGGTGTGTCCGGAGGTAATGAAATGGTTGTAATTAGTTCTCCTAAATAAACATACGACCCAAATTCTTCAGTAATAATTGAACAGTTTTTTGCACTCCAACCAATTCCAGCCCTTTCTGCAACTGCACGGTCACTCAATTCACCCGTATCAACCATTGAAACAGTTTTTGCCATAGGGACCTTTTTCATAATAAAATCTTCTAACATCACTAACTTCTTTTTAAGAATTGTGTGATAGTCTTCGCCCCAGGATGCCCTGCAGAATAGACCCCTCCGTATTTCCTTCGTACTCTTTGGTGCACCTTTAAGTTTTGAGGGATAAGCTAATGCAATTGCAATAATCGATTTTGCATTTGGAAGGAGTCTGTCAGGATTTATCCTTTTGTCTATGTCTTTTTCTTCGAATCCAGACTGATAGCCTAGATCTTGTTGTGTTAGCAGTCGATCTTTAAGTGTTTCGAAAGGATCTGCGGATGTAAAACCAATTTTATCAATCCCGATACTTTTACTATATGCGATAATTTCGGCTTTTAATTGGGCATTTGTCACTGTTTATCCCTCCTTATCTATTTATATGAAAACAGAAAAAGCAGTGATTTCTCCCGAAAAGATCTCACTACTTTCTATCGATTTTGTTTGGAGCGGGTGATGAGAATCGAACTCACGACATCAGCTTGGAAGGCTGAGGTTTTACCATTAAACTACACCCGCATTTTATTTTAGGAACCTTAACTTTTATAGTGAACGCTTATGTTGGCCTTTCATGTCTCTTCCTCTGCCAGCTTATACTTCGGAGTGTATCCGTCGAGACAACTCGTAGCTCCTTCACAGAAGAATCGCTCGTGGCTGAGGTTTTACCATTAAACTACTCACGCAGAAATTAAAAAGATTCATGGTCGGGAAGACAGGATTTGAACCTGCGACCCCCTGGTCCCAAACCAGGTGCTCTACCAAGCTGAGCCACTTCCCGATCTCTTTCATAATTTTACAACTGTACCCTCACAATGTCAACTCGGCATACGTCCAAATAGTCAATATTGAACACTACTGTGTCAATAAAAAACGTTTCAAATTGAGTGTCCCTTTGGTAAAGTAAATTTATACTAGTCCTGCGGTAATATGTCAAGACTTTAAAACAAAAGAATTGGAAATTTATTAA
>CAZIRM010000075.1:6670-10361 GCA_964541705.1 uncultured Bacillaceae bacterium | reverse complement strand
GGTAGTAACTGTAATTTTTATCAAGTTTTCATAGAACTTTTGACACTACCATTTGCTTTGTATGTAAATCAATTTGTGGTTGATAGTGTAAGCTAAACTCATTATTATCAATTGCTTGCCGAAGTTGGACCTCAACCTTTAACCTAGCTGCGTATGCAGTACTCATGTGAGGTTCATAGATTTGACACGTATCTTTTCCGCGCTCTTTTGCAAAATGCATGGCAGTATCTGCTTGTTTCATCAAATTTTCTATCGTCATCCCTTGTTTTGATATGCTAATCCCGACACTCGCCGTTAGGAAAATATCATTTCCTGCTACACTAAAAGGCTGTTTAAATAGTTTTAACATTTTTTCAGCTTGTGAGAAAATTTCCTTCTTGCTCTGTAAATTGCGCATCAAAAATGTAAATTCATCTCCTCCGAAGCGGTATAAGGAAAGAGACTCGCTTTCTAGCTTTTTCAATTCATTTGCAATGTTCGCAATCAAATCATCGCCAACAGTATGACCCATCGTATCGTTAAAAAATTTAAAACGATCCAAATCCAAGAAAAAAACCGCACAAGCTTTTTCCTCTATCGAATGTTGGAGTTCCAATTTTAGATCCTTTTCAAGTTGTTGTCGATTCGGTAGTTTTGTTAAAGGATCGATGTAATAAATATCCTCCAATGTTGTCGCAGCCTGTTTTATTGTTGTTATGTCTTGATAAAAGAGCAGATAGTGACTTACGTTCTCGTCCTCAAGAAAAGGAAGGACAACTGAATGCAAATAAATATTCTCTCCAGATTTAGTTTGGACAACAGTTTCTTTACATGTTAAATTGTTCATTTGTTGTGAGACTTCTTCAATGTCGAACTGATTGCCCATACATTCATTTATTTTTTTCCCAACAACTCTTTCATTGTTTAGCCCAACAAGATGACAAAAGTTTTCATTTGCATATGAAATCTCTCCACACCGGTTCGTAACAACAATAATTGAACCTCTTTCTAAAACCTTATGAAACATTTCGATAAGTTGAAGTAATGTTGATGAGTCTTTATTCTTTTCAGTAATACCTAATGAAAGAAGGATATCACGTGTATTTTTATTTAATGGTAACGGGAGTTTTTTATTATTTACTACATTTAAGTTTGTGTCGTTGCGAGTTTTTCCCATATATTCAATAAGACCACCTAACTAGCTGTTTTAACGATACTTTTTGCCTGCTTTTTGAATAATTACCGCGTCTGTAAGTTCCTCAAGTCCTTCTATCATTGCTTCCACCTTAGATTCAAACTGATCTAGCAGTGGCTCAATCAGCTTACTTTTATTTTCTTTTGCTAACGCGCATGCTTCAATTGATAAATCTAGAATATCTTGGTGCAACCTATTTATAACAGTAAATATTGACTGATTCGTCATTTGTGGATCATCCTTCATTTGGTTGAACCAAACCCCAAGGCGACTTTCGTGTCCTCGAGCAATATCGCCCTCTTCAAACTGGTGGAAGTTAAGTAAAGAATTATAGATCCACCATCTCCAAGTTTGATATTCTGTCTTCATCACTCTTAATAAATTCTCTCCGCTCAAACTCGGAATTGCTGTCAACACTTTCTTGCGTAATTGATTAACCTCTTTACTTACTTCGTAGATATTTTCTCCTGTACTATTCGTTACCGCTTTAATTTCATCAACATGTGATAAAACCTTATTAATACGCATGGTAATGTCTTCAGTAGCTGCTGATTGTTCTTGAGTAATTGCTGCAATAGAACTTGTAGCATCACCAACTTCTTCAACCTTAGAGATAATTTGGTTCAATACTGTTATGGCATCTCTCGTACGATCGACTCGCTCTTCAAGCTGCTTCGACATCCGATCAGAACTGTCATCTAATACTTTAGCTTCAAGTTGTATTTTTTCAATTGTCGATGTTATTTTTTGAACTGAGTCATTTGTCTGTTCAGACAATTTTCTAACTTCACTGGCGACTACAGCGAAACCTTTACCGTGCTCACCTGCTCTAGCAGCTTCAATCGAAGCATTGAGTGCTAATAGGTTTGTTTGTTCAGAGACATCTCGAATGAATGACACAACCGTTGTAACATTATTTATTTCTTGTAGAAGTACGTTTATCTTCTCTTTTGTCGAAGTAAAATCATCACTCATTGATAAGAACCCTTTAAGAGATTGTTCAATAACTGCTTGGCCCTTTTGGACTTGTTTAATCGTTTCCTCGGTATTTTCAGAAACCGAGACCGCACTAGATGCCACTTCTTCTACAGATGATGCAAGTTGCTCTGCTGCTGCTGCCACCGCATCAGCTTCTAATGCAGTATGATCTACTACGGCTAATAAATCTCTCTTTTTATCCATTTTAGTAAACAGATCCATGACTGCACTTACGTTTTCTAAAGTCTTGTAGTCATTACCTTCTTGGTATGACTCTAGTACAATTTGTGAATCAAGCGTCACTACTTTTAAGAAAGACAACAAAATATCAGAGAGTTCTTTCGGATTGTTGCGATATTCGGAAATGATTGCTGGAAATAAAAACTCATATAGACGAATATAAGAACCGGTATAGTATTCTGGTGTTAAACGAATTTTGCTATGAATATTTCCTATTTTCACACGGCTTCTTACATAGTTTCCATCAATCTCTGATTTCGTTATTGATTCTAGATATTCAATAAACGTTTTCGATAAACGTTCCTTCGTACTATGAACGTCAATAATGTTTTGTAAATTTGAATATTTACCAATCATTTCGTAATGGCGGTTGGTTATTTCATTTTTATACTTATCTATGATTTTATCAATTTTCTTTACTGTTAAAAAGTCTTCACTCGTCAGTTGTAAGTACGATAGTTTTTGATTCATTCTTGGCGATAGGTTTAGATCTGTGTCTTGTATCGCCCCAACCTTCTTCTCAACATTTATTTTTTTCGAAAAAACCAAGTGTATCACTCCTTTTTCTACTGTATTTTCACGTGCATTTATGTATCTAATTTAATTTTAGCTTTTTATTTGAAAGATTCAAGAAAATATTTCAATTAATTGTTACAAGAAGTGGTTTTTTTAACGTTTTCTTTTTTTCTAAATAGGGTTGTGTTTTGCATTTAACCTATATTAAGCTATATTTACCATTATCTAGATTGTTTTCGCATAACTCTATTCTTTATATCTATCTTAATTCCTTATGCATTAGGGGATTATGAAAGCAATTACTGAAAATCCCGCTTTAGCCGTTGGAGTGAATGTTGCACAAGGTGCAATTACATATCAAGCAGTTGCTGAAGCATTGGGCTACGAATACATTCCAGTTAAAGATTGTTTCCAAAGTTAGAAGGAAAAACAGTTACTATACTTACTCCTCATATCGATAAGAGGAATCAATGGGTACGGATGATTTCTTTTATTAACTTCTCAACTCGATGAAGGGAATCATTGCGTGTGTTTGGTTCCCTTTAGCTGCTTCACAGCTTGATGAAGGGCATCATTGCCTAGGTTTGGTTCCCTTTAGCTGCTTCTCAACTTCATGAAGGGAACCATAGTGTGTGTTTGGTTCCCTTTAGCTGCTGCTCAACCTCATAAAGGGAACCATTGCCTGGGTTTGGTTCCCTTTAGCTGCTTCTCTACCTCATGAAGGGAACCATTGCGTGTGTATGGTTCCCTTTACTAGCTGCTCAACTCGATGAAGGGAACCAT
>CAZIRM010000075.1:0-6570 GCA_964541705.1 uncultured Bacillaceae bacterium | reverse complement strand
AGCTGCTGCTCAACCTCATGAAGGGAACCATTGCCTGGGTTTGGTTCCCTTTAGCCGCTTCTCTACCTCATGAAGGGAACCATTGCGTGTGTATGGTTCCCTTTACTAGCTGCTCAACTCGATGAAGGGAACCATTGCGTGTGTTTGGTTCCCTTTACTAGCTGCTCAACACGACGAAGGGAATCATTCCGCTTGTTTGATTCCCTATAGCTGCTTCTCAACTCGACGAAGGGAATCATTCCGCTTGTTTGATTCCCTTTAGGTGTTTCTAAACTCGATGACGGGAACCATTGCCTGGGTTTGGTTCCCTTTTTTAACTAATTCATATGAAAAAGGGAATCATTGAGTGCGTACGATTCCCTTTCTATATTAGAAACACTCTGTCAAACGGCCAACAACCAATAGGTTTTCATGATTAACCTCTGATTTTAGAGGATCAATATAAATTGCTTTCAGCCCCATTTTTAGCGCAGGTGCTATTTCGTTAATAAAGTTATCTCCTACCGATAAAACCTCTTCTGGTTTCACCTCATATTGAGCAATTAAACGCTCAAAGATTTCATCTGTTTTCGTAGGTTTTTGTGCCGATGTCACCATGTGCTCAAACACTGTATCAATCTCAAGTTCTTTTAATAAACGGCCCACATCATCAATATCACTATTCGTCACTAACACAATGTTTTTTGTTTCTTTTAATTTTAGCAGCCATTCTTTGACACCATTAATTTTTTCAAGTTTGAATTGGTCCGTAACCATATATTCTTTCGTTTCTACGTAACGTTTATAACAATTTTCAACCCCATAGTGTTTCGCACAAGCAAAAGGTAACCACCAACCGTCACCAATTGCAACAATATGCTCAAAGTCGAATTTGATAAGGCCGGTATATGTATTTGTTGCTTCTTCTTCAGGCCATGCGTTTCCATTCCAGTCTTCTACTTTTACTACGGTTAATGTTAAAGGGTCTAACGTCAAGATTACATCTCGATCTACATCATATGCTTTTCCAATTGCAACAGGATGCTTACCAAGCTTCATTTTATGATAGTCATCTTTGAAAGCCTGCTTATTATTTTCCGGAACATCTATGTATAGACGATTTGCGTAATAGTCAAAATGATCTGTTCCCTCATACAAGGTACCGTCTAAGTCGAAGATCACTAATTTCTGTTTATCAATTTTCATGTGGAACACTTCCTTTCTCTCTATAAAGAGTAGTACATTCAAATAAATAAAACAAGTATGGTGAAACCAAAAAGAAAAATCGAGCAGTTTGCAACCACTCGATTTTTACAAAGTCAAGAAACGTGACTCATCTGTTAATATTTTGCAAATATAAATTTTTAATCACTTGGAAATTTTCTTCATACTTGTTATTCTCATAAGCCATTTGTACAGCTTCTGCAGAATACTTCCTCTTAGAAATTGAAATGGTAAAAAACAGAATATTAAAAACCATAGTAAGACCTCCCTCCATTACGTCTTCGTTCGTTAGGTTAAGCCTTTCACCTTTTTATACCAAGCTAATACTGGAAAACAAATAAGCATTTTCATTACAATCTCCTCCTATCAATTTTTTTAGCCAACCTAGTAAACCACCACTTTTACACAGAAAAAAACCACAGAAGACTCTTCCTGTGGGTTAATTCATTGGTAAATATGTGTAGGGACTATCATTATCCCACACAAAATAAAAACCACAGGAAAATTCAGTCCTGTGGTAAAGTGATTCATTTACATGACGAACATAAATTTACACACGAGGCACCGAACGAACATTATCTAATTGTGCTTTTACTACATACTTTTTACATACCATTTCGTTCAGCTCCTTTCAGTAAATTTATCTTACATAGGGAATTATATCCAATTTTGGATATGATGTAAACACTTTTTTAGCTATTTTTATATTCCTTCTTTGAAGCATTGTTTTTTCTTAATAATACCATTTGATTGATAGCTGTTTTAATCTTAGTCTCGAAGGTAGGATTCATTGGTACAGATCTAAATCCGTCAATTCCTCCTCGCATAAAAAATAGTGAAATTTGATTTACTACTTTTTTATACTGTTTCTCAAATGCCATCTTGTACAAGTAAAGTTGTGGTGCATAGTACGATTCTAGTTTGTCATATTGTTTACTCATGTTTGTCTTAAGATCAATAATATGGTATTCATTATTTTTCTCAACAATTTTATCAATTTCCCCAATAATATAAGCATCTCCGATTTGAACAGAAAATGACCACTCATTTGCCACTGTTTTTCCTAAGTTTAACTTTTCAATTTGTTTATATTGATGTATTAACTCAAAAACAGATCGTTCATATCTGTGGATATGCTCATCCTCTTCCACTATGGCCATCGCTTCTTCAATTGCTTCATCTTTTCCATAACCATTATCTAAGAGTTCACACGCTCTATGCACAATTGTTCCAAGTGTTGCACCAGAGATTTTGTCTGTATTGTTAGAAATTTCATTCTCTTGAAGACCTAACCACTCATCCTCGACTTTGATCACATATTTATAATAATATTCTAGTGGATCTTTCATAAATGTCATAACCTCGGAAACCGAAAACACCATTGGTGCTGTTTCTTGTTCAATTAAAGTAGGTGGTTGATAGTTTTCCTCGTCGCCAGTCCACTCATCCTGATCTTCAACTTCCGAATGTTGAAGAATGTATTGTTGCAACCGTAAGTTTGAATCCATTGCTTCAAGGAGCATGCTGTACCATGAATCTTTTGATGGCTTGTCAACACTCGATAACACGAGGTAATCTCTCGCCCGAGTAACGGCAACATAGAATAAGCGTTTCGATTCCTCAATTGCTTGATCTTTTGCAATTTGTTTAATCCTCCCAAATGAAGGGGAAGTTTTCTTATCTGTCTTAAAAGGATCTCCTGCTTTTTCTTTCTCATATTGCACGGCTAGGCGGACACCTTTATCAAAACGGAAATTACCACTATCTCCTCTTGGTCCTTTCGCTAAATCCGGTAAAAAGACAATTGGAAACTCTAGGCCTTTTGAGGCATGAACGGTCATTATATGAACCATGTTCCCTTCAGCTAACTCTACTTCTGCTTCTCCCTCTTTTTCTGAGAGTGCTGCAAGTTGATCCACTTGTTTTAATAAGTCATCTAAGGAAGCACTTTGGAACTGACTCATAACATCGATTAGCTTTTCTACATTTTTTATTTGTTGTAAGTTATTCCTTTGTAAGAGCAACAATGTTTTTAACCCAGATTGCTCAAATAAATGCTCAAAATACTCTTTGATTGGAGCTTGAGGCATATATGGAACCCACTGTTCGTAAAACTCTTTTAATTTACTTAGCGCCTTTATAATCGACCCATCGAGTTGTTGATCGTTCTGAAATGTTCCTTCATAAATATAAGATGCAAGATCCTCTTCACCAACACTAGCGTTAATATTCAAGAAATGTTCGACCGTTAAGCCGAAAATCGGACTTCTTAATAAAGCGTAGATAAACAATGGTTCCCAAGGGCGATTAAGCCACTTTATTAGCGTTAGCATATCACGAACTTCTTGCTTTTCATAAAACCCTATTCCACCATAGACGGTATAGGGAATCTTCTTATGCTTTAATGCTCTTTCAAGTTTTGTTAACTTCGTTCTTGCCTGAATTAAAATGGCAAAATCGGACCACTTCGGCGCTCTCCATTGCTCGTTAGCAAAAACAATCCTGTTCTTTTGTTCCATTATTTCAATCATGCGGTTGATCATAACATCATACTCCGACACCACTTCTACTTCTTCAATAGCTTCATCCTTTTCTTCCTCTGGAATAGTAATTAATTCCACTCTAGGCTTTTGTTCCTGTTCACCTTTCCGGTGGCTATCGATGAGGGAATAATGAATCTTGTATGATGGACCCGTTGAATCTCGTCCCATAATTTCCGTAAACGCTTGGTTAACAAATTGAATGATGCTATCACATGTACGGTAATTCGTGCTCATGTCAATAAAATCACCAGTTTTATCCTTTTGAGATAGCGTCACTAACTGTTTCATTAAACTTACGTCTGCACCACGGAAACGATAGATCGATTGTTTTCCATCACCTACAACAAAACGAAATTCGGGCTGAATAAATTCCAGCATATTCATCTGTAGCTGATTTGTATCTTGAAACTCATCGACCATCATATGGCGATATTTTTTACGGCATGCTTGCTGGACTTGCTCATCTTCTAATAACGCAATTGCCTTTTGCTGCAAGTCTGAGAAATCCATCGCAGCACGTTCACGTTTAACTTGATCATACTTGTCATGAAAAACGCTGAGCATACTCGCAAACAATTGAATAATTTCTTTTACTTCTTCAATCTCTTCAGCAGATGGTCCGTTTAAGTTTTTCATTGTCTCTTTTAGAGGTTTAAAGTGACATTCATATAATTCATACAAAGCTGGATCAGTCTCAAGCCACTTTTTATTCGTCCTCGTGGGCATTGCTTCTACTAAATCTAAAAAAAGATTTTTAGGATCGTTGAAAGAAAGGTCGGAAACTTCGGCAAAATGGTCAATGATCTGTTTTGCTCCCTTTGTTTCATCATTTAGATCATAGACAAATGGTCTAGCATTTTTGTAGAACTCAATCACCACAGTTTTACAGGCTTCTTTTATCGAGGTTAATTGCAACTCAATAACGGCATCACAATTGAAAAACTGATCGATCGTTAAATCACCTGTAATCATCTCTTTCATTTGACTGTAGACAGTCTTTATCGCATCTTGTAACTGACCCTTTGTATAAAAATTGTATAGTGGTTGCCATTTCTCGTGATACTCAGGTGAGTCAAACATTTCTTCAAAAATTTCAATCTGGATTAACTTCGATTGCACGTCGTCTAGTACGGTAAAGTTCGGTGAAACATCTGCTTCATACGCATATTCATGTAATAGTTTATGGCAAAAACTATGGAATGTAGTAATTAACGCTGTATCTAATGCTTCTTTTTGTTCCCTCCAGAATGCTTGAGCCACATCATACTCACTCTCATCGTAACGATCACGAACCTTTAGGCGGATTTCTTCAATTCTTCCTCTAATTCGATCTTTCATTTCACGAGCTGCCTTTTCTGTAAAAGTAATTGCAACAATTTGATCCACAGTTGCAGCCACTGGAGAGGATTCTTTTCCTAAACGTTCAAACAACTTTTTTTCGCAAATTTGAATAAAGCGTTCGGTTAATACTTTTGTTTTTCCCGAACCGGCACCGGCAGAAATAACAACTAATGGTTTGTCACTTATAATTGCCTGTTCTTGTTGTGGGTTAAATTTCATTTCCACTCCCCCTCTCCAGCTTCAATTAAATCTTGTGTTACACGACAAACTGGTTTATAGACACAACCATTGATACACTTTAATGGTTTTACAGAAAAATCGCTATTACTGCCATGCCATAGTTGCTGTAACCGTTCTTTCAGTTCATATTTCGCAAGCAACGTTTCACCTTCTAACGATTCTTCTTTTGTCGCACTATGATGGACATCAAATTTGCTTCCTTTTCCAAAATGTTCTTCACGCCATACACTATTCCCTGCACGTTTTACTGGATCACGCAAAGAGATATAAGAAGCTCCGTGGGCAGTTATTTTTTCAGGAAGCCTCTCAAACTTATCGGTAAGATCGATGGCGTAATGGCCAGTTGCTAGGCGGTTTTCCATAGCAACTAAATAAAGTGGTAATTGCAGCTTTATTCCTGGTCGTACTTCTTTTTCAAAATTCAATGAAGCAAGTCCTGATTTATAGTCATAAATAACAAATCCAGCCTCGTCAATATCTATTCGATCTATTTTTCCTGAGAGATTAATCGTTGTTTCTTCATCAATTTTTATATCTAAATCAATGTTTTCTTCTAATCGAAATAAATGCATTGATTGCAAATGTTTGTTCTCCCAGAAATGTTTCTTTTCAGCTAGCCACCATCTATCGAGTTTCTTTTTCCACTCTTGTTTCTCAATCGAAAGCCGTAATTTTGAAAAATCGAGATGCTGCGCTTCAACAAGTGCCCATTCTTCTTCAAAAATATCCATTAAGATTGTTTCAGCTTTTTCTTTCAATTCATCGTTGTATGTTGAAAACGGTTTTCCGATTAAGTCTAACTGTTTATAAAACTTTTCAATAATTGTATGAATCATTGAACCAACGAAGCGAAAATCGATTGTTGTCTTCTTTTCAATTGGCTCTTTCACTTGAAGAATTTGCTCTAGTGAAAACTTAAACGGACAAGCCGCATAACTTTCTAGCATCGTAACAGATAGCTTGTCTCGTCTTAATTGTTCTTGCCAAGTACTTGAAACGGTTTCTGTTCCTTCTTCTAATTTTTTTAGACTTGTAGTGTACGCCTCAAGTTTTGCTGATAATCCTTTAACTTTTTTCCCAACTCCAACATGATAAGCGATTTTTTCTTCTATATCAGATTCAGTAGGACTTGTTTGCTTTGCAAAACGGTTACTTGCGCTATACATACGCTTCTGTTCAATCTTCTGCCAGCGCTCAAGGTAAGGAGAAGGGAGTAATGGGTTGTGCGGATCGACCCCAATTA
>CAZIRM010000074.1:0-10441 GCA_964541705.1 uncultured Bacillaceae bacterium | reverse complement strand
AAAAAAGTAACTTTCTGATAAAAAAACTAGGTTGTTCAGTATTCCCTAATTACTTTTTCAACGACGAGATGGTCCTTTAAGGAAACGCCTTTCTTTGCGAGTAGTTGATAAATCTTTTCTTTGTACGTCAACGGGTCTGCTTGCAAGCTTCCGTCTCTACTTAGTGCTGGCGCATTGACAAGAATAAATAAATTATCACCATCAGGAGATACTGTCTTGTCGGTGTGCGAAGAATTACAAATATAAATCGTTGGATCATCCGCGTACTGATTTTGTTCGAAGATTTCGTAAAACTCTTTATCATAGTCATCACTAAAATAAACTTGATGATGTAAAAGACTAGGGAGTCGTTTATTTAGCCCGACTAAAATGACAAATGCTGATATTGAGGGATCTAAGCGATTTATATTCTTATTTGAAAAGCTTGGTCGTTCAGATTCTTTTACTAGTTTTTGATAAGAAGAAATCAAGTCACCATTGGCAACGACATAATTCGTTTGAATCGTTTCATCAGAACTTAGCTTAATACCTGAAGCAACTCCTTTATCTACTATGATTTGGTTTACTTCGGTTTCAAAATGAAATTCGACACCTAATTCTTTTGCGCGCCTAATGAAACCAGCTGCAATCGTTTGATTCCCTCCCTTCGCAAAGTAAACACCATCTAAAAGTTCTAAGTAAGTAATTAATGAAAAAGTTGCAGGTGTTAAATAAGGTGATGAACCAATATAGGTAGCGTAGCGGTTAAACGCTTTTAGAAGCTGTTCATTCTTAAAAAACTTCTTGTTGAAGTTATGTAACGATTGAAACGGTCGAACACGGAAAAAAGCATTTGCTAGCTGGGGTGATAGGTAGTCCGTCCAACTATGAAATGTCCGATAAAAAAACTGCTGATTGGCTAATTGATAAATGCGTTTTGTTTCTCTAATAAAGGCATCAAATTTACGAGCAGCGTAAGGATCTAGTTCTTGAAGTTGCCCAATGATTGCCTCTCGATTACTACTCATATCGAATGAAGAACCATTAGGAAAATGGTTTCGTGTGTGTGTATCTAACTTAATAAACGAAAAATAGTCATTAGGATCAACACCAGTATCCGAAAGTACTTGCTGGAACACGTGCGGCATGGTAATGGTATTCGGCCCGCAATCAAACTGATATGAGCCAAGCATAATTTTTTGAAGCTTTCCACCAGGATGACAATTTTTTTCAAATACTTTTACTTGGCAACCGTGATGGGCAAGTGTAATAGCAGCTGAAAGTCCGCCAAGACCAGCACCGATAATTGCAACTGTTTTGTTCATGAATATTTTCGTCCCTTCCAAGTGTATCCTTGTTTTTTCCATGAGCGAATCATTGAACTAGTGATGAGCAGAATTAAACCGATTGCTGAAATAGGCATAAATAGAAAAAGAGGCATTCGTTGTCTTGTTATGTAATCAATCACTAGTCTTTGTAAAAATGTGATAACAAGTGGAATAACGAAGAGCCAATTTTGAAAAATTATTCCCGCTAGTGCAAGTGGGAGTGGCAGAACATAAAAGATGCTATAGAACAAGATGATAAACACGGCCAAAAGATAGGATCGTCCTAGACCAGGAAAGATATTTTTTGTAAAACCATCCCACACTTCTTTACTTGTTTCATACATATAGCAAGTCACATAGTCAGTAGTGTTCGCTAAAACCGCCCGTATACCGGCCTTTTTTACTGCTCGTGTAATCTCAACATCCTCAACTAAAGAACCCTTAACAGCTTCATGGCCACCGATTTTTAAGTAACCTTCCTTACTAAAAAACATGAATGCCCCATGAGCCGCAGAGAAGCTAGCTTTTTGCGAGTGGTTAGCGATCAAGAGAGGTAAATGAAAGAGAACAACAAAATGCTGTAATGGAATCACTAGGTTTCCAAGAAACGTATTTGTTGGGAAACGGGGAAAACCAGTGACCAAAGCTGCTCCTTTATTTTGTGCAAAAGTAAGGGTAGCTTCAATTGTATTAGGCTCCAGCCGAACATCCGCATCGATAAAAAGAAGATACTCTCCACTTGCTTTTTTGCTTAATTGATGACATCCAAACACTTTTCCAATCCAGTTATTTGGAAGCGACTTCCCTTTTATCACATGAAAGTTCGGCAAACCTTTTGTTTCTTCTAAAAGAAGCGGTAAAGTTTCGTCACTTGAGTGATCCTCTAGCAATAATACTTCAAATTTTGGATACGTTAGCCGTTTTAAACTTTGTATTAATCCATGCACGTTTTTTTGCTCGTCGCGTAGCGGAATTAAAATTGAGATCAGTGGAGTGTGCGTTATTTGAACTCGCTTAGGAAGTCTCGGTAAAAAGAACGTGTTAATAATTGTCCATAAGAAGAAAATAGCAAGAATTCCAGTAAAGTAGACCAACCTCTGCCCCCAATCTATTTGTGAAAAAGCGTTTTAAACGTTTCACTAATGTTTTTTCGACCTTTTAGTAATATATTGTAGCTAGAAAAATTATCTTCAATAATTGCTTGTCTTTGCTGATTTAGTTGATTGGTCACTACACGTTCTAAATAAAGTGTAAGCTCACGTTTGTTATTGAAGCTGACTAGCTCGGAAGAATCAAACTTTTGTCCGATTTTAATAAATACTTCAGGCTTCTGCTCATGCAAAAAAGTATAGTAAAAAGTAATAGGAATCACTTGAACGTCGGGAATTCGCATGACTAAATGGCTAACCCCGTGTTCAAATTCAAGTGGCCTTTTTTCAAGATGGTATTCCGCCCCTTGTGGGAAGATCCAAACTGCTTTTGATGCTTCTAGCAATTGCTTCGTGTAAGAAAGTGAGCGTATCACATCTTTTGGATTTGTTTTATTGATGGAGAAGCCACCGAGCTTTCGAAAGAAGGGATAAGCATTTAGTCCTTCTTCTGTCATCATCGCATAACAATCTTGTTGAATCGTCTTCTTTGTTAAATAGAAGGCGATGAGCCCATCCCACCAGCTGCTATGGTTCGCAATATACAACGTCGATCCTCTCGTAGGTGGTGGCATTTCGCACTGCAAATAAACTCGATAAAAACTTTTCTTCAACAATCGTTCATTGTAGAGATGGAAAAGTTGGGTGAATTGTCGACTTTTTTGAGCTTTAATCATAATTTTTTTGCTCTCAGATATAATGAAATTAATCCAGCCGTTGCTGCTAAAGTAATAAAGGCAGATAATAACAATTTTCCTTGTAGCGCAAAAAGAACAAACATTGAAATGATTAATACATTTAAGACAACCATTTTATTCTTCCACTCTCCATCGCGATCTAAAGACCACTCTTTTCCTAAAAGGATAAAAACAAAGAGATGGATTCCAAATGCGAGAATAAACCACCCTAAGAAGTTTGAAAGTGGAATTTCGTAATAGAAGCCGCCCTCATACCAAATCCAATATTCTTTCACTTGGAAAGCAACTGGATCAATAACTAAATCAATGACAACGGCAGCGAACGCACCAATGATTGCATAACAAAATCCAAGTAGTAGTCGGTGTTTTAGCGTAAATAATCGTACGATTTGTTTCGCTAAGACATGAGTTGTCGCAATGACCATCAACCAAGCAAACCCTATTGCGATTGGAACACCGGCTATTTTAGGACCGAAATCTGAGTTGTAATCGTAGTGACCGAAAAAAAGGTTATATTCCACACCAATCCATTCAACAAAAATGGTACTGAAAATAATGAATAAACTAATAGAAAAGCCTAACCATTTTTGATAGTTGACAGTGAAATAAATACCGCCGAGAATCCCAGAAAGAATTAAAAAGACGGCATTGGCCCATTCAAGCCAAGGTGGAAGTAGATCAAATAGTAGGAGAAAGACTCCAACAATATACCAAAAAATAAACAAACGAAATGCAAGTTTTTTAACGTCCAAAACAGCCCCTCCTTTAGGTGAGTATCTACGTTCATCATAGCCTATATTTGTCTTGAGTAAAAACAATCCGACTTCGTATAGACAGAAGGGATTGAAAGGGTTAGCCATGTCTTGAATTGCATTTACTAATAGAATAAAAGGTGTCGTTCAGTTCAGGAGCAAATTACCTAGTTGAAAAAATATGCTATCTAAGATAAATTATTATAGTAAGGAGTGAAACAAGATGATACATGAAAACTGGAAAGAGGCAGTTATATTAAAAAAAGTAAAGTGTATACAGACAGATGCCAAAAAGTATAAAGTTAACACGGTGTTAACACCTGGTAAGATGTATGACGTTATTAATGAAACAGAGGAATTTTTATTTGTTGTTGATAACACTGGAAAAATCGGTGGTTATTACAAAGACTATTTTGAATTGTAAACAAAGAAAAGAGCTAGAATTCTAGCTCTTTTTTGATTTGTCCATACTACAAATTGTAACCGGTTTTATATAACTCATATGCGATTGTTTTGTAGCCATTTTTGTTAGGGTGCAATTTATCTAACCAGATCATCTTTTTATTGTTTGTTAAAGTTGGATAAATATTAACAAAAACTCCGTATTGATTTGTAATGTCCGCTAACGTTTTATTAAACATATCGACCCAATAGTGGCTGTAAGGCACTGAGGGATAAGGATTATATAAACCTATTACCCGAAGCGTATAAGGGGAAGGGTTATTCGCCTTAATCAAGTCTATTTCGTTAAGCACCTGTGAGACGTTTTGTCTAAAATAATGAAGCGCATTAGAAAATATGGCTGGGTTTCCAGTGCGTTTAAATTCTCGATTCGCGTGTAATAAATCATTGCCACCAATTGTAATGGTTATAATATCCGCATAAAAAATAGAGTTTCTCACTTCAGGTCGACGTAAATCGTGAATGAGTTGGTCTGATTTTATTCCCGATTTCGCATAGTTGTGAATCACAACGTTTCTCCTTAACGTACGTTCCGTTAATAAAGCATATTCTTCGACAAAGCCATTTGATAATAACGAACCAACTCCCGATGTAAGCGAGTCCCCTAAAGCTGTAAATAAAATTGGACGATAAACCATGTTTTCACCCCCAATTAAGTCAATCAATCAATTAATAATAGTGTATGAAACTGTCCTTCATTTCGTTTCAGATTGAGTCTAGTTTTTTTTACAGTGCAAAAACTAATGAAATCGTTTAAAATGGGAAAGGTTGATACGAAGGGATATCGGAAAGGTTGAGTGAATTGAAACGAATCACAAGAGATACGATTGAATTATTGGCACCTGTAAGCAACTGGGACGGTTTACGTGCAGCTGTAGCGAATGGTGCAGATGCGATTTACTTCGGTGTAGATAAATATAATGCTAGGGTACGAGCAAAGAATTTTCAGATGAAAGAATTGCCTACGATTATGGCGTACCTTCATAAATATAACGTTCGAGGCTATGTAACCTTTAACATATTAATTTTTGAAAATGAGTTGAAAGAAGCACGTCAAATAGTAGAAGCCTGTATCGATGCTGGTGTAGATGCTTTAATCGTTCAGGACTTAGGATTATTGCAGCTGATTAGGGAGATATCTCCTGATTTTCCTATCCACGGTTCGACGCAAATGACTATTACGTCAGCTGAAGCAATCAAGTTTTTGGATCAATATGATTTAGAAGTTGCTGTGTTAGGTCGTGAAAATAATTTAAAACAAATAAAAGCGATTACGAATAAAACAGATATGCCAATCGAAATTTTTGTTCATGGGGCATTGTGTGTATCTTATTCTGGTCAATGTCTTACTTCAGAGATGTGGGGAGGCAGATCTGCAAATAGAGGAGAATGCGCGCAAGCTTGCCGACTTCCTTACGATTTAATCGTTGACGGTGAAAGAAAAGAAATGGGGAATATTGCTTATGTCCTTTCCCCTAAAGATTTAGCTGCGATTGAACTAGTGCCAGAATTAATTGAAGCGGGGGTATCTTCGTTAAAAGTTGAAGGAAGAATGAAATCACCTGAATATGTAGCAAACGTCGTGAGTAAGTATCGAGTTGCGATTGATGAATACCTTGCTGGTAAAAACTATTCACCTACAAAAGCTGAAATGAGAGAACTACAACAAAGTTTTAGCCGTGGGTTTACGTATGGGTTTCTCAAAGGGACGAACAACAAAGAGTTACTTGATGGCACATTCCCAAAAAGTAGAGGGGTTTACCTCGGCACGGTTTCTAAAGTGCTAAAAGACGGAATTATTTGTGACATTCAAGCGCCAATCAAGCGTGGAGACGGGATTGTTTTTGATGCCGGAAGACCCGAACAAAAAGAAGAAGGTGGTCGCATTTATGATCTACGTAAACGAGGCCAAAAAATCGAAGGTATTGCCGAAAGCGGCTTAATCGAAATTATTCCTGGTCGTCAAAACGTTAATTTAACAAAAGTGAAACAAGGCGATAAAATATGGAAAACGAGTGACCAAGAATTGGAACGAAGGTTACAAAAGACGTTCGAAAAAGAACAAGCGTATAAGCTATTTCCTTTGTCAGCCAAGGTAACAGGGAAAGTTGGGCAGCCACTCGTTGTTCAATGGTTTGATGAAGAAACGGACCTTACTGTGACAATCAAATCAGATGTTTTGCTTGAACAAGCGATGAAAAGACCTTTAACAGTAGAGTTCCTTCAGGAGCAATTAGGCAGATTGGGCGGAACAATCTTTTATTTGAATCAACTTGATGTAAATCTGAATGGGGAACTCATGCTTCCTGTTAAAGAGTTAAATCGAATTAGGAGAGAAGCCGCAGATCAGCTATTAGCATTACGCCAACAACCAATCGTTTATAAGAAAAATAAAGTGGAACAGAAGGACGATGTTTTTGTAAATACAAACAAAAGTGAACGACCACAATTAATCTCACTTTGCCGAACAATCGAGCAGGTAGAAGCATCATGTCAAACAGATGTCGACTATATTTATGTTGACTTTGAATTTACAAAGGACTATCTGAAGGCAGTGAAGATTGCACGTGAAAACAATAAGCCGGTAGCACTTGCTACACCGCGTATTTTCATGCCTGCTGAGCAAGGGGTATTAAATGGGATCATTAGAGCAAATCCAGATGCAATTCTTGTCCGTAATACGGGAGCATTGCAATACTTGCTAGAAAATGAAGTGGCAATTCCTTTAATAGGAGATTTCTCGTTAAATATTTCGAATCATAAGGCAGTTGAACTATTTTTAGACAGAGGTCTGAAGACAGTGACACCATCCTATGACTTAAATATTCAACAGATGGTCGATTTACTACAAGCATCGCCTACAGATCAAGTTGAAATTGTGATTCACCAACATTTACCGATGTATCATACGGAGCATTGTGTTTATTGTACATTTTTAAGTGAAGGAACCGATTATACGAATTGTGGACGACCGTGTGAGGAACACCGAATTTCTTTAGAAGATCGACTAGGTTATAAACATCCTGTCAGAGTCGATATTGGATGTCGTAATACAGTGTTTAATGCGATTGAACAATCAGGAGCAGAATTTATTCCAAATTTCCTTGAATTAGGTGTTTGTCAATACCGTGTAGAGTTTCTTGAAGAGGACCATAACAACGTTCATGAAGTTTTATCTTTATACCGAGAAGCCTTAAACGGGCAAAGAACTGGTACAAGCGTATGGAAAAAACTGAAGGCAACGAACCAGTTAGGGGTAACAAGAGGACAACTCGATAAATAGAGAAAAACTACCAGCCCATAAGTGGCAGGTAGTTTTTTCTCTTAAAAATCAAGATTTATAAAAGGCTTACTTGCAGGAAGTCACTTCGATCTGAAATAAGCAAAGAGCGTGCTTCTATCTGTTGGCCTTTGTTATTTATCGGAGGACAAAGTCGCTTGCGCGTTTCTACTTGTGAATTTATTTACTAATCCTTCGAGTTCATGTGACATTTGCTGTAAAGTTTCTGAAATTACTTGGACCTCCTCGATAGAATTCAACTGCTCATCTGTATATGATGCGACGTGCGTTGTACTGTCTTTTGCATTTTGAGCAATTGTATTCATATCATCAACAGTTACCGCGACTTCTTCTGTGCTAGCAGAAAGTTGCTGTGTCACAGCAGAAATCTCTTGGATTTGTGCGTTTACTTCATTAGCGATCGCAGAAATATTATTTAATATTTTGCCTGTCGCGACAACGGAATCAATTCCATTTATAACTTCTTGTTTTCCTTGTTGCATGGCCAATTTGGCATCGCTTATCCCATTTTCTATTTCATTGATTATCGTATTAATTTCAGCAGCAGAAAGATTTGATTGATCCGCAAGTTTACGAACTTCTTCTGCTACGACTGCAAAGCCTTTACCGTGCTCGCCAGCTCTTGCTGCTTCAATAGCAGCATTTAAAGCAAGTAAGTTTGTCTGTTCTGTAATGTCAGTGATGACTTTTAAAATTGTTTTGATATCTTTTGAACGTTGATCTAGTTTTTCTATAGTTTTTGCTAGGCTCAATACAGAATGCTGAATATTATCCATTTGTTTTGTTGTATCTTCAATGGCGCTAATTCCTTTTTTTACCTCATTCACGGAAGAGTGAGATTGTTCTGCTACAACAGTTGAATTTTCAGCTATTCTTTGTGTGCCAATCGCCATTTCATTTATTGCTGTTTTACTTTCTTCTGTGGCGGCTGCTTGTTTTTGGGAACCATTAGCAATTTCTTCTATAACTATCGACACTCTTTTTGAATTTGTTTTGGATTTTTGTACGTGGTCTAATAACGTATTGGTTTTAGAGATTACGGTTTCAGAAGTATCTTTAAGCTTAGATAGCACATTATCTAGTTGTGCTTGTCTTACTTTTATATCTTTTTCAAACTCTCTTGTTAATTTTGTTTTATAGAAGATCTGCAAAATTGTTGCCGAACTAGTAAGAATCAGAAATATTGCATGTATCGCTAGTAGATTAAACGGATAATCACTTGTGCCGCTTATCATTTCAGGATTCAAGAAGTGGCCGCCAATATGATGAACGGCAAAAATAATTGTACTTATCATAATTAATTTAATGGATTCATAATAAGCTAACATTGCAATGACCATAAAGATAGAAAAATGATATTCAACTAGGCCATTGCCTCCTGCAATGATCGATATACTAGAAAATGTAAGCGTAAACATCATTAATAAAGGAATGTAAGATTTTTTTGTTTTAGTGGCTATAAGCGTCATAATAAATGTAATAATTGGCGCGATAAGGAGAACATTCAGTAATAATTGATTATCCGATCCATGATGACCATTCAAATGAATGTAATCTTCGAAAATATGAAATTTCCTATGCAACAAGTGAGTGAGAATAGATAAAATCAACGTGCTTAGCGATAACAGTATCATAATTTTATTTTTTGCTTTTGTTTCCATTGGTGTTTCCTCCCTGAAACTTTTATTCTAAATAGATGTTGTTTGTGTGAATACTAGGTCTAATTTTAATACTAGCAGCTTGCGACTTTGTTTACAACATAAACATGGTGCAAACCTACTTTGTAGCTTGATACGGCAATCTAGGAGAAAGCCTAACACCTAATTTTCCTTAAAGCATAAACTATTAGGGCTCAATGGAATTATTAAGAAAGGGTGATAGTAGTGGAAAAGTTAAACGAAACTCAACAGAAGTTAATTGAGTTTGCAGTAGACAAAGTGTTAGAGAAACACGGTGTTGGTGGCAACCATAAGATAGATATGTCAAGTGAAGAAAAACAGAAAATTACAGATATTGTTAATAATATTAAACTTGAAGTCGAAACATTTTTACAAAACCAGGTTAAAACGAAAACAGAATTGGACTTTGCTAGTAGTGAACAAGAGGATGTTCCAGTAGTACCGAAACACGAAATGAAAAAGAAATTAAGTAAATTTATTAGTCAAAACGATCTATCAACAGTAAAAAAATTTATGTAGGTCTCTTAAAGAAGTCAAGGGTAATGGTGGAGAAGGCTCCACCTTCTTCTTTTTATAAGGACCTTTTCATATAAATTGTTGCTAATTGAATAGTTCTAAAGAAGATATACTTTTATTTATTAAGAAAGGATTGTCCTTTCAAAAGAAGAGATGCCACCCAACTATGTTCAATGTACTTTCACACAAATCTTTAAAAGCAACAAAGTTTGTGAAAACAGCCTTTTATAAAGGTAAGAAGTATAAAATTTCTGATGTTACATTAACGTCTAACTCCAGCGCCTACTCGGCCCCTCGGTCACTATGGTCCGTCAATTGAAGCCAAGTGCGTGCATCTGCTTTCCAGCCCTCCAGTGAAGTGACTGCCCTGAAATACTTCTTTGCAGACTTTGCAACGAGTAATCGCAGGGTCACGTCGCAAAGTGAGCAAGGCGCTTGCACTTTTGTTCTAAATAAGAAATGTGTGTTAACCCTGATTCATTTGTCCACCCAAACGTTCGGCTGTGAATATAGTAACAGTGTAAAATAGCCTCTCGGAATAAATGATGAAAAAAACAATGACTGCTGAGAAACAAACT
>CAZIRM010000073.1:0-10644 GCA_964541705.1 uncultured Bacillaceae bacterium | reverse complement strand
TATCTTTCACTAAAATTCTATCCACCTTTATTGAAGATCCCACCTGATGCGCTAACTCCTGCTGATGGTTATTAATAATTTGTACAACCCCACTCCCTACTGTCCCTAATCCCAACAATCCTACTGAAATATTATTCAAGCTACTCACTCCCATCAGTCATTTTCGTTTTTGTGTTTTTATAAAGTACAAATGTTTATCTATAAAGGACATTATAAAGGTATTTTATTTACATTACAACATATTTTTCTATTTTTTTAGAAAATATAGTCAATTCAACTATTGGATTCGCCTACAATAAACTGTCAATAAGTAAAAATACTACGGTCACTTCACTTAAGAGCCGGCAAGCAGAAGCACTCACTCTGCTTCAGATGATGAAACGAAGTGACTTCGAGCGAGGAAGCACTGCTCCTGCGCCACTTCATTTGCTCGTCGCACGGTAAACATTTGCTCCTGCGCCACTTCATTTGCTCGTCGCACGGCAAACATTTGCTCCTGCGCCACTTCATTTGCTCGTCGCACGGTAAACATTTGCTCCTGCGCCACTCCGCTTGCTCGTCGCGCATCTAAAATGCGTCTGGTATCTAGACAGTAGTAAAATCTTACCGTTAAAAAAAGACGGGTTTCCCCGTCTTCTATTGTTCCTTTTGAAGTTTTGTCTTTAACCAATCTACCTCTGGGACATATCGTTGCCAATAACTCGGTATTAACCTTTGCTGAAACTGTCTAAGGAAGGATTCGTTCTTTTCTTCGTTTAAAAAAATATCATACAACTGTCCTTCATAATTGTCTCTTTCCTCAGCATCGGTAGCCCGATAGTAACCTTCAACGACTTGAAAATAATGAACGGGAAATAGTAATCGCGCATAAATAAACCGCCAAGTCCTTGGACTTATCTCTTCATCTTTTCCATAGTCATCAAGAAATTTATTAATCTTTTGGAATGGTTGACTACTCGTTTTACTTGTAAATCGAATCCATTCAGCTAAATCACGACTCGGATAATCATAAACGAGATCGATTGGGTTTTTAAATCTGATATTGTTTTCATTTAGTTGTAACCACGTATCATTGGTAAAACGAAAATGACAAATTGTCTTTTGCTCAAAATTATCTGCTAGACCTAAATCAATATCACTATCAACTATATATTGAATCGCATTTTCTGTTAACCCTAGGTAATAAGGAAAAGATGTCATAAATGCTTTGTCAAAGCGATTCTTTTTTTGTTCTTTTGCTAATCGTTCATAAAGTTGGTCAAGCTGAGATAGACGATACATCCAGAAGTCTTTCCAACCTTCTTTTTGAGCGTTACTGACTTGATAAGAACGACCTCTTCGGTGAAGTTCTGCTAATTCTCTTCCTAATGGTGTTTTTTTTCTTCTTGTTTCAAGAAGCGGTAATTGAAACAAGACACTATTTTGTCCATCGATAAAGCTAACAGCTTGGTTCGTCCGTGTTGGCAGAACCGTTCCCTCGGTTTGATCTCCTTGACTGTATAAATGAGAAGCCATTTTTATGATCTCATTTAATTCCCTATCTTCGACTTGTTCTATACTTACGACAAGAAAACCACGTCCCCCTGCAACAAACCCTTCATATTCTCCTAATTTAAACCGTTGCTCACAATATAACTTATACTCATCAAAAATATTGCGCTCAAACAATCTCCTCACTCCAAACTGGGCCATTATTCAATAGTGTATGTATGCAAGGTGGTTATTGACCCAAATTAATCCAAATCATTCACTTATTTTATGGCAAAGCTAACGAAAGTGGTCTTAGATACGTAATTCTTGCTTTAAAAAAATAATGAGAAACTATTAATATTTCAAGTAAATTCGAATAAAGATGATATTACCTACAAACGATATAACAATGTAGGGTTTAAAGAAAAAATAGAGGAAGTTAGGTGATAAGATGGAAAAGGAAGTAGATATTGTAGAAAAGACCGCGCGAGAATGGCTCGAAAAAAGAGGAGTAACGATTCATGCCATCGCCGATCTCGTTTATTACCTACAATCCAAGTACCATGATAATTTAGATATTCAAGACTGCATTGATAATGTAAATAGTGTGCTCGGTAAACGAGAAGTTCAAAATGCTGTTTTAACTGGAATTCAATTAGACATGTTGACTGAAAAAGGACTTTTAGAAGAGCCTTTACTTGATATGCTAAAACGTGATGAGAGCCTTTATGGTGTAGACGAAATCGTTGCCCTCTCGATCGTAAATGTGTATGGGTCTATTGGTTTCACAAATTATGGGTATATCGATAAGGTCAAACCAGGTATATTGAAAGACTTAAATGAAAAAGAAGGAGAAATGTGCCATACATTTTTAGATGATATTGTTGGGGCGATTGCCGCGGCAGCCTCAAGTCGCCTCGCTCATCGGGCTGCAAATGTCGATTAAACATACCATTCATAAATGCGGGCTCTTCATTTATGGAGAACATCAAAACCATCGTTAAGAAAATCTTAACGATGGTTTTGTATTAAAACTTCCAATCTTTTAACGATCGAATTGCAAATGTTGGTTGTTTTTCGTATGTTTTTAATTGCTCCTCGGTAGTAACACCAGTATGCACTAAAATTGTATCCATGCCTGCGTTGATACCAGCCATGATGTCTGTATGGTAGTTATCACCTACCATTACAGTCTTCCCAAGATCTGTCCCTAAAACTTCTAAGGCTTGATCGACAATAATAGATTCCGGCTTACCAATGAAAATTGGCTTCACCCCTGTCGAAACGGCGATTACAGAGGTCAACGAACCATTTCCCGGAAGTAACCCTCGCTCTGTTGGAATCGCAATATCACCATTCGTCGAAATAAATTTAGCACCATTTCTCACAGCTAAGCATGCGTGCGTAAGTTTTTCATATGTAATATCACGATCTAGTCCGATTACCACATAGTTTGCATCATCCGTTGCAAATGTAAACTCTTTTTTTGCAAGCGCATCTTGCAACCCTTCTTCCCCGATCATGTAAACTGTTGCACTTCCATTTTCCTCTGCTATATAATTCGCCGTTGCCATACTCGTTGTGAACACATGTTGTGGAGTTGCAGGAATACCCATTGATTGAAGTGTTTCGGCCACTTGGTCTGGCCTTCTCGTAGAATTGTTAGTCACAAATAAGTAAGGAATGTCACGTTTTGCTAACTCTTTTACAAATTCTACTGCCTCGTCTATCTTTTCTTTTCCTCGGTACATTGTTCCGTCTAAATCAATTAAAAATCCATCGTAATTCTTCATAATATACCTCCGCTTTTGTTCTAAACAATATTCACTCTTCCACCTACTCAAACCTTCATTAGATAAGTTGGAATGTTTGAAGTAACTTTTTTAGGATACCATTAATGTTAAAATGATATCAAGGGATGAGAAAATTTTCTAAATTGCTCAACACGATCGTGGAATGAAGTTTTAGTATCATATCCATACTTGGATGTTTATGACCAAAATCGACTTATTTTGATAAACAGTTACAAAATAAGCGTAACTTTGGTATGATAATAGAGTAAATGAAATGTGAAACATCTAATATTGGGGGAATAAAAATTGGATCGCGAATTAGCACTAGAAATCGTTCGGGTAACCGAAGCAGCTGCCTTAGCTTCTGCACAATGGATGGGAAGAGGCTTAAAAAACGAAGCAGATGGCGCAGCTACGAGTGCAATGAGAGCAATGTTAGAAACTATTGATATGAACGGTACGGTTGTGATTGGTGAAGGGGAGTTAGATGAAGCACCAATGCTTTATATTGGCGAAAAAGTCGGCAGTGGTAACGGCCCAGAAGTAGACATCGCTGTTGATCCATTAGAAGGAACAAGTATTGTAGCAAAAGGACACTCAAATGCGATGGCAATTATTGCGATTGCTGATAAAGGTACGCTTTTGCATGCACCTGATATGTATATGGAAAAAATTGCTGTGGGACCTGAATCAGCAGGATTAATTCGCTTAGATGATCCAATTGAGAAAACAATTGATATAATAGCAAAAATGAAGAAAAAACGCGTTCAAGATGTGACGGTAATTATTCAAGAGCGTGAAAGACATGATGAAATTGTAAGAAAAATTCGTGAGAAAGGTGCCCGTGTACGTCTTTTTGGCGATGGGGATGTTGCTTCTGCAATTGCGACCGCTTTACCACACACAGGCATTGATCTATTTATTGGTATCGGTGGAGCGCCTGAAGGAGTCATTACAGCTGCTGCACTTAAAGCATTAGGCGGGGACATGCAGGCTCGGTTAGTGCCTATGAACGATGAAGAAAAAGAACGTTGTAAAAAAATGGGTATTGAAGATACAAATCAAATTCTCTTTTTAGACGACCTTGTTCGTGGAGATGATGCAATCTTCGCTGCAACTGGTGTTTCATCAGGAGAATTATTAGAAGGTGTACGCTTTTTAGGTGAGGATCTTGTTGAAACGGATTCGATTGTAATGCGTGCAAAAACGAGAACAGTCCGTTACATTAAAGCTCAACATCATTTAAATCTTAAACCACACCTAGTGATGAAATAAATAGAAGCGCAATGCACCGCTTATCAGAAGAAAAGCTATTGCTTCGTTTAAAGCAATAGCTTTTTACATATAGACACCAACTCACGTCACTTCATATAAGAACTTCTTTAATTCTTCTGCATCTTCCGGACTTAGTTGGTACACTTCCTCGATGTAACCCGGTTCGTCTAAATCATCTTCTCCGATGATTGCATAACGACTCGATTGAAGATCAAAAATTATTTTCTTTCCGTAGTATCGGTTTGTAGTTGTAATTGCCAGATCAAATCTTTGATGTTCACCCATAAAACTAACAAACCTTGTTTTTGTTTCTTCCACGTCATCGTATAAGAAATATCTTTCAGACATTTTACCACCTACCAAATGAAGGATACTTTCAAGTAAAAAAACAAGCCCCCGCCATTCGTTTGGGAGCTAAACCGCTTTTTATACTTCTACTTCCTTTTCTTGTACTTCTGCGTCTGCCCCTTTTTCTTTTTTCACTTTTTTTAATACAAAGTAAGGACAGCCAAAATTACAATACTCATAAATATATTCCGGCATTGTACTAATTTTCGAGTCAAAAGATGCCTTGCGATTGTTGTCATCAAAAAATCCTTTTAACCTTAATTGTCCGTAACCCCAATCACCAACGATATAATCATAGCGATTTAACACATCACTGTATCTTTCCTTAAACTCATCTTCTTTCCAAGCATCTCGATTGTTTTCAACCACCTCAAAGTTGATACCTTGAACACGAATCATTTTCTGTCACCTCATCCTTAATATTGCATGATTCTTTCCTAAATTTCAATAGCTTACAAAAAATAACTATTGAGACAGGAAAATAATTCGCACAACAAAACGCTCTACTTTGCCTCTTTTCGTTCTTCAACTTCTGCCTTCAATGCTTCTCTTCTTGCCTGTGCCTCATTTACTTGCTCATCAGCGTGATAAGAAGAACGTACCATTGGACCTGATTCACAGTGACTAAAGCCTTTTTCTAATGCAATTGCCTTTAATTCTGCAAACTCTTCTGGACTCCAGTACTTAACGATCTTCAGATGTTTCTTTGTTGGTTGTAAGTATTGACCAATCGTTAAAATGTCTACGTCATGTGCTCGTAAATCATCCATCGTCTCAAGAATTTCTTCTTTTGTCTCTCCTAGTCCAATCATTAAACTCGATTTCGTCGGGATGTCTGAGTGCATTTCTTTTGCGCGCTGTAAAAATTGTAACGACCGTTCATACGTCGCTCTTGCTCTTACGCGTGGCGTTAGACGTTTTACCGTTTCAATATTGTGATTCAGAATATTAGGTCTAGCATCCATTAGTATTTTTAAATTCTCGATCTTACCCATCATGTCGGAAGGCAATACTTCAATGGAGCAAAATGGGCTACGTCTTCGAATCGCCCTAACGGTTTCCGCAAAAATTGCCGCTCCCCCGTCTTTTAGATCATCACGAGCAACAGCTGTAATTACAACGTGTTTAAGCCCCATCGTCTCAACAGACTCTGCCACTCGCTCTGGTTCTTGTAGGTCTAACTCTGTCGGCAAACCAGTTTTTACCGCACAAAAACGGCACGCCCTTGTACAAATGTCACCTAAGATCATAAACGTTGCTGTTTTTCTTTCTGCCCAACATTCGTGGATATTCGGACACCTTGCTTCCTCACAAACCGTATGAAGTTTATTTTCACGCATCATCTTTTTAAGACCTGTATAGGAATCATTTGTATTCAGTTTTATTTTAAGCCAGTCCGGTTTCCTTACATATTCTTCGCTTTTAGCCATCTATCCCACTCCTACATATGGTCATCACCATAAAATTCATTGTATTATGTAAATCATCTTTTCATTCATTAAATGTATCATGTTTACTCAATAATCTCAAAAGAGTTGCTCGAATTGGTATCAATTAACAACTATGTTTTCTCTGATTTACTACAAACTATATGTAGTGAACGAATTGGGAAGGAGTCTTTTTTATGAAAAACATCGTTATTATTACACTATTACTGGCAACGATCATTCATGCACCAATAAATGCTTTAGCCGCAGAAGGCAAAGATCTTTCATACGAAGAAAGAATCGAAAAGCGCATGGACTTATATAAAAAAATCGAGGCAACTACGCAAATACCATGGTATTATTTAGCTGCTGCTGATTCCTATGATCGCGGATTGAGAAAAGCACGCAACGATCTACCTAGAGAGTCTGGTGTGATCGGGATTTATTATTCTCCTAGAAAATGGGTAGGAGAAATCAACCCTAACCTTGAAGATACTAACCCTTTATCGATTAGTTTGTTTGGAGGACACGGGCTTGATGGCAATGGAGATGGAATAGCTAATATTCATGATGATGAAGATGTATTATATACATTTGCCAGACATCTCCAGGCTTACGGTTTCGACAAAGAGAATATAAAAATAGGTTTATGGGACTTCTATCAACGTGATAAGGCTGTTGCGCTAATTATGGGTCATGCCAAAGTGTATCAAACATTTAACACTCTCGACCTAAGTAAAAGCGCCTTTCCTCTTCCTCGTCACTTTAATTATAGTTATAAAAACACCTGGGGAGATGCAAGAGGTTGGGGAGGGCGAAGAATACACGAAGGCACCGATATTTTTGCTAATCACGGCGTTCCCGTTCGAGCAACCACTTATGGAATTGTAGAATTAAAGGGTTGGAACAAGTTTGGTGGTTGGAGAATCGGGGTTCGAGATACAGACAATGTCTACCATTACTTCGCCCATTTAAACGGGTTTGAAAAGGACATTCAAGAAGGTACGGTTGTAGAGCCCGGTACTGTTCTTGGTTACGTTGGAAGTAGCGGCTACGGTAAACCTGGTACGCAAGGGAAATTCCCACCTCATTTACATTATGGAATGTATCGTGACAACGGGTTTATTGAATGGTCATTTGACCCATACCCTTCACTTAGACGTTGGGAACAGCAAGAGAGAAAACGACGATAAGATCCTTTGTAACGAATTGGCACAAGTACCGTGCTCCGATACTCATCCAAATCTGCGAAGATGATTTTTCGCTGTGACTTCTCGAAAAGTCCGACAAGCAAGATTTCGGCTTCAATTGACGGACCGAAGTGACCTCGAGCGAGTAGGCGCAATTTGAGGCTAGACATCAGTCCAACTTGAAAATTGCGCCCGCCTATCGGCTCAATGCTCCTGCGCGGCTCGTCGCAAAGTCAATCGACGTTGTGGCTTCACTGTAAGGCTGACCAGCAGCGGTCATGACTTTAGAACACAAGGGGCAGACTGAAGTGATTGAGTCAAGGGCGCCTGGAGCTAGACAGTCGTATAACTTCTTATCTTTTAAAAAACGTGCAAGTTCAACTGGACTTGCACGACAGAACGTAGGTGTAAAGATGGCATTAAATAAGAAAAAAAGGATCCCGTTTTTCATTTTAACAATAGTATCTTTTGTGTTTTTATTCATCACCATCTACAAACACGGATATAAAAAAGCGCTCAAAGTTTTATTTGTTAATATCGGATTTGCTTACGTTTTTGAAACATTTGTTTTAGCTTTTTTTAGTGCATATCAATACAAACCGAACATCATTAAAAAAAATATGCTCGATAATATGTTTGGGTCAATCTTATCTCAAGCAATTTACGTCCCAATAATGGCCACATTCATTTCTCTTTTCAAACTCAGAACCAGGTGGAAACTGGTTATCACACTTTACTATGTCGTGATAGAACAGATTTTTCTTCGCTTAAAGCTCTTTCAACATAATTGGTGGAAAACCATTTACACTGCCTTATTTCTGCCAATTGCATTTTATCTTAGTGACTTTTGGTCAAAAAAACTAGACGAAAGAAATCGTAAGGTAGGGACTATTTCAACATATTTAACCTTGAATGTGGCACTTTGTAACTATTTATTTACCTATGCAATTTTTAAAAAAAGTCGCTTCAAAAGAAAATGGAGACGCACAACTCTAAAAGAACACGTAAAGGTCGCTTCTGCCTACGCTTTAGTCATACCAATCCTTTATACCGCCAGTGCGGTTTGGAGAGGAACATCTGCATTAGCTATTGTTTTAATCCTACTAACCGGTGTTGATTTTACTTTTATTCGTCATAGACTATTGAAGACGAAAAATTGGTTTCTTCACTTTTTGCCGATGCACGCCATCATGCTTCTACTCGCAAAGTATTTTGCATACATTTATAACTACAAAAAGACCTAATAAAAAAGAAGGGTAGTGACACAACGTATCACGATCCTTCTTTTTTTACATTCTTACGTTCTATACACTCTTAAAGCAGCTTTTAGAAGTATTTAGCTTTTATTTAATTACGTTTACCAGAAGAAGAAATCGCATGAACAACACTTGCTGCTAACCCTCCCCAAATAACGACCATACCTACTAACATCATCACGATCGCACTTGTACTCATTTCGCCTTCACTCCTTTTGAAACATTTTCTGCCTGTAACCCTTGTTTTTTCTGTATCGAGAATAACACTCCGAATATAAACACAGCTATCGCTACTAACCAACCCCAGTAAAAATTGAACTCTCCAGAGTAGCTATCATAGCCATTAATGATGGTTTGTCTTAAGCCATCAAACATCATATAACCTAATACAACTGGTGTCACGATACTTAAGCAAAGTTTCCACCATAGTCCTGTTTTTAAATCGGATACAGCATTTGCGTGATCTTGCAACTCATTAAGATTACGAATAAACCAAGCAACTGCAACAACCGATACGAGTCCTGCCAGAACAATACCGAATGAGTTAATGAAGTAATCGATGACGTCTAAGAAGTATAGCCCACTCTTTGTTGCAAATAAAATAGATAGAACAGCTGACAACCCACCACCGAAAAATACTGCTTTTGTTCTCGATATATTGAACTTTTCTTGAAGAGCAGCCACATACGTTTGTACGATCGAAATGAGTGAAGATAGTCCTGCAAGTACTAACGAACCAAAGAATAGTACGCCAAACAATGTATTGAAACCCGGGAATGTATTAATAATTTGTGGGAACACAACAAACGCCAAACCAATACCATGTCCCGCTACCTCATCAACGGCAACCCCTTGAGCATTTGCCATAAATCCTAAAGCTGCAAATACACCAATACCTGCTAATAATTCGAACCCTGAGTTACTAAATCCAGCGATAAATGCGTTATTATTAATATCTGATTTTTTAGGTAAATAACTAGAGTACGTTATCATGATGGCAAAACCAATGGATAAGCTAAAGAAAATTTGTCCATAAGCTGCCACCCAAACTTTCCCATCAAGCATTGAACGCCAATCTGGCTTAAATAGAGCATCTAATCCTAATGTTGCACCTTCTAACGTCAGTGCACGAACGACTATTATTAAGAACATCGCAAGTAGTGTTGGAATGAAGATTTTGTTTGCAACTTCAATACCCTTTTTAACTCCTTTAAATAAAACACCTAACGTTACTACCCAAACAATAACTAGTGGAATGAATACACCCGGTATTAAAGAACCAATTTCACCTGGGGTATCCGCTAATTGTAGGTAGTCACCGAATAAGAATCCACCCGTGTCTTCCCCCCATTGCCCACCAAAGGCAAATCTTGTATAGGACATCGCCCAAGCAATGATAACGGAGTAATATGTGGCGATAATAAAAGAAATCCCTACCTGCCACCAACCAATCCATTCTTTCCCTAACTTACCGTAAGACGTCGGTGCAGATCCACGAAACTTATGACCAATTGTGAATTCCATAATAAGGAGCGGAATACCCGCTGTTAAAAGTGCAAATAAATAAGGAAAAAAGAAAGCACCTCCACCATTCGCATAAGCAACATAAGGGAAACGCCAGATGTTTCCTAATCCTACTGCGGAACCAACAGCTGCTAAAATAAACCCAGCCCTCGTCCCCCACTGTTCTCTTCCATTCATGATTAAAACCCCTTTCTTTACTTTTTTAAAATATTATAATTATATGAATGAAACAATTAAAATATTTAATATATTCTGAATATTTACTTTCTGATTATAGTACGTGTATCATTGTTTGTCAAAAGTTATTTTTAAAAAACATTATTTATTTCAAGGTTCCCATAACGTTTGTTTAAAGCAAATC
>CAZIRM010000072.1:0-10914 GCA_964541705.1 uncultured Bacillaceae bacterium | reverse complement strand
TTTTTTCTAAACGTCTTGAAGTAAATTGACCTTGTTTATGATTTTTTCCATTCCTTACGATGACCTTTTTTGACCCGGGTTTGCATTGTTTTATAATTCGCCATGTTACTTTCGCCCCCTCCGAACGTAAGTTCTTATAATTTTATATTACCAAAAAAGTTAAAAAAATCCTAGTAGTGAAAATAAAAAAAGCGCCAATTCACCTCCCACCTAAAATTCTAAGGGATTTTTGAGGAAGGAGTACTCTTGGCTAAAGTGATAGATACATGAAAACAAAGGAAAATAATTAGTCCTTTGTAAAAACTAGGCGATTTGAAAGGTTTTTTAACCGTTCATCTAGAATTTAAATAAAGGTTGTTTGGTCTAACTATTGTACAAAGATCACTTAATTTTTTTAGAATAAATTGGAGGTCAAAATGTTATATAATCGCGAACACTTTTTTCGGAAGTTACACTCTTTATCTGGAATTATACCAGTGGGACTGTTTCTAATCACTCATTTATCAGTTAATTATTCGGCCATTCGTGGTGAGGAGGCGTATAACCGAGCCGCTAATTTTATGGGGAATCTCCCGTTTCGGTACATACTTGAAGTTTTTATGATCTTTTTGCCATTAATTTATCACGGTATCTATGGACTATATATCGCATTCCAATCAAAAAATAACACGAAAAGATACGGTTATTTTCGTAATTGGATGTTTCGCTTACAGCGAGTGACAGGAGTAATACTAATCATTTTTATTGCGTGGCACGTTTGGGAAACAAGAGTCGCAGCTGCTTTAGGGGCAACGGTTGATTTTAAGATGATGGAAAACATCTTTTCAAACCCATTTATACTTGCTTTTTACATTGTCGGAATTATCTCAGCCACTTTCCACTTTGCGAATGGATTGTGGTCATTCTTCATCACATGGGGATTGACTGTTTCTCCACAATCTCAAAAGATATCTACATACATTACACTAATGATTTTCGCTGCATTAACTTATATTGGGGTTTCAGCAATTTTAGCCTTTACCTAGCATAAATAGGAGTGATTTGATATGAGTAAACCAAGAATAATTGTCGTCGGTGGCGGTTTAGCAGGGTTGATGGCAACGATAAAAGCCGTTGAATTAGGAGTAAATGTCGATTTATTTTCAGTCGTACCTGTGAAAAGATCCCATTCAGTTTGTGCCCAGGGTGGTATCAACGGAGCACTGAATACAAAGGGTGAAAATGATTCTGTGTGGGAACATTTTGACGACACAGTTTATGGAGGGGACTTTTTAGCAAATCAACCACCAGTAAAAGCGATGTGTGAGGCGGCCCCAAAGATTATACACCTCATGGACAGAATGGGGGTAATGTTTAACCGGACTCAAGAGGGGTTGTTAGATTTACGCCATTTTGGAGGAACAAAGTTTAAAAGAACCGCATATGCAGGTGCAACAACTGGTCAGCAACTTTTATATGCAGTGGATGAACAGGTTCGGCGATTCGAGACAACTGGCCATGTGACGAAATACGAAGGATGGGAATTTTTATCGTCAATACTAGATGACGAGGGTATTTGTAGGGGCATAGTTGCTCAGGAACTGACATCTGCATACATTGAATCCTTTAAGGCGGATGCCGTTATTATTGCAACTGGCGGTCCCGGAATGATTTTCGGAAGATCTACCAATTCAACAATTAATACTGGTTTTGCTGCAGCTCGAGTTTATGAACAAGGCGCTCATTATGCTAATGGTGAGTTCATTCAAATTCACCCAACAGCGATTCCTGGTGATGATAAACTTCGATTAATGAGTGAATCAGCACGCGGGGAGGGTGGACGTATATGGACGTATAAAGAAGGAAAGCCCTGGTACTTCCTAGAAGAAAAGTATCCTGCTTACGGAAATTTGGTCCCAAGAGACATAGCGACAAGAGAAATATTTGATATCTGTATGAACCAAAAACGAGGAATAGACGGAAAAAATATTGTTTATTTAGATTTGACACACAAAGATTCTAAAGAATTAAATGTCAAATTGGGTGGGATTTTAGATATCTACGAAAAATTTATGGGAGATGATCCTCGAAAAGTTCCGATGAAAATATTCCCAGCTGTGCATTACTCTATGGGCGGTCTTTGGGTTGATTATAACCAGATGACGAATATACCAGGGTTATTTGCAGCTGGTGAAGTTGATTACACTCAACATGGAGCCAATAGACTAGGGGCAAATTCGTTACTATCCGCAATTTATGGTGGGATGGTCGCAGGTCCTAAGGCAGTAGAATATATTCAAGGGTTAAAGCATCTGAATGGGGATCAATCTTCTAAACTCTTTGATCAAGCGAAAAAACTTGAAGAATTTAAGTTCGAGTCGCTGTTAAAAACAAATGGGAAAGAAAACCCCTATCAACTGCATAGTGAATTAGGAGAAATAATGACGGAGAATGTTACTGTTGTCCGAGAAAATAAGCGTTTGCTTAAAACGGATGAGAAAATAGTTGAACTAATGCAGCGGTATAAAAACATTAATATCAATGATTCAACAAGGTGTAGTAACCAAGGAATTGCGTTTGCCCGTCAACTTAGTGCTATGTTTCAACTTGCTCGAGTCATTACAATTGGCGCTTATCATCGAAACGAAAGTCGGGGCGCGCATTTTAAACCAGAATATCCAGAGAGAGATGACGATAAATGGCTAAAAACAACAATTGCTACATTTAACCTTGCAGAACAGAAACCGGATTTTGAGTACCATGATGTTGATACATCAATCATCAAACCTAGAAAAAGAGATTATACAACGGAAAAGAAAGCGAGTGGGAAAGCATGAGTGACTTTGTTCATTTAATCATTACTCGTCAAGACTCCCCTAATCATGAACCATACGAAGAGGAATTTAAAGTCCCATACAAAAAGAATATGAATGTTATAACTTTATTAATGGAAATTCGTCTGAACCCAATCAATGCATACGGTAATCAAACAACAGCAGTAGTTTGGGAGATGGTTTGCTTAGAAGAGGTATGTGGTGCTTGCTCTATGATCATCAATGGGGTGCCAAGACAGGCCTGTTCTGCACTCGTTGACAAACTTAAACAACCGATACGACTCGAACCAATGAGGACATTTCCTATTATTCGCGATTTGCTTGTTGATCGATCTAAAATGTTTGAGTCTCTAAAAAAAGTAAAAGCATGGATTCCGATTGATGGGACGTACGATTTAGGTCCTGGACCTAGAATGTCAGAAAAGAAACGTCAATGGGCTTATGAGCTATCTACCTGCATGACCTGTGGTGTTTGTATTGAGTCCTGTCCGAACGTAAATAGTAGGTCAAATTTTATTGGTCCCGCTGCACTTTCTCAGGTTAGACTTTTTAACGCGCATCCCACAGGGGAAATGACAAAGCATGAACGGCTTACTGCCATTATGGGTACTGGTGGAATAACAAATTGCGGGAACTCCCAAAACTGTGTTCGTGTGTGTCCGAAAGGGATTCCTCTAACAACTTCTATTGCGTCATTGAATAGACAAACAACACTCGAATCTCTTAAAAACTTTTTGGTAGTGACGACTAAAATAAAAATAAAACCCTTGGGATTTTAAGGGTTTTATTTTTATTTTATTTGAAATGACCATTGATGTCACAACGTTAACGATTACTACATAGGATATCTTAGCTTAATACGATTCACTGCTATGTTTATAGCCCAAGCAAGAGAGGGTGAAATAATTGAAAGACCACGAATTCCGTCCTAAGCCATTGCTAACAAAACGGGAAAGAGAAGTATTTGAATTATTAGTTCAGGACAAAACAACGAAAGAAATAGCGCAACAATTGTTTATCAGCGAGAAAACGGTTCGTAACCACATCTCAAACACAATGCAAAAGCTTGGAGTAAAGGGGCGCTCTCAAGCAGTCATTGAGCTAGTACGATTAGGGTATCTGAAAATCTAGTTTGACTAAAGGGCTAAAGGGATTTTTGTATGTAAAAATTCCTGTACCCCCTTTAGTTCTTTTTTTAAGGTTAATAATAATGAAAGTCATCCTACACGACACTTAGATCGATTTATGGTTGCATCAAGGAATGATAAAATCCATATAGGTCATAATTTTTAAAATATCTGAAGCTATATACCCTCAAGACGCTTCTATGAATTGCTTACACTAAGGCTTTGCGACGAGCAAGCGGAGCGATGCAGGAGCACATAGCCGATAGGTAGGTGCCTTTTTATTCTATGGTACATTATGGAAGCGCTTTTATTTGGTGACAGTAAGGCTAACTCGTGATAATATCATGATATTGATGAACTTCAGAGGGGTAAATGATGGCTTCTTATATGATAAAAAAGATATTAAATAATAATGTAGTTGTTGCAAAAGCTCCAAGCCAGCCTGAGGTAATTATGATCGGCAAAGGTATTGGTTTCGCAAAACAAAAAGGTCAAAAAATCAGTGAGGAAGAGACAGAAAAAGTCTACACGCTCATTGATCAAAAAAAACAAGAACAATATAAACAGCTTCTTTTTGAAATAGAAATGGATGTATTCGAAGCGATTAGTGAGGCATTAAATTATATACAAACGAAAATGAGCGTTAGATTAAGTGAACGCGCGCTGGTTGCAATGACAGATCACATTGCGTTTGCTGTGAAAAGGTGGAAACAAGGGATTGAAATCAAGAATCCTTTTTTAGATGAAACTAGACTTTTGTATCCTTTAGAGTATGAAATTGCAAATGCTGTTACAGGTATTTTGAACCGAAGCCTAAGGATTGAATTGCCGAAAGATGAAATAGGTTTTATTGCATTACATATCCATAGTGGAATATCTAATCGGTCAATTTCCCAAGTGAATCAACATTCCCAACTGGTAGCGAGAATGATTTCAGAAGTCCAACAATGTTTCACCTATCCTCTTAATGAAAATACGATTGGTTACTCACGTCTTGTTAGTCATTTGCATCATGTGATCGAACGAACAGATAGAGAGGAACAATTAAACGTATCAAAAAATTTGGAACAAGTATTGAAAAAAGAATATCCGATATGCTATAATCTTGCATGGAAGTTAATACACTTAATAGAACAATCTCTTAATAAGGAAGTTCAAGCGGCAGAAGCTGTGTATATTACAATATACTTACAAAGGCTTTCTAGTAAATGAAACACAATAAAAAAACGTGTTACTGATTCGATCAGGCATGAGTAAAGATATGCATGAATGGGTAAATCTATTAATAGGATACCTATGTTCATTACGCATATTTTTCCTCATGCTTTTTTTGTCATCAAGATAAAAATAGAGTAAGTAAACAAGTTATCCTTATTATGAGTGGTTAGTGTGTCAACAATTACATAAGAGGAGGATTGTCTATGTTAAAAAAATTATTAGATTTGCTAAAAGGTTCAACTACTGAGGAAGCATCGTCTCATACAACCAATCGTTCAAATGTTGATGCTTCAGAAATCGTCATCCCAATTGAGGGCACTTTATTAACTTTAGCTGATGTCCCAGATGAAGTATTCTCACAAAAGATGATGGGGGATGGTTTTGCTATCAAACCAGCAGCCGGAACAGTTGTCTCACCAGTGAAGGGGAAAATTGTGAATGTCTTCCCAACGAAGCATGCTATAGGAATTGAGGCTGCTAATGGCAAAGAGATCCTGATTCACTTTGGGATTGACACTGTCAATTTAAAGGGTGAGGGATTTAATGTATATGTTAAGCAAGGAGATGAAGTTACTCCTGGTCAATCATTAATGGATGTCGACCTTTCGATTATTGAAGAAAAGGCAAAGTCAATTATCACGCCGATCATCTTTACAAATTTGGCTCCAAATGAAATAATAAATATAGAAAATATTGGACAAAAAGTTACACGTGGCGAAAAAAATCTTATTACAATTTCCTAAAGGAGGAATTATTCATGGCAGTTGAAAAAACGTTTAAAATCACAGCAGATACAGGTATTCATGCAAGACCAGCGACACAATTAGTAAACAAAGCAGGTCAATTCGAATCAGAAGTCACGCTATCTTATAACGGAAAATCAGTAAACCTTAAGTCAATTATGGGTGTTATGTCATTAGGTGTAGGCCAAGGAGCTGAGGTAACAGTTAAAGCAGAAGGTACAGACGAAGTTGCTGCACTTAACGCAATAGAAGAAGTGATCAAAGGCGGTCTAGGTGAGTAATGTCGTTATTAATTAAAGGGATAGGTGCTTCTAGTGGCATTGCAATTGCCAAAGCATTTAAGCTAGAGAGTCACGAACTAAAAATTGAGAAAAAAAAGGTACAAGACACTGAGGGCGAGTTAAAGAAATTTGATGACGCCATTGCAAAGTCTAAAGCGGAATTAGAAGTAATTAAAGATCGTGCCCAGACAGAAATGGGCGAAGATAAAGCGGCTATTTTTGCTGCCCACCTGCTCGTGCTAAGTGATCCGGAATTACTCGGGTCAGTAAAAGAAAAAGTGACATCTGAACAAATGAATGCAGATGCAGCCCTTGACGAAGTTGCTACTATGTTTATCTCTATGTTTGAGAGCATGGATAATGAGTATATGAAAGAAAGAGCTGCAGACATTCGTGATGTTACTAAACGTGTTCTTGGACATATTTTGGGTATTGAGACAGCATCTTTACTTAGCATTAATGAAGAGGTTGTCATCATTGGTGAGGATTTAACACCTTCTGATACAGCTCAACTAAACCGCCAATTTGTGAAAGGTTTCGCGACAGATATCGGGGGTAGAACTTCTCACTCCGCAATTATGTCTCGTTCTTTAGAAATTCCAGCTGTTGTGGGAACAAAAGTCGTGACAGAAAAAATTGCGGCGGGTACACTTGTTATCGTTGATGGTATAGATGGAGTTGTCATCGTTGATCCGTCTGAGCAAGAGGTAGCTGACTATCGCGATAAAAAGCAGGCATACGAAGCTCAAAAAGCTGAGTGGGCAAAGTTAGTAAATGAAAAGACAATGACAAAAGATGGTTTACACGTAGAACTTGCTGCAAACATTGGTACGCCAAATGATTTAGAAGGTGTACTGAACAATGGAGCAGAAGGGATCGGACTATACCGTACTGAGTTTCTTTATATGGGAAGAAATCAACTTCCAACAGAAGAAGAGCAGTTTGAAGCATATAAAGCAGTTGTTGAGGGGATGGCTGGGAAACCAGTTGTTATTCGTACACTAGATATTGGTGGAGATAAAGAACTCCCGTACTTAGACTTACCAAAAGAAATGAATCCTTTCTTAGGATATCGTGCAATTCGTTTATGTCTTGACGAGCAAGATATTTTCCGAACACAATTACGTGCCTTATTACGTGCAAGTGCTTTTGGAAACTTAAAAATCATGTTCCCTATGATCGCAACAGTTGAGGAGTTAAGACAAGCAAAAGCTATTTTAGAAGAAGAGAAAGCAAATTTAGTTGGTGAAGGTGTAGCTGTATCGGATGCAATTGAAGTTGGAATGATGGTAGAAATTCCTTCTACCGCAGTCATGGCAGATATTTTTGCGAAAGAGACAGATTTCTTTAGTATCGGAACAAACGATTTAATTCAATATACGATGGCAGCAGACCGAATGAACGAGCAAGTATCTTATCTCTACCAACCATACAATCCGGCAGTATTACGCCTTGTCAATTCAGTCATAAAAGCAGCTCATTCAGAAGGCAAATGGGCTGGGATGTGTGGTGAAATGGCTGGGGATGAAGTTGCGATACCGATCTTACTAGGATTAGGACTCGATGAGTTTAGTATGAGTGCGACATCAATCTTACCAGCAAGAAGCCAATTAAAAAACTTATCAAAACAAGAGTTAGCTGAGTTGGCACAACAAGCACTTCTAATGAGTACTGCGGATGAAGTAGAGCAATTCGTAAAGGAAAAAATGATAAAATAACTCTGTTTAAGAAAGATAGGGGCTGCAAAGGCCCCTATCTTTGTTTTATATAAACAGTATTTATAAAAGGTTTAAAGTTAGATGATGTTTGGCTTCAGCGACATCGGCACGATCCCTTCAATCTTTGCCATTGGTCGAATTGCGCTTTTGTTCCTCCGCCATAAAATCGCATAAGCCCTTAACTAAATAGTATCGTTAACATCTTGAAAATTTCATTTGTTGAGATCGTATACTTTTGATATACTTTGATCGTACTATTTCAATAATATAAGATAGATTTGTTAGCTCTCTTAATAGGAGGAAATGATGAATAAAACGATAAAGGAACAATCCCAACAAGTGTCAAACATTGAAAAATCTTTGAGAATGGTAGCTGAAGTGGTTAAACAAAAAGGTAGAGAGATCTTAACGCAGTTTCCTATAACACCTCCACAATTTGTTGCGCTACAATGGCTCCATGAATGTGGTGACATGACCATAGGTGATCTATCTACAAGAATGCACTTAGCATGTAGTACAACGACAGATCTGGTTGATAGAATGGAAAAGAATGAGTTAGTAGAGAGAGTAAAAGACACAAATGATCGTCGGGTTGTTCGTATTCACCTGTTAGATAAAGGTTCAACGATCATATGCGAGGTAATAAAAAAACGTCAAGACTACTTAAGTGAAGTGTTAAAACACTTATCGACTACAGAGGTAGATTTATTAGAAAGCAACTTAGCGCACTTATATCGAGAAATGAAGAGAGAGAACTAAGTTAATAAAAAAGAAAAAGAGGGAATTCATTGAATAAGCCAATTGGTGTGATTGATTCGGGCATTGGTGGTTTAACAGTGGTAAAAGAGTTATTAAGACAATTACCAAAAGAAGAAATTTTATACATTGGAGATACGGCAAGATGTCCTTATGGACCAAGGCCACAAGAAGAAGTTAGAGAATACACGTGGGAAATGATTGATTACTTAATTAAGAAAGAAATTAAAATGTTAGTCATTGCTTGTAATACTGCAACGGCGGTGGTACTTGAAGAAGCCAAGAAGAAACTTGATATTCCTGTCATAGGAGTTATTCACCCAGGATCTATTTCGGCATTAAAAGCTACAAAAACAGACCGGGTTGGTATTATCGGCACGACGGGAACAATAAACAGTCAAGCGTACGAGAAGACGTTAACGAGCATTAATAATCATGTGGTGGTCGAAAGTTTGGCTTGCCCGCTGTTTGTTCCCTTAGTTGAAAAAGGTGTATTTTTCGGTGATGAAGCCTTCGATATCGTGTCTAAAAGTTTGGAACCCATTTTAGATAAGGATATTGATACGCTAATCTTAGGTTGCACGCACTATCCGCTGCTACAAGCTACAATACAAGAAGTTATCGGGGACCATATTGAAATCATTTGTTCAGGTGATGAAACCGCCCGTGAAGTCAGCGCGTTGTTGTATCATAAGGAATTATTGTATGTTGGTGATAGAGAACCGAAGCATCAGTTTTTTACTACAGGAGAAAGCGAGATGTTTTCCAAAATTGCAAGTCAGTGGCTAGAAATGGATGTCTCTTCAGTTAAATTAATTTCATTAACGTAATTCAAAATTAAATAACAACCACTTAACACTATACAGATTTGTGGTAAGGAGAAAAAAGGAATCATATTGATATTATTGATTCCTTTTTTAATTGGAAAATAACACAAGTTGAATTACCCCTTTCTTATGTTTGATATAGCAAGTATAGGGATTAATAGTGGCTATTCAAATTTTGATTCCTATGTAAATTTTCTTAGACAAGGTGGTCTAAAAGTGAAAATAGCTCGTATACATATTAGTACAAACCACTTGAGGAGGGAAAAATATGCGTAATATATTCAGAGCAGGAGTGCCAATCGTTGTTGCATTAACGCTCGTTGTGTCTGGTTGTAGTTTAGGAGAAGAGCAAACGATGAAAGAGATGGATTCGCCACCTATCACTTTCATTGACCTTGAGACTTCGTTGGAAGTGAATCCAGAAGAAGGGGCTGAAGAAGTAGAAAACCAAACGGAAAGTACTGAAACAATCATGAGAGAATTGTACTTGATTGATCAAAATGGTTTAGTCGCTTCTCAAACATTACCTCTACCTAAAGTAGAAGGCACAGCAAGACAAGTGTTGGAGTACTTAGTTCAAGATGGGCCAATTTCACAAATCGTGCCGAATGGCTTTCAAGCGGTGTTGCCGCCTGGGACAGAGGTTCTAGGTGTTAATATTAAGGATGGAGTTGCGATTGCAGATTTTTCAGAGCAATTTAAAGATTATCGTCCGGAAGATGAACTGAAAATTTTACAAGCGATCACATGGACATTAACCCAATTTGACACAGTTGATACAATCAAAATTCGCATTAATGGGTATGATCAAGAGTTGATGCCGAATAATGGAACACCAATTGGGGAAGGATTTAGTCGTGCTAGCGGTATTAATATTGAAACCGATCAAGTTGCTGACATCTCAAATACGAGAGGAGTTACTCTTTATTTTTTAGGGCAAAGTGGGGCTAATCCTTATTATGTCCCCGTAACGAGAAGAATAAATAGCAGCGATAATGACCTTGAAGCTATTGTGACACAACTATTAAAAGGACCCTCTAGTTTTACAAACTTACAAACAGATTTTAGAACTGGAGTTAAGTTGTTAGAAACCCCTAAATATGCGAATGGAGTTGTGACTGTTAATTTTAATGAAGCACTGCTTAACCACATTGATGGCACAGCAATTAGTGAAGAAGTGCTAAACTCATTGGTTTTATCACTTACTGAACATCAGGGAGTAGAACGGGTTGCCATTCAAGTGAATGGAGATGGTAAGTTATTAATGGCTTCTGGTGAATTCCTGTCTGAACCTGTTTCCAGACCAATGCAAGTAAATGCAATGAAATATTAGAAAATAAAAAGCTGAGAGGCAAATTGCTTCTCAGTTTTCTTTTATACTCAACTTTCGCACCTAAATAATTCAGATGGTTAGTTGGTGACACTACGTTT
>CAZIRM010000071.1:0-11152 GCA_964541705.1 uncultured Bacillaceae bacterium | reverse complement strand
TCCAAAAAGAAAAAAATAGTATAGAATTATTACAAAATAAAATAGAAAAAGATCCGACACGCAAAAGAATTTTTATTAACGAGTTAAATACTCATCGTTCATATAGAGATAGCGTGTCATCATGTAGGAATAAATATAGAGGAATTCCATACATGGTTGATAACAGATGAGAACTTCAACAAAAGCATAAATTAATTAGCGACCAATACATGAAGAGCGTGGGTCGTTCTTTTTAAATTTTTTCACAGGTAACATAATATAAATTATAGGCACCAATAAAAAATAAAGAAAAAATATCTCATAAACAAAGTAAACTTCATGTTTTGAGATATTTTTTAAAATTTTATTAGATCGTACATATTTCAACTGGACAATCTCCACAGTGTAAATAATCTTTCAAGTATTCTAGTTTTTTGACTACAATATAGCCTTGATCAATTTCAATGATATTTTCTTTTTTTAGATCGTTTAACAATCGATTTACACTTTCTCGTGTAGCACCAATAAAATTCGCTAATTCTTGGTTTGTTAAATTGACATTAATCTTTGTCCCATTTTGATGCTCAATTCCATAAGAATTACAAAAACGAATCAAAATTGAATAAATGGCTCCTGTTTTCCCACAAAGTAATAGATCACGAAACTTCGCTTGTGTTGATTGCGTATGACGTGTAAACCATTTCATAAATGCCATCGCTATTTGACCATTTTCACAAAATAATTCTTCTAATTGTGTTCGTTCGAATCTAACAAGCTCTGATCTCTCTAAAATTTTCGCTGTTACACTTATTGCCATTTCGTTAAAAAGGCCGACTTCCCCGACTAATTCGTCTTTTTGTTTTAAATGAACAAAAAATTCTTTGCCGTCTTGCGTCATTTTACTCAGACTAACTTGACCACTTTTGACTAAGTATATATATTTTGGCTCGTCTCCTTCACAAAAAAGTACTTTCCCCTTTTCAGCAGTCATATAATAATAACAAAAATTAATATAGGAAACAAATTCGCGGAAATTAAAAAGCCATCTTGCCCTGTAATCATTGGTGTCTCCCCTCTTGTCATCAAAATTGCAACCATTATGTAAACAAGCGAAATACCCCAAAACACTCTATTACCAATTATTTTGTATAACTCAAGTTTAAATAGATTTCCCATATAACTTAACCTTTAGCCTTTGTGTTCTCGATAATACTTGTAAAATATGTTTCAATGTCATGGTAAGCTGGTCTAAATTCTGTGAAAATTACTCCATTTCGGACCATCTTTTCTGATATTTTCATAATCTCTTCTTCACTAAAATAACCGTTCAGACGTAATTCATGATCAGAGAGCTGCTCACAATCATGATCAACAAAAAAATGTGAAATCACGTTCTTCGCTTTCTGGATATCATTTACTTTCATATAGATGTAACCACCACAACGATCGTTGAGTTCTTCTGCCGTAAACTCATCGATAATTTGTCCATCATAAATCATGCCATAATGGGTTGCGACCATAGTCAGTTCTTTTAAAATGTGACTTGCAATTAACATTGTGATGCCATGGTTTTTATTTAAATCTAAAATAAGGTTTCTAATTTCGATAATACCAAACGGATCTAAACCGTTAATCGGTTCATCTAAAATGAGAAATTCAGGATTCCCTAACAAAGCTTTGGCAATGCCAAGTCTTTGTTTCATTCCGAGTGAGAAATTTTTCACTTTTTTGTTCTTCGTATTACTCAAATCTACAATTTCTAGCACACGATCTATTTCTTTTTTATCGTCTATTTTTTTAGCATTCGGTTAATATTCAGATTTTCATAGGCTGTTTTGTCTCGATATAATGCCGGTGTTTCGATTAATGTACCAATCTTGTTTCTAACCGAATTGTATTCCTGCTCCGTTTCTTTACCAAATAACGTCATATCTCCACTCGTTTTTCTTGCGACTCCTGTTACGATTCGGATCAGCGTCGTTTTTCCTGCACCGTTCGGCCCCATTAACGCATAAATCGAACCTTTTTTAATGTTAATCGTAAAGTTGTTAAGCGCATGCGTCTCTTTATACACTTTATTTAAATGATTTGTTCTAAAAATTAGTTCCCCCATTACAACCCATCCTCAATTTATTTTATTTCATCTTTTTCGAAAAATTTTGCGCCAATGACGTAGCAGCCAACGCTAACGATTAAGCATGATAAAACTAGTAGCGCAATACTTGTAAACCCTAATTCTTTCTCACTACTTTTAACCGCCATTTGAAAGATTGAATAATCATATAATTTTTTTATAGGGTTACTATTACTTAGTTCTAACATCATCGGCAACATCGCTATACCATTTGTTAGTACAAAAGTAATTAGTTGGCGAGATAATTTTTTAAACAAAAATGCTAGTAAGCAAATGAATGATGCAATGGCTACTATATTAAACAAATATAGGATAAGAAACCTTAAAACATAGAAGAAAAATTCAGTTTGCGACTCCCACCCACTGCCATTTGCAATGGTGTAGTAACTAACTGGTATAACAATAAAAGGTAAACCGCAAATAACGGATGAAAGCGATAGAGTAAATAACTTAGCCTGATAAATATGTTTTCGTCTATAACCAAAAGCAATTGCATCGGTTATAAATCCAGAAGTAAATTCGTTTGTAAGGCCAATGGATAGTATAAAGCTAATATAAAGCGCCATTACACTGCCCAGATTTGAAAAAAATTGTAATGCCTCGTCCCCACTCTGGATCGTAAACCCAGTCTCCAAATCATCATACAAAAATGGCATTGCGACACTAATCACTAGTAAATAAATGAATACAACATAAAATATTTTACTTCTCTTCAATTTATACAGTTCTACTTTAAATAAATCCCCCATGCATGCCTCCAAGATTAAATGATCTCTTAATGGTAAGTATAATTATCATTAACAAATATGTAAATATTTTGTACTGAAACTAACGGAAGCGACATCACCATGTTCAAGAGCAACCAGATCCTGCGCCCCTTCCTTTGCTCGTAGCAAAATTCAACTGTAAGCATAAAAAATAAACGACCGTATTGGTCGTTTACTCTTTATCCATATCAACTTCGAGCCGCTCTTCCCAAATCGCTGTTATTGGACCTTCACTCGTGGTATCTACGATAAAGGAGCCATTACTATAGCGATCACTAGGTCTCATTTCTGTTGCCCGTATCGTTGCACCCTCACCTTTTGCAGTTTTTATATTGAAAAGTGACTGGTTATCTGCTTTTGCTAATAATATTAAACGATGTGGGTTATTTTTTAATTCTCTAAGCATTAATAACCCTCTTTTAGCACGCGATGTTTTTTCAAACTCCGTATTGTACATTTTCTTAATCGCGCCCCGTTGTGTAACAACAAACAGTTGGATTTTCGTGTCTTTCACAAATGTCAATCCACTAATTAAAACATCGCCAACCTTCAAGTTAATCCCCTTTACTCCCGATGCACGTTGACCTACTAAGCTAATTTCTTCCTCGTTGTACCATAGTCCATACCCGTATGACGTTGCAAGGAATACATCTTGCTGCCCATTTGTTAAATGAACGTCCACTAATTGATCTTCTTTTTTCAGTTTTAGAGCCATTAATGGCTTCGACCATCGTTGCGCACTATACTCTGATAATTGTGTCCGTTTGGCCATGCCGTTTTTCGTAAAGAAAACAAGGAATTCATCTTCTTTAAACTCTTTTATTGTCATTGCTTTAATGATTTCATCTCCGCGTTCTAGTGCAACAATATTGGCAACATGCTGACCTAAGTCCTTCCAACGAATATCAGGTAACTGATGAACTGGGATATGGAGGTAACTGCCTTGAGACGTAAAAATGAGTAACGTATCTGTCGTGTTCGTCTCAAACTGCCCAATCACTCGATCTGTTTCCTTCATTCCTGTCGGCTCACCATTCGATGCTGCGAACGAACGTAAGCTTGTCCGTTTCACGTAACCTTCGCTTGTAACAGTAACGATCACATCTTCAGCTGGAACTAGGACTTCCATATTGATTACAATTTCTTCGATTTTATCTTCAATTATGCTGCGACGATCATCATTAAATTGTTTTCTTATAGAAAGTAAGTCCTTTTTAATAACCCCAATTAATTTCTTTTCACTGTTAAGAATTGATAACAACACTTCAATTTTATTTTGCAACTCTTTCGCTTCTTTTTCGAGCGTTGTAATATCTGTGTTTGTTAAGCGATATAACTGTAAGTTCACAATTGCTTCTGCCTGTTGCTCTGTAAACTCAAATTTTGCCATTAAATTGTCTTTTGCATCTCTTTTATCTTTTGAAGCACGAATCGTTTCAATCACTTCATCTAAAATAGAAATAGCACGCATTAAACCTTGAACAATATGCTCTCGCTCTTGAGCTTTTTTCAACTCATAGTTCGATCTTCTTGTAACGACTTCTTTTTGATGTGAAACGTACGCTTGTAATAATTTTTTAAGTCCCATTAAGCATGGTCGTTTGTTATAAATCGCTACCATGTTGAAGTTATAAGTGATTTGTAGATCTGTATTTTTATATAAATAATTTAAAATACCTGCAGCGTCTGCATCTTTTTTTAGTTCGATGACAATTCGTAAGCCCGTACGATCTGTCTCGTCTCTCACTTCAGCCATTCCATCCACTTTTTTATCGAAACGGATTTCATCCATTTTTTTGACTAGATTCGCCTTGACGATTTCATACGGTATTTCTGTTATGATGATTTGCTGCTTTCCGCCACGGATTGTCTCAATCTCTGATTTTGCTCGAACAACAATTTTCCCTTTGCCTGTCTCATAGGCTTTGCGAATCCCTTCGACACCTTGAATTGTTCCACCAGTCGGAAAATCTGGTCCTTTGATGACCGTCATTAACTCATCTAATGAACAGTCAGGCTTCTCCATCTGCATAATTGCTGCATCAATCACCTCACCTAATTGATGTGGTGGAATATCTGTAGCGTAACCAGCAGAAATACCCGTTGATCCATTCGCTAGTAAGTTTGGAAACATTGCAGGTAATACAACTGGCTCTTCTTCCGAGTCATCAAAGTTTGGGATAAACTCAACCGTGTCTTTTTCGATATCCCTTAATAATTGTGATGAAATCGCAGATAATCTTGCCTCTGTATAACGCATTGCAGCCGGCGGATCACCGTCAATTGATCCGTTGTTCCCGTGCATCTGAATTAATTGATAACGCAATTTCCAATCTTGACTCATACGAATCATCGCATCATACACGGATGAATCACCGTGCGGGTGATAATTACCGATAACGTTACCGACTGTTTTTGCTGATTTACGGAATGGCTTGTCTGCAGTATTTCCCTCTTTATGCATCGCATATAAAATTCTTCGTTGTACTGGTTTTAATCCGTCACGTGCATCTGGTAATGCACGCTCTTGAATGATGTATTTACTATAACGACCAAAACGGTCGCCAATGACGTCCTCTAAAGGGAGGTCCAAATATTTATCGAATAGTAACAAGTCTATTCCCCCTCAATGAATGAATTTCATCGTTTCTTAAATTAGCCACATCAAACCACATATAGCGAAAGATCAAAACTATATGCGGGATGTGAATGTTGAAATTCATTCAGTTACTGTTAAGTTTTCATTTTCAAGTATGTTAGTTTCTTCATCTAGACCAAACGCAACATTTGTTTCAATCCACTTCCGACGAGGTTCTACTTTGTCTCCCATTAGCGTAGAAACGCGTCGTTCGGCTCTCGCGACATCCTCTAGTTTCACTCGAATAAGTGTACGTGTTTCAGGGTCCATCGTTGTTTCCCATAATTGGGTAGCATCCATTTCTCCTAAACCTTTATATCGTTGAATGGTGTAGCCTTTTCCAACCTTTTTAATCGCATCTTTTAGACCATCTTCATCCCATGCGTACTCGATGATTTCTTTCTTTCCAGAGCCTTTACTAACTTTGTATAACGGTGGTAGGGCAATGTATACTTTGCCAGCCTCGATCAATGGCCTCATATACCGATAAAAGAAGGTAAGAAGAAGTACTTGAATATGTGCACCGTCTGTATCGGCATCGGTCATAATAATAATTTTGTCATAATTAATATTTTCTATCGTAAAATCGGCCCCGACATCTCCACCGATCGCATAAATAATCGTGCGGATCTCTTCATTCTTCATGATATCCGCAAGCTTTGCTTTTTCCGTGTTAATAACCTTACCACGTAACGGTAAAACTGCCTGGAACTTGCGATCACGTCCTTGTTTTGCCGAACCACCGGCAGAGTCACCCTCAACAAGGTACAATTCGTTATTCGCTGCATTTTTCGATTGCGCAGGTGTTAACTTTCCGCTTAATAACGCATCTTTACGTTTTGCTTTTTTACCGCTTCTTGCGTCTTCTCGTGCTTTACGAGCTGCTTCACGCGCTTGAGCTGCCTTCACAGCTTTCTTAATTAACATCATACTAATATCAGGATTTTCTTCTAAGAAGAAGGATAATTGCTCACTCACCACTGAATCTACAGCACTTCTAGCTTCTGGCGTCCCTAGCTTTCCTTTTGTTTGCCCCTCGAATTGAAGTTTTTCTTCAGGAATTCGTACAGAAACAATTGCTGTAAATCCTTCTCGTATATCAGAACCGTCTAAATTTTTGTCTTTCTCTTTTAACAGTCCTGTTTTTCGTGCATATTCGTTGATGATCCGTGTCATCGCCGTTTTTGCACCTAATTCATGCGTTCCACCGTCTTTTGTCCTGACATTATTAACAAATGAGAGAACATTTTCTGTGTAGGCATCATTAAACTGAAATGAGAATTCAACTTCCATATTTAATTGTTTCCCTTGGAAGAAAGCGACTGGATGTAATGTTTCTTTTTCTTCGTTTAAATACTCAACAAACGCTTCAATTCCATTTTCGAAATAAAACTCTTGCGTCTCATTTTCTTTATCTGGTCTTTCGTCTTTTAAAATGATTTTTAACCCTTTTAACAAAAAGGCTGCTTCCCGAAGACGTTCAGTTAACGTTTCAAAATTATAGCTTGTGACACTAAAGATGGTCGGGTCTGGCTTAAAATGTAGGGTTGTCCCAGTTTTACGGGTGGTTCCGATTTTTTCTAAAGTTGTTACTGGTTTGCCGCCATTTTCAAACTTTTGCTGAAAAATAAAGCCATCACGTTTAATCGTGACCACTAACCATTCCGATAAGGCATTAACGACAGATGCCCCAACACCGTGCAATCCTCCACTCGTCGAATAACCACCTTGTCCAAACTTTCCACCTGCGTGAAGCACAGTAAGGATGACTTCTGGTGTAGGTTTTCCTGTTTTGTGCATTCCGGTCGGCATACCACGCCCTTGATCCTCAACACTAATACTATTATCTTTATGTATCGTAACAGCGATTACATCACCGAAACCGGCTAAGGCTTCATCAACAGCATTGTCAACAATTTCATAAACGAGGTGATGCAAACCTCTAGAATCGGTACTCCCAATATACATTCCTGGTCGTTTTCTAACTGCTTCTAGCCCTTCTAAGACTTGAATGGCATCAGCATTATATTCAAAAGACTGTTTCGTTGCCAAATAATTAGACTCCCTTCATTCTTACAAATTCCAATAACAATATACCACGAACGCGTGTTCTTTTATATAAAAATCGTTAATTATTGCTACTCTCTTCATTAACTGTAATGGTAAAATCCTTATTTTTCAAGCTCGAATTATAGAGAAATAGCAAAAACCCCTTAAAAATAAGAGGTTTTTACTAGTTCTAAGACGATCTTCTCCAATTTTTTTACAACCAATAGGTTTTAAATTAAGAGAAACGCTCACTTACCATTTAGTCATTCCATGCTTCAGGCATAATAAAACCACCATAATGTGATTGAGATTCAATATATTGTTGAAATGCTGTTGACTCATAAGCGGCTTTTAAATCTTTAGCCCACTCTGTATCTTTGTTCGCCGCATCCAGCGAAACAATTATTCGATGTTGGTGCGGTGTGTTTTCAATTTTTAACGCATCTGTAATATTGCGATCAGGGATGTTTGCAATATAGTTACCATTCACAACACCAAAGTCAAAATCTTGTAAAGAAACAAGAATTTGTGCAGGGTCTATAATCTCAAACTTTAGATTGTATTTAGCTGGAGAAACACTTCGAATGTTGAAATCTGTGATACCCGCATCTTCAGCGATGGTTACCCAGCCAAGTTCTTCTAGAATACGAACCGCGCGCTCTTGATTCACTGGGTCATTAGGCAGGGCTACGGTTGATCCATCTCTTACAGCATCAAGTGAATCGTGATGTTCGGAATAAAGCCCTTGTGGGGCGCTCGGCACGTATGCAATTCCAACCATATTCATGTTCAATTCTTTATTAATACCTTCCATATACGCAGTACTCTGGAAGATACTAGCGTCAATTGAACCCTCTTTTAACGTGGGATTTAATTGCATATTTTGAGAGAATGTTTTAATTTCCACCTTGTAACCTTGCTCTTCTAAAATAGGTAAGATTCCATGTCGAAACTGTTCTTCATACGTCCCGACACCAAAGCCAATTGTTAACTCTTTTTTATCTCCAGATGAGGCTTCCTCGCTCCCACAAGCTGTTAAAATTGCTAGTAGCAAAATTCCTAGTAAACGTATAACCTTCTTTTTCATCTTAATCATTCTCCTTTTTGATAAAGTTAGATAGCACTTGATAAAGCGTCTTCGTTGCAAAAGGCGATACCGCACAATTAGGTGATAATAGAAATGGAATCCCATCCACTTTTTTAAATGCCTGCTCTATTTCTTGACGAATCATTGTCTCGTCGTTTGATTTTTCAAATGAGTGATGATCAACCCCTCCTACCTTCACCTTAGTGAAAGTAGCTTCTATCCCAACATTTCCTTAGGCTGCAGTGTCCCAACTAATCCCTGCAACAGGATAATCTTCAAAACGGTGAGGCGATGCGTGCGGACCACAAGTGTGAAGAATGACTTTCCCTTTTTTCACAGCGTTTAAAACGATGTAATCATAAGGTCTGGAAAGCTCATTGAACTCCTCTTCCGAAAATAGATCAGGATGAGCCGTTCCGGTTGTCGCATAAAACAATCCGTCTGCATCTACTCCCTCTAATTCCTGTACATAGTCGGCTAACGTTAAAGCAATCGCGTGTAGCGCTTGATGAACGCCCGCCCTATCCTCTAGTAACAACGTTCTTATTGCTACAGGCTGATTACTTCCGTACAAGGCCCCTGTTGCATAAGGAAAATGACCAGTTAAAAACAACAAGACAGATAAAGGCGAAAATACCGTTTGAAGTAAAGGTGTATCCGGAAGACCTGCCCGAATGAGTTCCACCGCTTTTATCTGTTCTTGAAGCGAGGTTGATTCTTTCACAGTTTTTACTAGAATTTTCTTAAGATCACTTGTGGATGTTATTACTGCCTCTAGTTGACGGGGGAACACCCATTCATAATCAGAAAAGTCATACTTGTTACCCCATACTTCTGGCAAGTAGGTGGCACGCGGATTAATTTTTACCCAATCCCAATCATATTGTTTGGTAAATGCAATCGTTGCTTTTGCAAGGTCCTGTGCTGTTTGCTCGTGCTCAAGGAAATGGCACCAGGCACTTACTAGTGAACGGTCAACATCTCCCCCTGATAATAATGCGTTGAATCTTGACTTCTTTGTCCAATTACTCATTTTGCTCCAACCTTTCTGTTTTGTTATTGAATTTTTATTTCCGCCTAACCTTCCTTGCAAGAACATTACCAAAGGTTTGAATAACTTGAACGAAAATAATTAATATAATCACTGTTAAAATCATTGCAACTGTGTCAAATCTTTGGTAGCCATAGACAATGGCAACATCCCCGATTCCACCACCACCAATTGTTCCTGCCATAGCAGTCGCACCGATTAGCCCGACGGTCGCCGTTGTTAGTGACAAAATTAATGATCCAAATGCTTCCGGTAATAGAAAATACCAGACGACTTGAAAAGGCGTTGCCCCCATCGATTCTGCCGCTTCGATAATGCCAGAATTGACCTCAAGTAACGAGTTTTCTACTAATCTAGCTATAAAAGGCGCAATAAAAATCGTTAATGGGACAATAGCAGCGGTTGTACCAATGGAAGTACTAACTAGAAATCTCGTAAAAGGGACTAGCGCAACCATCAAAATAATAAATGGGACAGAACGCACAAGATTAATCACCGGATTAAGTAAATGGTAAATAATTTTATTTTCTTTTACTCCACCAGGTCTCGTTACAACAATTAAAATGCCGACAGGAACGCCAATGAGTGATCCTAATAACAGTGAAGCACTTACCATGTATAACGTCTGTTGAATCGCTGTAATGAATTGCTCTAATGTCACTACTGTTTGAAACATCAAATCGTCACCTCCTTTACAAGTAAGCCTTGGTCGATAAGGGTTTGAATGGCTCGAGACATCTTTTGTTTTTCTCCTTCTATTTGGAAAAACAGCTTTAACATTGGCCTATCTTGTATTTCAGTCGTTTGAGAGAATAATTGAACAAACGATAGGTCGTACTGCTGAATCCAGTCACTTAAAATTGGTTGTGTAATTTGTTCACCGATCATCTCTAGTTCATAAAGAGGCAAATGCGGTTGGATAGATGAAGCTAGACTTTTAGGAATTTCCCTTTGAATGACGGTTCCGACAAAACTTTTGGTCGTCTCGTGCTTAGGTCTACTGAAAACATCAAAAACCGATCCCTCTTCGATTATTTGCCCATTCTCCATTACCGCTACTCGATTACAAATTTGTTGGATCACAGACATTTCGTGGGTGATTAGCATAATCGTAATCTTGTATTTTCTATTAATCTTCTTTAACAAATTTAAAATAGATTTGGTCGTCTGAGGATCAAGCGCAGATGTCGCCTCGTCACATAACAATATCGATGGGTTACAAGCTAACGCACGAGCAATGCCCACCCGTTGTTTCTGCCCTCCAGACAATTCATTGGGATAATAATGGGCTTTATCACTTAAACCAACAAACTCCAATAATTCACTCACTCTCGCTTTAATTTCAGATTTACTCTTTTTCATTAAGATTAGCGGGATTGCAATATTATGAAAAATCGTTTTTGAATCTAATAAGTTAAAGTGTTGAAATATCATGCCGATTCGTTGT
>CAZIRM010000070.1:0-11346 GCA_964541705.1 uncultured Bacillaceae bacterium | reverse complement strand
TATATTGGCATATCTTTTAAAAAAAGTTTATGCATTTGACTTTACAATTTAGGTATTTTTTAAAACTAGCTTTGTTTCACTATACAACAACCCCCCTTTTCTCGTAAAAAGAAAAGGGGGGTGCTATTATTTTTCGTTTACAACGGAAACATCTTTCTTATATTGTTTAAATACAGGGAACTCAGATAAATTATCTGGTATCTTATCATTTTCTAATAAAATAATCTTTACAATGTTCTTGTTTCTAGCCATATGGAATTTATCTCCATATTCATTTTCTTTTGTATACCGTTTCAATGATGTATAATCTTCTTCTTGTATTGAAACTTTATATGTTTCCTCATCCTCATTCTCTACTTCTTGCTCAAAGCCAACTTCAAATTCTACAATTTGAATTTGATCGTTCTTCATATTTCTTGTCTGCTCTAAAACAGCTTTGGCTCCTTCTGTTAAGTCAGTCCATTGCATCAGTAATCTCTCCCTTTTTTCAATAAGTCTTTTAATAGTAAATTTAATAATCCTAAAATGAGTCATATCATTCTACATAAAGTTGAGACGGTTTAACTCAACTTTATGTAGAATCTTAATGGCGAAAAATGGATTGTGAAAATTTACAAGAGCGTTGTTGAATTTCTTAATTACTTCAAATAAAACTATGTAACTTCTTGAAAATCGCATTAAATTATTAACCCTAGTTTTGAATTATATCATGATAATAAGCAGGCGCAAACCCTATCCATAGTTTTTTCCATTCTACCCTATTCTCAAACCAGGTTTTTAATTTTCCTATTTTAACTAGTTTACTCAACTTTCGCACCTAAATAAGTCAAGTGGTTGGTCGGTGATACTTTGTTTTTGTTCTATAAAATATATAACTCTACTCGCTCACTTTCCACTGGGTGGCTGCGAACTTCCTCAGCTTTGCCTACAAGGGCTCAGGCATGCGGTTACTCGTTGCTTCGTTCGCTTGTCGCAAACTCAACTATTAGCTTTTCATAGATATGTCATGGGGGTAGAGATCAGTTTAACTTCAAACCCTTTAAAACTTTTGATCATACGAAAAAAGAAGGAGAATTCTGCTTTCTCCTTCTTCAACAAGCTAGTTATTAGGTTGAAACCCAACCGCAACAGTTTTATCACCAAGCTGTTCTCTTGCCATTAAATTTATTGTCAGTGCATCATCTCTAGACAATTCATCAGCCTTTACAATAACTTTCACTTCGTTTTCTTCAGCAATAACTAGTACGTCTGAGTAACCCTTTGCTTTGATAAGTGTCTCTAGTAATTCTTCTTTTCTAGATAGTTCGTGCAGTCGTTCATTATTGTCAAATGCCTTGCTCTGAAGTTCTGGTGATGTATCAGCAGAAGCGATAACAGCAACATAGTCGGCACTTTGGCGATCTCTTGCTACTTTACGCTCGAGACGAATGGAGCTGAATACTTCATCACTAGCAAATCCAAACAAAATATCTTCCTCTAATAATTCCATGTCACTCTCCATTATTTGTTCAAACTCGATAAACATTTCACTATTCTCTTGATCTTCACCAGTCATTGATTCTTCATTAAGTTCTGTTTCTTCTTCTCCTACAAATGCCAATTGATCTTGAACAGGATTTGTCATATAATACACCGATAACACAATAATTAAGCTTAACATTGTCAATAACCAAACTGTTTGTCTTTTTAATACCATTATTTATTCCCCCTTAGGATTCTTTGGTAGAACAGAAACTCGATGAGATGGTACATCAAGTACACGACTTACAGCTTCCACTACCCATGTTTTTACTTGAATATTTTCAACACCATTTGCAACGACGAGAACACCTCTTATTGTCGGTTTTTCCGTTCTTACAACTAGTGGTTCTTCTTTATCTCCACTTCGAATAATGACAACCTGATCGTCTCTAGAGAGGTCTTCAACCTTTCTTGTACCACCTTCACGATCCGTCTCGTCTGTATTTTGTTGTCTAACTGTGCTATTTTTCTCAAATACTTGCGTCTCAGTCTCAGCCAGATTAATCATAATTGATACTTCAGAGACACCTGCGATCTGTTCTAAAGCCTCTTTCAGTTGTTTTTCATACTGATACTCATAGTCTTGCATTGAATCCGAATGCCCCTCACCCTTGTTGTTGACAAAAGCACTTATAGTATCCGTTTTCGTTATTTCTTCTTTAAATACCGGCATCCCCTCGCTAGGTGAAGTTGATTTTGAAAAGCTACCAAAAAGCATTAAAGCTACACCGACAAAAAGCACAACTGCTACGTATTGTAATTTACTATTCTTTTTTTTCTTATCGCCATTGCTCTGAAGAAGGTTTTTAAACCATTGTTTTTGTTTATCAGTATCGTTCATTGCATTATCTACCCCCTTCCATTACAACTGTTATTTTCTCTTTTGGGATTTTCCAGGTTTTAGATAGAAACATGTGAATCTCATTTTCATTGTCTGTTTCCTCTAGAGTTTCTTTTTCCTGATTCATGTTAATTGTCACTAGTGCCACTGGTTTAATTGTTTCACCTAGACTGTTTTCTTCTTCGAGTAGTGGTTGTAGGTGAATCGTAATTTCCAGTAGATGATCCATATAGTTTTCATCTTCCAAAAAATTCTCTAATGTAACATCAATGCTACTTATTTCTTTATCGAATTGTTGCACCATCTCCTCTTCCACTTGTCTCATTAATTGGACAGCCACCTGTTCTGAAATATATGCAAGTTGTACTGATTGTATTTCTTTTTTCTTGTTTTCTAGTGAAAAATTCATATTATCTGTTTGCGCATAAGTAAAATCTATGTTTGAGATCATGGCATTTAAGTCTTTTGAAAAAATAGAAAATAACGGATTTAAGATCATACTAAGTAATAGTAACCCTACAACCATCTTTACATATCTTTGGAGACTTGAGTTTGGTAGAAGAAGTTCGAGAATCGTTGCTAAGAGTATGAGTAAAATTATATTTGAAATCCATTCCGTTATAAATTGCATAGTCTCCCCCTCCATTATTCCTATCTAATCATTAACGATAAATTCCCTGCAGCAATCATAAATGTTAATGCCAGAAAGAACATTAAGCATACCGTTGCAAGCGCTGCAAAGATAAACACGACAGACTTACCGATAATGGATAAACAATCTACAATAGGACCAGTACCTAATGGTTGGAGAATTGCAGCCGCTAAATTAAAGATAAACGCTAATGCTAAAACTTTAAGTGCTGGGAATGCGCATATTAAAATTAGAATAGCTAGTCCGACAATACCGATCGTGTTTTTTAATAGTAAAGAAGCACCCATTACTGTATCAGCAGCATCTGTAAACATTCTACCTACTACAGGTATAAAGTTTCCCGTTACAAACTTTGCGGTTCTAACTGTAATGCCGTCAGCTATTGCTGTTACAGCTCCTTGGACAGAAATGACACCTAGGAAAACGGTTAAAAAAAGTCCTAAAGATCCGACACTAACATTCCTAAGCAAATTTGCTAATTTAGTTACTTTATAGTGATCAGTTAATGTACTTACTAAGTGCAATAATGCTGATAGAAAAAGTAATGGTAAAACAAAATGTTGGACGAATAGACCACTACTGTTGACTAAAAATATTATCAGAGGATGAAACAACGCTACTGACGTAACACTACCGACTGATGCCATTAAAACTAACAATAATGGTAAGAGTGAAATCATAAAGGTGATCATATTAGAAATGGCTGTTTGTGCATAAGTCACTGCAACGTAGAAGCTGTTAATCGCGATTAAGATTAACACCATGTATACGATCGCATACGCAACCTTACTTACTGCATTGTTCTCAAAAGCATTTTGAAGCGATTGGAGAATCATACTAAAAATTGCTAGTAAAATGAGTGTTCCTAACAGTTTCCCGTTAACAATCACTTCATGTAAGAAATATCGCATAAAGCCTACTAACCACTCTTTGATCGATATTTGTTTTTCTCCTCTGACAAATTCCATAAAAGAGCCTTTTTGGTGATCTGGAAGAAAACCCCCATACTCGTTCACAATTGCTTCCCAGTAATCCTTTATTTCATCCAATCCCAAGTTAGAAATCTGTAAATCAACCAAGTTTTCTTCTGTTAGTATCTGAGTCTCTGCTTTGACGATTGTTGGTAAAAATAGAAAAACAATTAGCACGAATAGTACAACATATTTTTTCATGATTTTGACTCCTATCTGAAATTGGAGTTAGTAAGGGAGAAAACTTATGACTGTTTCAATGATTGCAGTTATGATTGGTATAGCCATTACCAAAATAAACACCTTGCCTGCTAACTCTATTTTTGATGCGATGGCTCCTTGGCCGGCATCTTTGGCAATTTGCGCGCCAAACTCTGCTATATAGGCAATGCCAATGATTTTTAAGATGGTTTGTACGTATATCATATTTACATTTGCATTTACCGCAATTTTATTAAGCATATTAATAATGAAGTAGAGTTGATCTATTAAGAAAATAAAAATTAAAATACCAACAAATACGGTTAAAGCAAAAGCAAAGATCGGCTTCTGTTCTTTTACAACAAGGGCCAGAAACGTGGTGATTAATCCTAAGCCGACAATCTGGATAATTTCAATAGAGATCACCTCCCTTAAAAGCCTGTTGCTATTTCATCCGTTGATTGTTTGTGCCAAGATGCCAATAAGCATGATTTGTTTCAATTTTTAACAAATGAGATAAGCAACAACCCTATGCAAATAGCCTTATTGAAAAAGAAAGACCGTTTTTATTTTTTGAAACAAATCATCAATGACAGTTGCTACCATATAGAGAACGACTACAAAGCCGATCAACGTTACCCAGTGGGCCCAATCTTCTTTTCCCATTTGTTTTAATACGGTATGAATCATTGCAACAATAATTCCAATACCGGCAATTTGAAAAATGGCATTTACATCATAGCCCATAACTCTCTCCTTCCTCACCCTTACATCATTAAGATGACAACTAATAAACCGCCTAAAAACCCTAAACTCTTTATCATTTTTTCATATCGACTTTGTATTTCTTTTGCATCTGTTGCTTCCCGCTCTAGATGAGTCAACGCTAGTAATATTTGTTTTTGTTGTTGTTCTCGATCAGACTGTCCTAGCGTAGATCCAAACTGGTTCATAACTTCATATTCACCCTTACAAAGTGAAGTTAAGTGCCATGTTTCTTTTAAGCTTTCTGTCCAGGCATCTAGGACTGTACCTTCACACCCGTTGAGTTTTTCTGCAAATGTTAAAAAAAACGATGAAAGTGGCTGTGGTAATTGCTTTGCTATATTTAAACTAGCTTCTGCTAACGGAGTCAGTCCGTACATAATTTCTGCTTCTAGGGACTGTAAGGCTACTTTTAATTGCCTTAACTGTCGTGGCCGGTCACTTAATCGTTTTGCAAATTCAAAACCGACCCATGTCGTTGAGATAATAATCAGAATTGCACCAATGATTTTCAATGTAATCTCACCACATCTTTTCCAAATTCATCTCTAATTCTCTTAATTCTCCCAGGCTGATTGACCCTTGAAAGTTCGATACAACGTCGAAAAACATTCATCTTCATTAATTGTTTAATTGCCGGACGTTCGAGTACATCTTCAATGCTCGTACCATGTGCGGTTGTCATTATTTTTACTCCTGCATGTATGGCTTCCATAATTGCCTCACTGTCCTCTTTTCTTCCTATTTCATCAACGATTAATATTTGAGGACTCATAGAACGAATTAACATCATCATTCCTTCTGCTTTAGGACAGGCATCAAGAACATCGACACGAAACCCTAGCTGATGCTGTGGAATACCCTTAACGCAACCAGCGATTTCAGATCGCTCATCAACAATGCCAATTTTCTGCGAAGGGATTGCAGCCGTCCCTTCACTAATAATTCTGGCAAGATCTCTTAAGAGAGTAGTCTTTCCTGCCTGAGGTGGGCCAACTATTAGTGTGTTTTGCCAATCGTTGTTGTTATACAAATATTTAATATATGGCTCAGCAACACCAATTTTTTGTCTTGCAATGCGAATATTGAATGAACTTACATCTCTTATTGCTTTTACTTGCCCTTTTTCAATGGTTACTTTCCCAGCTAGTCCTACCCGGTGACCACCCTGTATTGTGATGTATCCTTTTTTTAATTCTTCTTCTAGAGCATATAACGAAAATTTACTGAGCTGATTCATAATATGGACGGCATCACTTGAAGTAACTATATAGTTTGAACCGTTCATCTTCGGAAATGTCGGTTGACCATGGTCAACGATTTCCAAAGGACGGTTTACGCGAATGCGAATTTCTTCCATGTTTTTTTTCAAAGTTGGAGGGAGATTGGAGATAATTTCCCTCATGGTTAGAGGTAGTACAGCAATGACTTGTTCCATCGACACTCCCACTTTCATTAATATGTTGTCCAGCTCTTCTATTCAGTTTTATGATGGTTTTTTAAGAATATGACTAGCAACTTCTACTTTCTTAAACCAACCATAATTAATAGGACACCACTGCCAATTAATAATAACTTCGTAAATGACAATTTATCAGCCATACCGACCAGTCCAATTGTCATTGTTGATATTAAAATAATTGGACCTACAACCGCTAATGCCGCATTCACCATCAATGCTTTTTCAACTGCATTAAACTTTAACATTATAGAGGCGGCTGTGATTTCAATTAAACCAGAAATAACTCGTAATACTACCATTCCTAACACTGCGGTTTCAATCGTTGATAACCAATCCTTCATCAATAAGCTCCTCCGGTTCATTCGTAGTGCAGACATTTGTACAACCTATGAAAAATTATCGAAAATAGAACTAAAAAAAAGACTTAAGCAAAATTGCTTAAGTCTTAATGTTTATTATGCTCTTGACATATAAGAAGCATTGCGGGTATCAATAATCAGCACGTCACCTTGATTGATGAAAAATGGGACTTGGACTGTCAGCCCTGTTTCTAGTGTTGCTGGTTTTGTTCCTCCTGAAGCCGTGTCACCCTTAATTCCAGGTTCTGTTTCCGTTACTTCTAGTTCTACCGTGTTTGGTAATTCAACTCCTAACGTTTCGCCTTGATACGTCATGACATGAACAACCATATTTTCCCTTAGGAATTTTAATTCATATTCTAATTGAGTTGAAGATAGTTCAATTTGTTCATATGACTCATTATCCATAAATGTGTGCATATCTCCACTTGCGTACAAGTAAGCCATTCGTCTGTTTTCAATGTGTGCTTTTGCAACTTTTTCACCTGCACGGAATGTTTTTTCTTGAATCGCACCCGTACGCAAATTGCGCAGTTTTGAACGTACAAACGCTGCTCCTTTTCCAGGCTTTACATGTTGGAATTCTAATACTTGCCATATACCTCCATCAACCTCAATTGTTAAACCTGTACGAAAATCATTTACTGAAATCATTATGTATTCCTCCTACTTTTTAATCTTACTCACCAATAATAAGTAATTTCTTCGTCGAATGTGTTAAAGATTCATTTCCGTTCTCTGTGATCACCGTGTCATCTTCAATACGTGTTCCACCTACACCTGGAATATAAATGCCTGGTTCAACCGTTACAACCATCCCTGGTGTTAAAACAGTATCAGACTTCAGCGACAAGCCAGGTCCTTCATGAACCTCCATTCCTAGACCATGTCCAGTTGAGTGGCCAAAATATTCTCCATATCCTTGATCTCGAATATAATCTCTCGTTAAAGCGTCTGCTTCCTTTCCAGTCATTCCTGGTTTTATACCCTTCATCCCTCTTTGTTGGGCTTCTAAGACTGTCTCGTAAATCTTTATTAGTTCATTGCTAGGTTCGCCTACTGCTACTGTTCTTGTTATATCAGAGCAGTAACCTTTATAGTATGCACCAAAGTCTAAGGTTACAAGCTCACCTTTTTCAATCACTTTATCGGTCGCTACTCCATGAGGTAAAGCTGATCGTATACCTGATGCAACAATAATATCAAAAGAAGAGGACGCTGCACCCGCTTTTCTCATGAAAAACTCTAATTCATTTGAAACATCTCGTTCTGTTAAACCAGGCTTAATAAACGAGATAATATGGTTGAATGCCGCATCAGCAATTTGTGCAGCCTCTTTTAGAATTTTAATCTCTTGTTCATCTTTTATCAAGCGTAACTTTTCAACAAGACCAGTTGTAGGCATAAGTTCTATTTTCGTGAAATGATGTTTGTATTCCTCATATGTATGATATGTAATATGATTTTTTTCAAACCCTAGCTTTTGAATTCCCATATTAGCTATTTGATAAGCAACCTCTTCTAATAGCGATTTTTTGTGTTCGATAATTTCAAACCCATTCGCCTGTTCTTTCGCTTGTTCTACATAACGGAAATCCGTAATAAATTTTGCTTCTTTTTCACTAATTAGCGCTACACCGGCTGTACCTGAAAATCCTGTCATGTACCTACGGTTATAATGGCTAGAAATAATGATTCCATCGATATCCGCTTCATTCATTAATTGTCTCAGTTTTTCGATTCTGTTCATTTTCTCCCTCCTTAACTAATGTTAATATTGCAAGTTTATAGCCTCTTTTTCCAAGTCCAACAATTTGACCTTTTGTAACTGGAGATATAACGGAAGTATGACGAAATGACTCTCTTGCATGCACATTAGATAAATGCACTTCAATAACGGGGATTGATATGCTCGCTATTGCATCTCGAATTGCATAACTATAGTGAGTAAAAGCGCCAGGGTTAATAATAATTCCTAGAAAATGATGGTCTGCAGCTTCATGAATAAAATCAATGATATCTCCTTCATGATTTGACTGCTTCGTTATTACTTCACACTCTAATTGTGTTCCTAAATTCTTCAACTCATTTTCTAAATCAGCCAGAGTCTCGGTTCCATAAATATGAGGTTCTCGTTTGCCTAACCTATTTAAATTTGGTCCATTAATCACTAGTACTTTTCTCAACAATCCCACCCCATTACTTCATTTTATTTAAAGTAAGCGAAAAAAATTGTATACGTGGTGCTATATATTTTAAAAGTCTTTCCGCTTATTAACTAGTATCTCCAAAAAAATAAGAAAAGCGCGAGGTGACTGTCAAGCGATTACTCGTCGCAGAGTCTGCAAAGGAGTATTTCGGGGCTGGCAAGTGGAAGCATGCACTTGGCTTCAATTGACGGACCGAAGTGACCTCGAGCGAATAGGCACTTAAGCTAGACGGTAGTATAACTTCAGAATGTTCTTAAAAAAATAGAACGTCCTAATGGACATTCTATCATACGTGTTATTCTTTGAATAGTTACTAGCTCTGCTTTTCTTGGAGGATTTCATTATATTCATATGAGATTGAATATCCGATAAACAACCCGTACAAGACATATAAGCACAATCCCGTTATAATTGTGTTAAAGTCTAATTGTGCCAATGGTTTTAATCCCGGAAATATAGGATTTAATAAATAAAAAACCGTAAACCAAAGAGCCATCCCAAAACCTATACCAGGCCAAATACTATTATATCTTGCAAATATTAATCGATATAGGAAAGCGACCAATATAGAAATAATTGCGATGGCAGCAATCCCGACTAATTGTCCTATGTATCCATTTTTCCAATCACCTAAGGCCCAAGGCATCAAGGCTAAGGCAGGACCGACCCTTATAAAATTAAAGAAAAAAGCTATGTACCCGACAAAACTCCAAATCAGTCCTCCAAAAAAGCCTATAATTGCAACCGTTACATGAAAGCTTTGTGGTTCTTCGCGTTTATTTTGTTCTAGTTTCTGCATTTTTATCACCTCTATCATAGTATTGCCGGTATCATGCAAAACTATAGCAATAAATTTCCACTCGGAGGGTAAAGCTTTATCATTTCCGCATATAAATGTAGAACAAAAGTGCAAGTCGCCCGCTTATCGCCGACAAGCAATGAGTGCCGGCAAGGAGAAGCACGCATTTGGCTTCAATTGACGGACCGAAGTGATCTCGAGCGAGTGGTAGGTAATGAAGCTAGACATTGGTATTTTTTGGATTTCTACTTTTTAAAGAATAATACAAAATGAACAATCTAAGTAATCCTTAAAAATTTACCTTTTTTGATTGAAATAAAAGGTTTCTGGTTACAATGACTAGTAATTATCAATCAAATAAGTTTGACTTAACGGTTCGCATATTTTACAGGAGGTGAGTACATGAATCGTCGTCGCTCTTTTTATCCGTTACTCTTTGTGGTTATCGGGTTAGCCCTTTTTGGATTATTTTATGAATTGCTTACAAATACTTCGGCATTCCTTTCTAGACTGTTAATTACAGCACTAACGATTGTGCTTGTTGTCTATTTATTTAGACGATTTTCAGGAAAAAGAGGGTAATCTTCCTATCGAACTCAGCGCCTAAAGCCTAAACGGATTAAATATAGCAAGGCTACGCAAAAGAAGTCCCAAAAAACAAAAGCAACACGCCCCATACTTCGTAAAAGGTCTGAAGTCAACTTGACAGTGATCGAAGGAAGAAAGAATAAGAAGAAAAATCGAGCTCACTTCTAAGCTCGATTTTTTTAATGCCATTTCTTTAAGAATTTCGTTGTTTCCACCCTACCTAATTGAATCAATTTTTCTTTCTCGTCTTGACTAAGTGAAAAATTAATTGAGCTTATATGATCAACAGGAATGAAAACGATCTTCTTCGCTTCATTTGAAATTAAGTAGCGGGTATCGTGTGCTTTTTGCATCGTTTTAATGAGTGCTGTAAGCATATCTATTGAGTTATCTATACGGTTAGAGGGAATGTTGTCAACCTCAGGCGTTAAACGGAACCCTATCACCGGCCTAGTAAATTTTGAATGTGTAGAAAATAGCCAAATTGGAAAGTTGCTTAAGACAGCGTCATCAACAATAACCGATTTATGTCCAAGACCATCTTGTAGCTTATCTGGTTTAAAAAAATATGGGATTGTACTGCTCATTCTTACTGCCCTGGCAACAGAAAACTTATCAGGGGTGATTCCGTAGTGTTCGAGGTCATCGGGAAGCACAACGATTCTTCCTCGTGAAAGATCAGATACTACTACTTTTAGTGACCCTTTCTCAATATCAGCAAAGGTAGAGATCCCTTTTTTATTTAACATCTTAGTCAACCATGCTTCAAATTCATTACCTTCATAGAGACCTAAATTTTTGTATAATTTTATCCATTTCATAAATTTAAATGGGATAACTGAATCTTGTGGGTCAAGAAACCTTTCAAAATCAACACTCGTTAATTCCTCCTTTAGTTCTTGACTCGAATACCCCGCCTTAGTTAGGGAATACTGAACAACCTAGTTTTTTTATCAGAAAGTTACTTTTTTGAATTT
>CAZIRM010000069.1:0-11475 GCA_964541705.1 uncultured Bacillaceae bacterium | reverse complement strand
TAAATAGTAAAAGCCCTAAAGATCGTTAACACATCTTTAGGGCTTAAAGTCTCTCTTATGCTGATTCGAAAACCGCCTCAGCGTGATCTAATTTTTCAACTTTTTCTTCGTCCCCATTATTTGCATTTATAAAAATTCGATACGTATCATTTTTAATGACACCGAAGAATTCATACGTCAATACTTCTTCTCCAATTTGATTTTTAATCAATGCAACGTGATGTTCCATCACCTCTAAGGACGGATTTAAACTTTCTTTTGCTTCCTCAAGAGAAATTTTAGGTTGTTCAATTTCACGGTCCATATGATTGGTCAAATAACTTGAAGCCTCATACCCTATAATTTCTCCATCTTCAAGTGAAATGTCAACGATAATTGTATCAGGGTATACCCTTGTGTTCCCTTTTAAATATGCAAAGCTAAAAACTCCAATCGCATCATATTGTTTACTATCAACGATTTGCATATCTTGAATATCGTTTCGATCTAGGAACTCTTTTGCAATATCCGATGCTTCATTTAAACTAATAACCGGATCTCCAGTTTGTCGATCTTGTAACATCCAAATTGGATGGCCACCTTTTTTAGTGATATCCATAAAGATATTTGGTTCGTGATCTGGGTCATTTATCACTAGACTATAGGCTCCATAAGCAAGGCCATCTCCAGTTTCTTCAATTTTAATTTCTACATTATCCATATCTAAAAACTCACGTGCGATTTGCTTTGCTTCTTCAGCAGTTACCTCTTTTCCGGTTAAACTCTTATCAAGAGCTTCATCGTTTAGTTGGAGTTGCGGTCGATCCACACCCCAATCTACTTCACTAAAGCCTTCTACTTTTTCATCAACAATTTTGAAACCATTGACTATTGCATTATCTAAAGGTTCATCTTCAGAGGCTAGGGCTAACTCTACGTCCATCCAACGTAAGTTATCCTTTAACACCATCGATTGCACCTTTCTCATTTCAGCTTGAATTTCACCAGACTGCTCATAAAGTTGTTCCAGTGTTTTATATTCTTCTTCTGTTAACTCATCTTTATCTAGATCTCTAATTGCATTTCGATAGATGAAATTACCAATCTTATACAAATATTCTTCTGTTTTACTAAAAGGCATTAACGTCAGTGGTAATTGTCCTAGCTCGCTTTGCGCCATCGAACTAATTCTCCATACTTCCGCCAATGAAGGAGAAAGCTGCTTCCTTGTGTTCATGGCTAACGTCGATCCAATCTCATCATGAAGTTGGTCAAGATGGTAAGTTAAGTCATGAAATGCACGTTGATAATTATTTTCAGCTTTTATTAAAACCGAATTTTTTTCTTGGTGTTCTTGGTACCCCCAATATCCCGTTGCTACAACACCTACTGCTAACACAACTACTAATATCGTTCTAAACATCATTGTCACCTCCACTATTTACAAAAGATATGCTTTCCAATTCTCTTAATTTGTGGTCTAGACCATATCCAACCTGAGGTTGCTGTGTCAGGATTAAAATAGTACATAGCGTTACCACTTGGATCCTGACCGTTTATAGCGTCTAAAACCGCTCGACGAGCTGTTTCATTAGGTTGTAAATAAATTTGACCATCTGCAACAGCCGTAAAGGCTCTCGGCTCAAAAATCACTCCAGATGCTGTGTTAGGAAAAGTTGGACTATTGATGCGATTTAAAATAACAGCCGCAACCGCTACCTGACCAATATATGGTTCCCCTCTTGCTTCTCCATAAACTGCTTGGGCCATTATCTGTATATCATTTTCGGTGAACCCTTGAGGAACATTAATTGCCTTTTCAATCGTTGGTCCATCACCTTCAGTTGCGTCGTCAGGGATGGGTTCCTCTTCGGGAACAGGTTGAGTATCCGGTTGTACATCTCGCGGCGTTACTCCCTCTGGTACCTCAAGTTCGGGTGTAGATCCTGGTGTTTGTTCTGGGACTTCTCCACCTGGGCTCGGTTGTCCCTGAGTTCCGGGTGTTGGTGTCCCCGTCTCTCCACCCGGTAATGGTTGTGCCGGTGTGCCGGTGCCACCGGGTGCTTGCTCCCCAACACGTTGAGGTGTTCCCTCTTGCTTCTGAGTTTGTTTCCCTTGTTTTTTCTTCTTCACCAATGGTGGTTTTTTGCTTCCTTTTGGACCACTTTGAATTTCTTTTGGGGTAGTTCCGTAGTGTGTAAATCGTCTTCCTTCACGGAATTGTTTATGTACCCACTCATAATCAAAGTCAGTACTCTTTTCCAACATTTCTTTCATTTTTGGACCCACTAATCCATCTACCTCAAGCCCAAATTCATTCTGATAATTTCGGACAGCCCAATAAGTACTCCAGCCGTAAACTCCATCAATTTTCCCAGTAAAGAAACCAATATATTGGAGCCTTGATTGTAACTCGACGACATCATCGCCAGTAGCTCCTCTTTGAATGATTTGATCTGAGAAGGCTTCAATTGATAATGGCTTCATTATCAGTGAGCACGTTAATAGTAGTAAAATAAAAAGTGGCATTCTAGCTCGATTTGTTTTCATGGTGTTTTTACCTCCCTTTTTTTAACACTTCTAAAAAATGATAATCATAGTGTTTGTGTTTTACCTATTTTTATACAAGAAAGCCTTTCACGCCCTTTTTATTTGTGATGATTTTACATTTCAACGTATTGAAACTTTTTCGTCAACATGAGATGAGTGCAAACGCCTTGCTCTAAACGGTGTGTTCCTGCAGTTACTCGTCAAAACTTCACTATAAGCATTCATAAAACATCTTAGAGCTAGAGACTAGTCTAATATCAAACCATTTATAAAAACCTAAAAAGCCGTTGGAATTTCAACGGCTTTTTTGTCTGTTTTAATTTTCGACATTAAAATAACGACCTTCTGAATGAGCAAACACCATAGCTGACACTGATGCTTCAGGGTCCATCATCCATTCTTCTGTTAATTCTATTCCTAAATCTTCAGGTTTTAATAATTGGAATAGCTTTTCTTGATCTTGTAAATTTGGACAGGCTGGATAACCAAAGGAGACACGTACTCCCCGATATTTTGCTGCGAAACGTTGCTTCATTGTAAAATCAGGGGCATCTGGTATCCCTAATGAACCTCTCATTAATTGATGCAAATACTCAGCAAACGCCTCCGCTAATTCAAGTGCAAGTGCTTGTAGGATATGACTCCTTAAATAATCACCCTCATCTTTCCACTTTGTAGACAATTCGCGAACACCACTGCCAGTTGATACAATAAAAAATCCGACATAATCAAACTCATTGCGTTCAATCGGTGCTACATAATCAGCTAAACAAAGGTATGGTTTTTTTTGTTGCCTTGGAAATGAGAACCGTTGAATAACTTTTGTTAAATCTAAGGGATTATAAATGAGAATATCATTTCCATCAGATTTTGCTGGGAAGAATTGATAAATACCTTTAGCTGTTAGCAATTGATTATCTAGAATATCGATCAGTAGTTCGTCTACTTTTCCCTTCAGTGTTACAGCTTTTTCATCTCCCTCTCTTAAGAGCCTTTCAACACTTCCATTTAATCCGAGATGTTTACCGAGCAACGTTTGTTGATTAACATAAGGGAGGATATGCGCTAAACTATAATTCGAATAAACATGACGTTTCAGATCTGTTGGCTTTTGAATGATATGATCTCTAGCGATATTAGACTTGAAAATTTTGTCTGCATTCGCTTCCTGTGTCACCCTTTCATTTTTATCACCTTCCAAACTATTTACTCGGGGCTTTGTTGGTTGGTAATTATTTTCATACAACTTATTTACGATCTCTAACCCGTTCATCGCGTCTTTTGCATATAGTACCGAACCATCATATTGAGCTTGGATTTTTGTTTCAGTAAATTTGCGTGTTAAGGCTGCCCCACCGACAAGAATTGGTACAGATATTTTTTGTTCCCTCAAGTCATGTGCTGTTAAGACCATTTGTTGCGCTGACTTCACAAGGAGGCCTGATAAACCAATTGCGTCTGGTTGTTCTCTTTTTACTGCCTCAATTAGTTCATTCGACGTAACTTTAATACCTAAATTGACAATCTTAAATCCATTGTTGCTTAAGATAATCTCGACTAAGTTTTTTCCGATGTCATGAACATCACCTTTTACAGTTGCGAGTAATATTTTTCCTTTACCGTTGTCCTCTTTCTTTTCCATGTATTGTTCAAGATATTCCACTGATGCCTTCATGACCTCTGCACTTTGTAATACCTCTGCAACAATCAGTTCATTGTCATTAAATAGCTTACCGACGATGTCCATCCCAGCCATTAATGGACCGTTTATAACGTCGAGGGGGGTAGGGTATTTTTTTAATGCTTTTTCTAAATCTTGAACAAGTCCCGTTTTTACTCCTTCTACAATATAAGACTGCAAGCGTTCCTCTAACGTTTGATTCGTCAATGGTTGTTTTTCAGTCACTTTTTTCCCACGGTAGAAAGTTGTAAAACTTGCTAATGTCTCTTCAGACGTGTGAAATAACACGTCTTTAGCTAGTTGTTTTTCCTCGTCTGAGATTGACGCATATCTTTCTAGTTTCTCTGTGTTAACGATGGCGTAATCAAGTCCGGCTTGCGTACAATGATACAAAAATACAGAATTTAGCACCTCTCTTCCAACAGGTGGCAAACCAAATGAAACATTACTAATTCCTAAAATGGTTAAACATTTAGGAAAACGTTGTTTAATTTTCCGAATTCCTTCGACTGTTGCTTCTGCAGAGCCGATGTATTGTTCATCTCCCGTACCCACCGGAAAAACAAGCGGATCAAAAATAATGTCAGAAGGGCTTACTTTATATTTATGAACGAGTATATCATAGCTGCGTGTAGCCACTTCGAGCTTTCGTTCGGCTGTTACAGCCATCCCCTCTTCGTCGATGGTTCCCACAACGACCGCTGCCCCAAACTGATGAATGAGAGGGACAATTTTCTCGTAACGTTCTTCCCCATCTTCTAAATTTATTGAATTAATTACGGCTTTTCCTTGAGAATAGGTGAGCGCCCTTTCTAAAACCTTCTCGTCAGTTGTATCAATCATCAGCGGTACTTTGACTTTGTTAATAACCTTCTGAAGAAATAACTCCATATCTTCTAATTCATCACTATCAGGATCAGCTAAACAAACGTCGATGATATGAGCCCCTTTTTTCACTTGAGCCCTGGCAATTTCAGATGCTTCTTCGAATTGCCTCTCTTTTATTAATGTTTTAAATTTTTTTGAACCGATGACATTTGTTCGTTCGCCAACAAAAAGTGGTCTCATTGTTTCATCGTAGATTAGTGGATCAATGCCTGATATCGCGTGTGGATGGTCCCATATGACTTGGCGAGGTTTTAAATGTGCAATTTCTTTTCTCATTTCTCGAATGTGATCTGGTGTTGTTCCACAACAACCACCGACAATATTCAACCATCCCTTTTCCGCAAATTGCCGTAACTTTTTAGCGAGCATTTCTGGCGACTCATGGTAATGCCCTTCCTCATCAGGTAAGCCTGCATTTGGGAAACAGATTACTGGCGTTTTAGCCAATTCTGACAATGAGCGGATATGATCTTGCATAAATTCTGGACCAGTTGCACAGTTGAGCCCAACTGCACTTGGTTTCATATGTTCAACCGAAATGTAAAAAGCTTCAATCCCTTGCCCTGCAAGCGTTGTCCCCATAGGTTCGATCGTTCCTGAAATAAAAATTGGGAGCTTTTTTCCTAACGTATGAAATGCAGATTCAATACCAATATAGGCAGCTTTTACATTTCTTGTGTCTTGTGTTGTCTCAACCAATAAGAGATCAACTCCACCACGAATTAAACCAATTGCTTGGTCTTGATAAGCTTTTATTAACTCTTGGAAAGTAACCCCGCCCGTCACGGAAAGAGATTTCGTTGTCGGCCCCATTGACCCAGCAACAAAACGTGGCCACTGTTCACTCGTATAGTTGTCAGCAGCTTTTCTTGCAATTATGGCTGCCTTCTCATTGATCTCAACAGTCAAATGTTCTAAATCATAGTCTGCTAACACAATATCTGTTGCACCAAAAGTATTTGTCTCAATAATATCTGCACCCGCTGCTAAATAGGTTTCATGAATGGTTTGAATGACTTTGGGAGCTGTGATGTTTAAATACTCGTTACAACCTTCATAGTCTTCTCCACCGAAGTCATCTGCTGTTAACATTGCATTTTGAAGCATGGTTCCCATCGCTCCATCTAAAATTAAAATCTGTTCTTTGAGTCGCTGTTCGAATGTATTCATGACGACCTTCCCTTCACTTACAAATAATGTTCTATACTAGCTTTCGTTTTGAGATTTTATTTTTTCCGTTCCAATATTCCGTCAATTTCACTGTCATGTTGTAACGCATAAACGGCGTAATTAAGTATAATCCATTAAAATAACGATGAACCTGGTCAATTAATTGTTGAGCGATTTGTAATCCTTCCATTTCTGAAGCAGCAACATCTCCTTGAACAGCAAGCATCCTTTGACGAATGTCAGCGGTTAATTTAATCCCTGGCACTTCATTGTGTAGAAACTCTGCATTCCTAGAACTTGTTAGCGGCATAATGCCCATGTAGATTGGAACATTTAGATGTTTCGTCGCTTCATAAATAGAAAAAATTTGTTCCTCACAATACACCGGCTGAGTGAGAAAGTAATCAGCCCCACTTTCGATCTTTTTCTCTACCCTTTCTACCGCCTTTTCTAAATATTTTACATTAGGGTTGAAGGCAGCTCCTACAGAAAAGTTCGTTTTTTCCCCTAAACTTTTTCCGGAAAATGAAATCCCTTCGTTCATTTGCTTGATTAAGCGGATAAAATCAAACGACGCCACATCGTATACAGAAGTCGCTCCAGGGAAGTCCCCGATTTTTGTCGGGTCACCCGTAACGGCAAGCACCTGATGAATTCCTAATGTATGAAGACCCATTAAATGTGACTGTAGTCCAATAAGGTTCCGATCCCTACATGTAATATGAACTAATGGGTTTGCATTAAATTTATCTTTTATAATCGAAGCAAGAGTCAAATTACATACTCTCGGTGATGCTAGTGAATTGTCTGCTAATGTAATCGCATCGACTCCGACTTCCTTAAGTTTTTTTGAACCTTCTAAAAAATCATGAATGTTTAGCTTTTTAGGTGGATCAAGTTCAACAATAACTGACTTTGTTTCCATCACGAGCTCACTAATCGGTTGAATCTTGTTTTTTAGATCAATAACAATTTTAGTTTTATCTTTTTTTACTTCTTTTTTCAGGATCGGTGCTTTTCCTTTCACTGCTTCAGCGATCGATTTGATATGGGCTGGAGTAGTCCCACAGCAGCCACCTATTAGATTGACACCTTGCTGATGGAAATCATATGCACTCGCACCAAAATATTCTGGATTTGATTGATAGACTAATCTTCCATCTATGTAATCAGGTAGACTGGCGTTAGGATACACTGATAAATAAGTACCATTAATCAAAGGAATCTCCTCTAATGATTTCGACATATGAAAAGGTCCCATACGACAATTAAACCCTACAACATCTGATCCAAGATCCGCTAATTGCGTAAGGGCATCTCCCAGCTTCACACCACCATGCAAAACACCAACTTCATCTAACGAGACATGACTAATCACTGGTAAATCTGTTTTGGCTTTTACTAACTCCAAACACGCTTTTATTTCATCAAAATCATAAAATGTTTCTAGTAAAATACCATCAACCTTCGACCCTAGTAAACTATCTAATTGCGTTTCAAAGCTATAGGTGATTTCATCAAGCGAATACGCCCCTTTTTGAAATCCACGAATTCCCCCTAGTGTCCCAACTACATAAGTATTCGGTGTTGTCGCAACAGCTTCTTTGGCTATTTCAACAGCTGATTGATTAATAATCGCTACTTTTTCTTCTAAACCGTAACGTTTTAATTTGATCGAATTAGCCGCATACGTATTAGTCTGAATAAGTTGTGCTCCAGCTTCGACATAGGCGTGATGGACTTGCTTTACCTTTTCACGCTCAGTCAAATTCAATTCTTCAAAGCATCTATTTACACCCTGTAAATAAAGATATGTACCAATGGCACCATCCCCAATTAGTGTTTGATTCTTCATTTCATGTAAGAAACTCATTGTCTCCTACCCCCTTAATGCTTGATCAAAATCTGCCATTAAATCTTCTAATTTTTCTAATCCCACCGATAAACGAAGCAAGCCGTCTGAAATCCCTCGCTTCTCTCTTTCTAATTTTGGCATCGATCCGTGAGACATTGTTGCCGGATAGGACAGAATAGACTCAACAGCCCCTAAACTAACCGCAAAAACCGGGAGTTGTACCCGATTTACAAAGTTACGGGCTTGTTCTTTTGTTTCAAATTCAAATGAAAGTACGCTACCAGCAGATGTTGCTTGTTGCTTCTGTATTTGTCTGCCGACATGACCGTCTAATTCTGGATAATATACATTTTTAATTCCTTTTTGCTGCTGAAACCATTTCGCTAACTCGAAGGCACTTGATGCGCTTGCTTCCATTCTTACGTTTAACGTCTTTATTCCTCTTAAAATTAGCCAGCAGTCTTGAACACCTAAAATAGCCCCAAATGAATTGTGTAGAAATGCTATTCTATTACCTAATCCTATTTCCTTCGCTACTGCCAACCCAGCAACAACGTCACTGTGTCCACCTAAAAACTTTGTTGCACTATGCAAAACAAGATCAACACCTAGTTCAATCGGTCTTTGAAAAACAGGCGTTAAAAAGGTATTATCACAAAAAGTTAAACAATCGTGTTCTTTGGCAATCTCTACAATTTCTCGTATATTTGTAATTTTCAAAGTGGGATTCGACGGTGTTTCTATGTAGATTACTTTTGTATTTGGACGAATGTTTCGAATCACTTCATCCTTATCTGACATATCAACAAACGTATATTCAATTCCGTACTTTATCAGTACTTCTGTTACTAAACGATAGGTACCACCGTAAACATCTTCCGTCACTAATACATGGTCGCCTTTTGAAAGTAAAAGAAATGCAGTAGAGATCGCCGCCATTCCTGAGCTAAAGGCAAACCCTCTAGCACCTCCTTCTAACTCTGCAATAACTTCTTCAAGCGCTTTTCTTGTAGGGTTCGATCCTCTTGCATATTCATAGGCACCGAATTCATCAAAACTGTCTTGATGAAATGTAGACGAATGTTGGATCGGAACACTGACCGCGCCAGTTGTTTTATCGATTTTTTGTGAATTATGCAATAACCTTGTCTGTATATCAAACTGTTTACTCACTTATAAGCCCCCTTGACAACACTTGTTAAACGCCTGTTCAAAATCAGCAATGATATCCCCACTATTTTCAATCCCGACAGAGAGTCTAAGCAACCTATTACAAACACCAGTAGCCTCCCTAATTTCTTCTGGAATGTCTGCATGGGTCTGTGTTGAAGGGTATGTAATTAAACTCTCTACGCCCCCTAAACTCTCAGCAAACGTTATGAGAGTTAACTCTCTTAGCAACGGATCAATCCACTCTACTTTTTTTAGTCGAAACGACAACATTCCACCTTTTCCAGGGTAGAGAACATCTTTAACAGCTGAATGTTCGTTCAAATATTCAGCAATGGCCTTTGCGTTTTCTTGGTGTTTCTCCATACGAAGCGCAAGAGTTTTCATTCCTCTTATTAACAACCATGAATCTAACGGGGCCAGTGTTGCACCAATGCCATTGTGGTAGAACGTTAACCTCTCGCACAGCTCTTCCCCTTTCGCAACAATTAGTCCAGCTAGCACATCATTATGCCCACCTAAGTACTTCGTTGCACTATGGATGACGATGTCCGCTCCTTCCCTAATTGGCTGTTGTATATAGGGGGTATAGAACGTATTATCAACGATTAAAATTAGATTGTATTTTTTAGTTATTATACTTATTTCATCTATGTTCACTTCTTGCATCAGAGGATTCGTTGGTGTTTCAATAAAAATTGCTTTTGTTTTATCAGTAATAAGTTTTTCGGCATTCGTAAAGTCACGACAATAGTGAAAGTTAATCCCCCATTTTTTCCATCCTTTTTCAAAAAGTCGATACGTACCTCCATATAAGTCTTCGCAGACAATTAATTCATCCCCATTTTCAAACAATGAGAGGACTGTTTGGATCGCTGCCATCCCGGAACTACAGGCAAAACCTTTGTCACCTTGCTCTAACAGTGCGATTCCTTCCTCTAAGATCTTTCGAGTAGGATTCAATGTGCGTGTATAATCAAATCCCGTAGACTCTCCCAGTCCGTGATGACGAAAAGTAGTAGAAAAATAAACAGGAGTACTAATTGTTCCTGTCGTTTCATCACTTTTATTTCCCAATTGTGCTAACATTGTTTCAATTCTCCCCATCTCAAACACCCCTAACTTTTCTTTATGGTAACGCACTAAAGTTTTAACGAACAAAAAAGCTTTCTTCGAGTAAGAAGAAAGCTAAGCGGAACGTTGCTTCTCCTTATCTTTCAAGTTTTTAAACTTGATGGATTTAGCACCTGACCTATAATCGGCTGGTTGCTGAGACTTCAAAGGGCCATTTCCCTCCATCTCTCTTGATAAGAAATAATTATTAAATTTTTCGAAAACTTTGTTGTATATAAAAATACACGAAAAAAAGAAAGAATGCAACCTTTTTATTCGAGTATCGCGTCAACCTCTAGATGTTCTTCATTTCCACATACACAGCGTTTAAACCCCGTTTCAAAAGAACCGTTCGCTGCTTTTTTCCCTCTCAAAATAAATTTTTCCCCACATTCCTTACAGCGGATCGTTACTTTATACCTTTGTTTTATGTCTTCCATTTCAGACTCATCCTTTCAAAGTAAGAGATCATAGATAGTAACGTTTATTTTCTCCAAACTAAATGAATTTCATAATTACCAAAAACAAGTCACATGGGATCTATAAATAGTTTACAAAAGGTGTTGATGCAACTATTATTGTTCTCAGTGGTGAAAATAATGTAATATGAGGTTCATTGAATCTAAATGATTTCTTTCACGGAAGACATTTTTTTAATAATGATTGGTTGTTGCTCGTTAGCTATTTTTACTTTCCTCAAAGAAATCCACCATAAAAACACGAGAAAAGGTAGCATGATATAGCTCCAATAAACTTCTATGAATAGAATATAATTGTATGCACTGTGAAAGAGCCAAGGTAAAATCAAAGATAAAAGGATCCAATATTTCTTTTTGTTTGTTCCACAAAATTTTGCAAGCCCTAAATAATAACCGGCAGTTACACCGAAAAGCGCATGACTAGACACAGGTAGCAACGCACGTAATAATGCATGGTCTACGCCAAACGCAAGTAGATAAAATATATTCTCTACTGTTGCAAAACCTAATGATACGGAAACTCCGTATACAATTCCGTCATAATGCTGATTAAACTCTACATGTTTATAGGCTGTAAAGAAAAGAACAAA
>CAZIRM010000068.1:0-11479 GCA_964541705.1 uncultured Bacillaceae bacterium | reverse complement strand
TCGTACCAGGAGGCGCTGCGTCTTTATATGCGTTGTTTGAAGTAGGGCTTACATTTGATCGCCCCCTTAGGAATTATTTTATCAAATGAAGTCTGTTTTTATTAGTTTATTGAATAGAATATATATACTGTGTTTGCAAACTGAGATGTGCCACCTTTCATAAAAATGAAAGGCAAGGTTATTCTAAATAATAATCTATGCGCAAGTAAAGGAGGCATTTATGGATAACGAAGGGCAAAAACTACGATTGACTGGTCCTGAAATTTCTTGCTTATGGACCCAGTATTTAAATGACAGCATGTCGACTTGTGTTCTTTTACACTTTTTAGAAACCGTTGAAGACACTAACATTCAATCTGTTTTAAAGGGTGCATTGAAGTTATCTCAATCACATATAGAAAAAATAAAGAGTAAGCTAACAGAGGAGGGTTATCCGATTCCTCAAGGATTTACAAACGAAGATGTTAATTTAAATGCACCAAGGTTATTTTCAGATACTTACATGGTTAGTTATCTCTATGCGATGACTTTGCATGGGATGAACGGGTACTCTTTAGCAGTAGGATCCTCTGTAAGAGAAGATCAAATGAATTACTTTATTGAATGTAGCCTAGAAACAATGGAACTATATAAACAAACTGTAAATGTTATGCTAGAAAAAGGTATCTTTATTCGTCCACCTTTCCTTAATCCACCAAAAACGATTGATTTTGTAAAAGAGCAAAATTATTTAGCTGGATGGCTTAATAAGAGACCATTGAATGGGATTGAGATAGGCAATATTTATTATAACAACCAAAAAACAATCGTAAAACTTGTGTTGGAGATTGCTTTTAGCCAAGTTGCAGCATCAAAGGAACTTCGAGAATATTTTCAACGAGGACATAAAATATGTAGTAAACACATTAAAATTTTTAATGAAATCTTATCCAAAGATTATCTTTCTTCATCATCAAACTTAATTTCTGAAGTAACAAATTCTACAGGCGCACCATTTTCAGATAAATTAATGCTGTTTCATATTGTTTCGTTAATTTCTGTTACAGTAGGGTATTACGGTTCTGCTTTGTCGTCTTGTCAACGAAGGGACTTAATGGGTCAATATATACGAATAATGGGAGAAATAGGGTTATACGCAGAGGACGGTGCAAATCTTTTAATAAAAAATGGTTGGATGGAACAACCTCCAATGGCAGAAGATAGGGACGAATTAGCTAGAAAAAGGTAAAAAGTTTGGTTTCCAATTTAGGAAACCAAACTTTTTTAACCTAATAGTCGATGATAAATAGCTTTGGCCTCTCGAACATCATTCGTTCCATGAATAAGTAAACGGCCATCTTTAAAGAATACGATTCTGTGCATACCATCTTCGTAGGAGAGTAGATAAGGATTTTTTTCGACCATTCCACCTCGAGCTGTTAACAGTTCCTTTAGTTCTTCTAAATCTCTTTGTAACGATTGTGCCGGTCGGATTTGTACAGTGTTTCTCCCACATAGTACCGCCGTTTTTGTTCTGTTTTCATACGAGAGAAACGGGTATGTAGCATCCTTACCACAGGAAGGACACTCATCATTTTTGACACTTTGAACGTTTAACGTTGAATGTTCGTTTTTCCACAAATCAAACGAAACGAGAGTTTGCCTTAGTGCATTAGTAGCCCCAATGAGTAATTTTAACGCTTCAGTTGTTTGATAGGAAACCACCATTTGTACTGCTGGGCTAATGATCCCAGCAGTATCACAAGTGGCGCCTCCCATCGGAACCGTTTGTAATAAACAGTGTAAACAAGGCGTCTTTTTAGGAATGATCGTATAGCTAAGGCCATAGCTACCTACACAAGCTCCATAGATCCAAGGAATTTCATTTTTTTGTGCGATATCATTAATGATAAGACGTGTATCAAAGTTATCGGTTCCATCAATAATTAAATCCACATTTTCTACAAGCTGTTCAAGTTCTTCAACAGATACATCTAATACATGCGCTTGTATCTCAACATCAGAATTGATTTCCTGTAATCGTTTTTGAGCAGCGGTTGCTTTGGGAATTCGATCCTGTGCATCACGCTCGATATATAATTGCTGCCGTTGTAAGTTACTGAATTCAACATAATCTCGATCAACGACGGTTACTTTTCCTACCCCAGCACGAACGAGGTTTTCAGCATTCCCGGTTCCAAGCGCTCCAACACCAATAATTAGCACATGTTTTGAGGATAATTTTTTTTGCCCATCTTCCCCAACAGGTGAAAAAAGAGTTTGCCTTGAGTAACGTTCGTTCATCATCCACCACCAACAAAGTGAACGAATTCAATTTTGTCACCATCGTGCACAATTGTTTCGGGATAAAGGTCTTTGTTCATAATCGAACCATTTACTTCAACAATGACGACTTTACGATGTAATTGGTAGTGCTCTAAAAGTTGAGAGACTGTGATTGTATTTGGAACATCCGTCTGTTTGCCGTTAACGATTACCTTCACTTCTTATTCCTCCATTTATATAATCTTTTATCTGATCGATTGGTCGCTCAGAATCCCAAATTCCTGACATGATGGCAATACCCTTTGCACCAGTCTTTAACACCGCCTCTACGTGTTGAGGTTTAATCCCACCAATTGCAATGACGGGAATATCGACCGCTTCAACAATTTCTTGTAATCTGGCAATCCCTCTCGGTGCAAGGTTACGTTTTGATTGAGTAGAGAAGATATGGCCAAATAGAAGATAGTCAGCGCCATCATCCATCGCTTGTTCCGCCTCCATCACTGAGTGAACGGACTTCCCAACTCTTAAATGCTGAAACGTTGATTTTACGAGCGGAACATCAATACTTTGGTACCCAAGTTGGACACCGTATGACTGTGTTACAGCAGCAACATCGACCCGATCATTAACAATGATTTTTTCTCTTGGAACGCCTAATGTGAGTAAACGGTTTACCCAATACACGAGTTCTTTTGCTGGTAAATGCTTTTCTCTTATATGAATGGCAGTAATGTATGGTTCTATGTTTTTACCAATGGTCGCAAACCTCTCGAGTGTAAGCCTGCTATTTGAAATAACGTGAATTTCAAAAGGAATCGTCATCCTGTCACTCCTATATAAATTGCCAATCTTTCATAACTGGTTGGTACCCTTTACGTTTTAGTAGAGTTTTGATTTCTTCTACTGATCGATCGTCTGAGATTTCAAACTGACTTTGTGTCACATTTGGTTCAGAGTAACCACCAACAACAGTAGAGGATGCTGCTGACATTCTCGTCACGCCCAATGGAATTAATTTTTCACGAAACTCAGGTGTTTCTCTTGTAGAAATATTGATCCCGGCACGAGGTAAGTAAAGACGAGTGGCGAGCATTGCTTGAACTAAATTTTTATCTGATACATCTACCTTAGGTTGAAAACTTCCAGTATGAGGCCTCATTCTTGGAAAAGAAACGCCGACTTCAGTATCTAAATAAGTTGTTTGTAAGTAATTTGCATGTATGCCAGTGATATAGCTTTCTTTGCGCCATTCATCAAGACCGAGAAGTGCAGCAATATTCAATGAACGCATGCCAGCTTTCGCGCCACGCTCAGGAGTATCAAGACGATAACGAAAATTCTTCTTTGGACCGGCAACATGAATATCACGATAAATCTCTTCGTTATAAACTTCCTGGTATACGGTTAAACCATCAATTCCTGCAGCGACTAAATCTTCATATTCATTTTGGTCGAGTGGTTGAATCTCTATAGCAATTGATGTAAAGTATTTCTTTAAAACTGTTAAACTCTCTTTCAGGTATTGAACGGAAGAATGAAGTTTCGATTCTCCTGAAAGAAGAATGATATGTTTAATTCCCATGTTTGCAATGATTTTTGCTTCACGCTCTACTTCTTCCATCGTTAATCGTCGACGAAGAAAATCATTATTAAAACTAAAGCTACAATATTTACAAATATTTACGCAATAGTCAGAAAGGTAGAGGGGAAGATAAAGCTGCATTGTCTTTCCAAAATGTTGCACCGTTCGTTTATGCGCTTTTTGTGCCATCTCTTCTAAGTAATTTTCTGCAACCGGTGAAAGAAGAGAAAAGAAATCATGTTCGTCTAAACGCTCTTTCTGTAACGCGCGCTCAACATCTGTTTTCGTAATCGAGCGAAAAAGATCGTCAAAAGGAAGATCTTTTATTTTCTCAAATGTGTGGTAGAAACTCATTTTTGGAACGTTCCTTTCACGTTGGATTTATTTTAGAAAACCTGTTAAAGGCGATGATGCGTGCGCCTGGCTTGAAACGGGACCTAGGCCCGATAAATATCCTAATCTCCCAGCTTTTACTGCAAGGTCAAATGCTTTCGCCATTTCCACTGGGTTTGATGCAGTAGCAATTGCGGTATTAACAAGGACAGCGTCAGCACCCATTTCCATTGCTTCAGCAGCTTCTGAAGGTTTACCGATCCCGGCATCAACAATAATTGGAAGATCCATCTCATCAATCATAATCTGAATCATTTCTTTCATTTTTATCCCTTTGTTTGACCCAATCGGTGCCCCTAGTGGCATAATCGCCGCAGCACCAGCGTCTCTCATTCTTTTTGCGGCCATTAAATCTGGATTCATATACGGTAAAACGACGAATCCTTCTTTTGCTAAAATTTCCGTTGCCTTTGTTGTTTCTTCGTTGTCCGGTAGTAAATATTTATGATCAGAAATCACTTCAATTTTGATCCAGTTTCCCATTCCAATTGCTTTTGCGAGTCTAGCAATCCGAACGGCTTCTTCTGCGTTTCGAGCTCCTGACGTATTAGGCATTAACGTCATATGCTTTGGGATATCAAATAAAATATCTTCTTCATGACTATCGATATCAACACGACGTAAAGCGACTGTAACGACTTGTGAATGAGACGCGCGTAATGCTTCACCCATTTGTTTATGATCTGCAAATTTACCGGTGCCGACAAATAATCGATTGGTAAGTTCAGTCCCACCGATTGTTAATAAATCACTCATGATTGTTACCTCCAAATTATGGTTTTCCTAAACAAAAAACGCCTACCCAAAAAGGCAGGCGTTTAAAGACATAGAAAATGAGTCTATCAAATGCTTCCCTCCGTTGGTATTAACCAATTCAGGTTCAAAGAGTTGGAACGAATTCCTCTCAGCTAATCAAACGATTAGCACCCCTAGCTGTTCTTAAATCTATTCAATTGTTGAACTAATCATAACAAAATTTATATCCTAGAAGCAATAAAAAGGAATCGACAGTTTTAAAATAGATGTGGTACGATGAATAAAATTATAAAAATCCACTAGGGGTGCCGCTTAGGCTGAGACAAGTGTTACTTGATCCCTTTGTACCTGATCTGGGTCATGCCAGCGTAGGGAAGTGGGACGGAAACTCAAGATATCTATGGATTTATTATAGGATCGATATCTAGTTTATGAATTTTAACCGTTCCATATGGGACGGTTTTTATATTTTTTAGAAAAGAAAGGTGTGGTGAGATGGTTGCACGTGCATTAACAATCGCAGGGTCTGATAGTGGTGGAGGAGCAGGGATTCAAGCAGATTTAAAAACGTTTCAGGAGTTAGACGTTTTTGGAATGTCCGCGATCACTGCAATTACCGCTCAAAATACTGTAGGAGTACAGGGAGTCTATCCAGCTGAAGTAAAAGGGTTGGAACAACAAATGGTATCAGTAGCAGAGGACATTGGGGTAGATGCGGTTAAAACAGGGATGCTGTTTGATGTTGAAAGAATTAAGCTTGTTGCAGAGAAAATCAGATACTATAAATGGGATAAAGTTGTTGTTGATCCTGTAATGATTGCAAAAGGCGGTGCATCATTATTAACGAGTGACTCAACAAAAACGTTAATTGATGAGATCTTACCGTTAGCGTTAGTGGCAACACCGAACATCCCAGAAGCAGAAGCGATTACTGGAAGAACGATAAAAACAATTGAAGATCGAAAAAAGGCAGCTCGAGATTTTTTATCAATGGGAGTGAAAACGGTTGTCATAAAAGGAGGACACGATACAGGTCGAGATACGACAACTGACTTGTTCTTTGACGGTAAAGACTATTCTTATTTTGAGTACCCTCGTATTGCAACAAAAAATACACATGGTACAGGTTGCTCGTTTGCTTCCGCGATTACGGCAGAACTGGCAAAAGGGAAAACGTTGTTTGAAGCTGTTCATCAAGCAAAACGCTTTATTCATTATGCGATTGTCCACTCACTAAATATTGGTAGTGGTCATGGTCCAACGCACCATGGAGCATTTCGAAAATATAAAGGTGCTCAATTGGAGGGGAACATATGGCAAGAATCAGTGTAGAAAAAATGAAAGAGCTTTTAAAAGTGTATTTTATAGCTGGAACTCCGAATGTCAGAATATCATTACCAAACGTATTACAACAAGCGATTGAAGGTGGAGTATCCATTTTTCAGTTTCGTGAAAAAGGCATTGGTGCCCTTGAAGGGATTGAAAAGGAGAAACTAGCCAGAGAACTATTGTGGCTTTGTCAGAAAGCAAACATCCCGTTCATTGTTAATGATGATGTTGAGTTAGCATTAAAAATAGGAGCGGATGGTGTGCACATAGGACAAGAGGATGGGAATATAGAAGAAATCCGGCAACTAATTGGTGAACGGATTTTAGGTGTATCAGCACATAATGAACTAGAAGCAAGAAAAGCACTAGAACAGGGAGCCGATTATTTAGGTGTTGGGCCAGTGTTTGCAACTAGTACAAAGAAAGATACAGAAAAAGTCTGCGGTCCAGATTATATTTCAACATTACGGGCAAGAGGAATCAATGCTCCGATTGTAGCGATTGGTGGAATAAAGCTGTCAAATGCAAGTGAAGTGGTTAAAGGAGGAGCGGATGGACTAAGTGTCATTACTGCTATATCTTTTGCAGATGATCCAGCTGTTGTAGCTGCTGAGTTCAAGAAAGTATGGGTTAAATAATTGATTTTGGCATTGCTCTTAAGAAGGAGTAATGCCTTTTTGTGTTATGGAAACAATCAATTATTAAAAGTGTGCTATTGTTGTAGTATATAGTTGATTAGTACGGAGAAAGGTGGTTTCCGATGGTAATTATTAAAAAATTAAAGGTAGAAGATATCCCAGATCTTTTAGAGCTATATAAAACATTTATCCCGTTTGAAATGTCTTTAAATAAATCCCGTGAATCGTTTAAAGAAATTTCAAATAACGATCATTATTTTCTAGCTGTTGCTAAAGAGAATAATGAACTTATAGGATCGGCACTCGGCATCTACTGTCAGAGCTTATCCGTTCCTTTTTTAGTTATTGAGGACGTGATTGTGAAAGAAGGGACAAGAGGGAAAGGGATAGGTAGAAAGTTATTAGAATCGCTTGATGATTTTGCGAAAAGGAACAACTGCGCCTACGCTATTCTTGTTTCATCTGGTCATCTAAAAGGAGCACATCAATTTTATGAAAGAGTTGGATTTCAAGAACACGTTGAGGGGTTTAGGAAAGTATATTAAACACTTTGTTTTTGGTGAAAATTCTAATAAGGATGAGAAATGCAAAATGAGTGAAGAACTTAGAATATTTGATGATAATAAAAAACAAATTGGTGTAGCTGAGAGGGATGAAGTGCATAAACAAGGCTATTGGCACGAAACCTTCCATTGCTGGTTTGTTGATAACAAAAATGGTGTTGATTATATTTATTTTCAAAAACGTAGTGGTAACAAAAAAGATTTTCCTAACTTATTAGATATAACTGCTGCTGGCCACCTATTATCTAACGAAAGTGTTTCTGATGGGGTGAGAGAGGTGAGAGAAGAACTTGGAATTGCAGTACAAATGAATGAGTTAGTTCCACTAGGGGTTATTGAAGATTGTATAGAGACCAAAAACTTTATAGATAGAGAATTAGGCAATGTGTTTTTGTATCGTATGAAAGATACTGATAAATTCAATATACAACAAGAAGAAGTTTCAGGAATTGTAAAAGCAAAATTCAATAAATTTATTGATTTGTGCCTTGGAAAAGAAAATATGATTGATATAGAAGGTTTTGAATTGAATAAATATGGGCAAAAGTTCTCATATACGAAAAGGGTGGGTTTAAATGAATTTGTTCCAAATCAAAAGGCATATTTAGAAGCGATCGTGAAATTAATAACAGAAGCATTAAGTAGCATGATGGGTGTACGGAAAAAAATATAAAACTTTTTTTCTTGACCTTTTATTATCTAAGTAATATTTAAGAGCGATGAAGAAAAAGAGTAGGCTTTACGAACGTATCAGAGAGCGGATGGTTGCTGAGGATCCGTACGGGATTATTGTTGAATGGGTTTCTAAGCTTCTAGGCTGAAGTAATAGTAGGCTTGGCGGGTTGTCTTACCGTTATAAAGAGACTACGTATCGAAACCTGATGTGGTTTCTGTGCGGACAAGAGCGTTTATTAGATAGTAAACGAATGAAGGTGGCACCGCGGGTTACTCGTCCTTTTTTAGGGATGAGTAACCCTTTTTGTGTTCCTATTTGATCGGAGGTTATTATGAAAAAAACTATTTTAACAGGAATTAAACCAACAGGACAAATTCATCTTGGTAATTACATTGGAGCGATAAAACCCGCGCTACAATTAGGAGAATTTGAAGGGCATCAAGCTGCCTTTTTTATCGCTGACTATCATGGGTGACGAAAATTCATAAGCCTGAAGAATTTCGACAGCTATCTTATGGAATCGCTGCGGCGTGGTTAGCGCTCGGACTTGACCCTAACAAAGTGATTTTTTATCGGCAAAGCGATGTACCAGAGATATTCGAGTTAAACTGGATACTTTCATGTTTTGCTTAGAAAGGTTTAATGAATCGGGCTCATGCTTATAAAGGTATAGTTGATAATAATAAAAAGGTCGATCGGGATTTAGATCATGGAGTTAATATGGGAACTTTCACCTACCCAATCCTCATGGCAGCAGATATTTTGCTGTTTAAGACAGAGATTGTCCCTGTTGGAAAAGACCAAATACAACATGTAGAAATTGCAAGAGATATTGCTGAAAGTTTTAACAATAATTATGGTGAAACTTTTGTATTGCCCGAGTATAAAGTTCAAGAAGATACCGCTGTTTTACCTGGATTGGATGGTAGAAAAATGAGCAAAAGTTATAACAATACAATCCCATTATTTGAAGAACCAAAGAAATTACAAAAGCTGATTAATAAAATTACAACAGATTCACTGCCTCCTCAAACACCGAAAGACCCAGATGCGTCTATTTTATTTACACTGTATAAAGAATTTGCCTCTCCTTTTGAAATAGAAAAAATGAGGGAGCGATATTTGAGTGGTATTGGTTGGGGAGATGCAAAAAGAGAATTATTTACGGTTATGAATAACTATTTAGAAGAACCACGGACGAAATACAACGAATTATTGGCATCGCCTGCAACAATAGACGAAATATTAATTAGTGGTGCAGCAAAGGCAAGAGCAATCAGTGTTCCATTTCTAAAAGAAATTAAGATGAAAATTGGTTTAGGTGTTTAGGCGCTCCTTTATTGACGGGAAAAATAGTAAGATAACAGGGAATTACTGAGGAAATCTAGAAGTACTAAGTTAAGTAGGTTAACGGAGGAAAGGACAATGAGCAATCTCTTGGAAAAAGTAATAGTAAGAGAAGCATCTGCAGATGATGCTTCTTCAATACTAGAATATATTGATAAGATCTCTTCACAGACTGATTTTTTAACCTTCGGGAAAGGTGAGTTTAATCTATCATTAGAAGAAGAGAAAAGTTTAATAGAAAAAAGTAAAAGTGATGACGTTAGTTTGTTTCTTCTTGCAGAGGTTGATGGACGAATTGTAGGTAATTTAAACTTTACTCCGGGGACTAGACCGAGGACAATACATTTTGGGAAATTCGGTGTTAGTGTCTTAAAAGATTACTGGGGTCAGGGCATTGGTAACAGTTTAATAAAATATATGTTAAATTGGGCACGAAGTAATAATGTAACTAAAAAAATCAACTTAGAAGTTAGGGAAGATCATATAAATGCCATCAACTTGTATAAAAAAATAGGCTTCAAGGTCGAAGGGAAAATTTCAAAGTATTTTTTTATAAATGGGCATTATTTTGATGCAATTATTATGGGGGTTGAGATCGATTAACATTTTCCTATTGGATCGATTATAGAAGCTAATAAGAAGAATGTTGAATAAATAGTTCTATACAAAAGGGGAGATAACATGGAAATAAGACAATTAACTCCAAGTGATGCTGAAATATATTTTTCGATTAGACTTGAAGCACTTCGAACTAGTCCATATGCGTTTGCATCCAGTTATGAAGAAGAAAAGAACGAAACAGCAGAAAAATATAAGAATAGGTTTGAAACGCCTAAGAATACATTTACTTTTGGTGCATTTGATGAATCCCACCTTGTTGGGGTTGTTACTTTAGTAAAAGAGAAACTATTAAAATTGAGCCACCGAGCGAATATTGTAGCGATGTATATTAAACCCCAAAAGCGGGGGTACGGAATAGGAAAGGACCTCATCTCTAAAGTAATTGAAAAGGCGTATAATCTAGAGGGCATCGAACAAATTTATTTAAGCGTTGTAACAACAAATGTTCCTGCTAAAATGTTGTATACATCTATGGGGTTTGAGGTATTTGGGAAAGAGAAAAGAGCATTGAAACTCGGTCACACATATTACGATGAGGAGCATATGGTGTTGTTTCTTTAAAGCAAGGAGGCAGCTTTTTTTAACTGTGGGTCCCGTAACGAATTGTGTTGCAGATATTCTATTTGTTTAACGAAAAATTAATATTAAAAAGGAATAAGCCCTGTTTTGTTGAACTTATAGTTAATCTATATAGGAGTTGATGGTAAATGACTAATTTATTTTTTGTTAGACACGCTGACTCTATTTATACGCCAGATGAATTAGGCAGACCTTTATCTGAAAGAGGTCTTAAAGATGTGAAAGAAGTAACCAAACTATTAAAAAAAGAAAATATAGAGGTTGTTGTTTCAAGTCCGTATAAACGAGCAGTGCAAACTGTTGAAGGTATAGCTAACTACATAGATAAAGAAATTAAAATTGTAGATGGTTTAAAAGAACGAACGTTAACTACTGTCCCTATCGAAGACTTTACATTTGCAATAACAAAAGTGTGGGAGTACCATACTTTTTCATGGGAAGGTGGCGAATCCAATCTTGTCGCACAAAAGAGAGGCGTAAAAGCCATTTATCGTTTATTAGAAGCGTACAAAGGTAAAAATGTCGTTATCGGTACGCATGGTAATATCATGGTTTTAATTATGAATTTTTTTGATCAACAATACGATTTTACTTTTTGGAAAAATCTCGATATGCCCGATATATATAAATTAACTTTTCATGAAAAAATGTTAAGTAAAGTAGAAAGAATGTGGGAAAGATTTTAATTATTTTCTTCTACAATGGTAACAATAAGCGGTCATTTTAA
>CAZIRM010000067.1:0-11645 GCA_964541705.1 uncultured Bacillaceae bacterium | reverse complement strand
ACCAGACTTAAACATTATTTGCACCCTTTCCTTGCTATTTTTCTATTATACGTATAGAAAAGAATTTTCCGCCGTATAATGGTACTACTATTTCTAGAGGGGTGTGCCTGATGATCTTCAAAAAACTTATAAAAAAAGATTCCTACCCATTTCGCATACATATTAATGAAAATTCCGTTACTGACTTATTAACTGAAAAGATCATGGAACTAATTCCTACCAAGAAAGAAATTGTAATTGTTTGTATTGGTACAGATCGTTCAACTGGAGATTCGTTAGGTCCTCTTATCGGTAAGCGTCTGAAGGAACTAAATGTCAATCACTTTCACATATTTGGTACATTAGAGAATCCAGTTCACGCAGTTAATTTAGAAGAAACACTTCGCAACATAAGCGAACTTTTTTATAACCCCTTTATTATTGCCATTGATGCCTGTTTAGGAAAGTCCACAAGCATTGGCTATATTTCTTTAGATCAAGGGCCTGTCAAACCTGGAGCAGCCGTAAAAAAGAATTTACCAGAGGTTGGTGATATTCACATTACTGGTATTGTAAATGTTGGAGGGTTTATGGAGTATATGGTCTTGCAAAATACTCGTTTACATCTTGTTATGAAAATGGCTGACGTAATAGCAGAAAGTTTATATTACGCAGATAAAAAACATAACAAAGTAAATGAGCGGTTTAGACATTTTATTAATACGTCTAAAAGCCTCCAATAATTGGTTATCTAAACTATTACCACCTTTAAACAAAAGGACAACCTCCATACATCTATATGGAAGTTGTCCTTTTTTTATTACAAAATATTAAATTATACAAAAATTAATCTCTGCAATACGATAAAAACACCAACAACAACGATTGCCGGTAAAAAGTTTGCAACTCTTAATTTCGTAAGGTTGAGTATATTCAATCCGATTGCTACAATCATGACTCCTCCAGTAGCTGTCATTTCAATAATATACTGATTCATAAGTGTTTCTGGTACTACCATAACAATCAATGTTGCTAGCAATGTTATGCCACCTTGATACAAAAAAACTGGTATCGAAGAGAACATTACCCCAATACCTAACGTACTCGTAAAGATAATTGCCGAAAAACCGTCTAATAAAGATTTCGTGTATAATACAGAGTGGTCATTCCTCAAACCGCTATCTAGCGCACCGACAATTGCCATTGCTCCCACAACGTAAATAATTGTCGTTGTTACAAAGCCTGTGACAAATGTTCCTTCTCCCTTCTTACCTAACTTCGTTTCAAACCACTTCCCTACCTTATTAAGCTTAGATTCTATATCAATTTTTTCACCGACAATAACACCAATTACTAAACTACTAATTACGACTAAAAAGTTTTCACTTTTCAAGCCCATGTTAATCCCCATAATTACAACACATAATCCAATTACTTGCATAACCGATAATTTAATTTTTTCACCTATTGTTGTTAATTTCATCCCTAATAAAGAACCGACAATGATCGCTAGCACATTAACAACTGTACCTAATAATATCAACAAATCTCCCCCTTAAGAACAAAAGTGCAGGCGCCTTGCTCACGATCGACAAGCACTGGAGGGACGGCAAGCAGAAACCTGTATTTGGCTTCAATTGACGGACCGAAGTGACCTCGAGCGAATAGGCGCTGAAGCTAGACGTCAGTCTAACTTGAAAATTTTATAAATTCTTATTTTTTCAGAAAAGCGCAAGGCGCCCGCCTATCGGCAAAAAACACTGGAAGACTGCCCATCAGCGGTTACTTTCAACCGCAATGGGCAGTCTGAAGTGATCGAGCCGATGGCGCCTGAAGCTAGACAGTAGTATAACTTAAGAATTTTTATACTTTCTTACTTTTTTTAAAAACGCACTTCCGATCGCTCGTCGCAATGCTCATCTGTAAGCAATTCATAGAAGCGCCTTAGCGCTAGACAACGGTATACTTTGTCGTTTACCTGTTTTCTTTAAGATAAAGGAAAGCCACCAATAAAATTGGTGACTAATTTAAAAAGTTTCTAACATCGATATAATTCTGTCCAAGTCTTCTTCAGAAAAAAACTGTATCTCAATTTTCCCCCGTTTTTTACTTTTTTTAATTTTAACAGATGTTCCGAAACGTTCTCTTAAACTACTTTCTTTCTCTTTTATATATAATGATGGCTCTTCTTTTTTACGAATTGTTTCACGTGAAACATTTTCATTCACTCTTTGGACTAGTTGTTCTAATTGTCGGACGTTTAAATTTTCTTCTAAAACTTTTTTTGAAACGGCTTGAAGCTTTTCTTTATCCTTTAAGCCTAAAAGCGCTCTTCCATGCCCCATTGATAGCTGCCCATCTTCAATCAACCGTCGAGTAGTTTTTGGAAGATGAAGTAGACGTAGATGATTTGCAATGTGCGGACGACTTTTTCCTAATCTCTTAGACAATTGTTCTTGCGTTAAATTTAAATGTCGCATCAATTTTTCGTAGGCAATCGCTTCTTCAATTGGATTTAAGTCTTCTCGTTGAAGATTTTCGATGAGTGCAAACTCCATCATTTCATCTTCATTTAAATCTTTTACAATGACTGGAACCGTCTCTAATCCAGCTTCTGATGCCGCTCGAAAGCGTCGCTCACCAACAACAATTTCATACCCTTTAATGCTTTTTCTCACTAATAAAGGCTGCAATATTCCGTGATTAATGATAGATTCTTTTAAATCGTTAATTGACTCTTCTGTAAATGTTTTACGAGGTTGGTATGGATTTGGCCTTAACTCTTTAAGGGCCATGTCTTGGACTGGTTCCTGTTCATCCTTCACTTCTGGAAAGAAGGCTTGTATCCCTTTCCCTAACCCTTTAGCCATTAGCAACCACTTCCTCTGCCAATTCAATATAGACTTCTGCTCCTCTAGACTTTGGATCATATGTAATAATCGGTTGTCCGTGACTTGGAGCTTCTCCTAGACGTACATTTCTCGGGATAATTGTTTGGAATACTTTTTCTCGGAAGTATTTTTTAACTTCTTCGATCACTTGAATTCCTAGATTTGTCCTTGCATCTAGCATTGTTAATAAAACACCTTCAATTCCTAAGTCTTTATTTAAGTGTTTTTGTACTAATCTTACAGTATTTAATAATTGACTTAAACCTTCGAGTGCATAATATTCACATTGTACCGGTATCAATACAGAATCTGCAGCAGTTAGAGAGTTTATTGTTAATAAACCTAGTGACGGTGGACAATCAATAATGACGTAATCATAATTACTTTTCACTAACTCTAAAGCTCTTTTCAAACGTACTTCTCTTGAAATTGTTGGCACTAACTCAATTTCCGCACCCGCTAACTGAATTGTAGAAGGAATAATGTGTAATCCATCAACTTCAGTATGAAGAATTACTTCTTTTGGGTCCTTATCCTCTACTAAAATATCATAAATACAATATTCAACATCGCCTTTATCAACACCTACACCACTTGTAGTATTACCTTGGGGATCAACGTCAATTAGTAGTACCTTTTTTCCAATGTGGGCTAAACAAGCACTTAAATTAACTGATGTTGTTGTTTTTCCAACTCCACCCTTTTGATTTGCAACTGCAATAATTTTCCCCATTTTCCCCACCTGCCTCGTTAACAATTCAACAACTTATTTTTTCTACTTTGTTATTTTATCATGAAAAAGAAGATCTGTTGTATTTTTCAATCAATTATCAAAAAAAAAATCAAATTTTGTCATTTTAAAGTTGTAAAGGACTCACCTCATTGGTAAGCCCTTTGACGATTACTTTGGGATCCGTATTGTAAACTGATAATAATCTTCATGTTCTTCCTCGTCTGTATCTATTGTAAATCCTGTCTTTATAACCATATCAACAGATTGCCTAATTGTGTTCATAGCTAAACGAGTGTCTCTTGAAAATGCTTTTCTTGTTGGTTTCTTCTTTTTCATTGTTCCTTCAAGTAACTTTTTAACTTGTTCTTCTGTTTGCTTGACATTTAATTTTTTTTCTAAAATGATGGTTAATAATTTTTCCTGTAGTTCAACATTTTTTAGAGATATAAGGGCTCTGGCATGACGTTCTGTAATTTTTCTTTGTAAAATTGCTTCTTGTACAATTTCAGGAAGTGATAGTAAACGCAGCTTATTTGCAATTGTTGATTGACCTTTCCCTACTCTTTGAGCTAGACTTTCTTGAGTAAGTCCATGCAACTCTAATAGTTTTGCATAAGCCACAGCTTCTTCAATTGCAGTTAAGCCTTCTCTTTGTAAATTTTCTATTAAGGCGACAGATGCCGTTTGCGAATCATTAAAATCCTTTATGATTGCAGGTATAAACACCCATCCAAGTTTCGTAACGGCTCTCCAACGCCTTTCACCTGCAATGATTTCATATTTTTCTTCACGTTGCCTAACGACAATTGGTTGTATAACACCATGTGTCTTAATTGTTCTTGCTAACTCCTCTATTCTTTCGTCATCAAATACGGTACGAGGTTGATATCTATTTGGAACAATATCAGTAATTGGAATCTGTTTTATTTCCTCTTTCAGAGTATCTAAATTTTTAACTTCATCTATTAAATCTGTTTCTATTTGATCATTTTTTTCATTAAAACCGAACAGACGTGATAATGGTTTCATTGTGACACCACCTTCTTTTATTACTACTAAGTAGTGATTCGATATTAAAATTAAATATTCCTTCTTTAATCCTGAATCTATTATAACCGTTTAATGTTTCACGTGAAACATTTTTTAGTAGATTTTATACTTTTAGTTATATATACTCTAAAAAGTGCAAACAACGGGCTCCTGCTTTGCTTCACAAAACTTCAACGAAAGCAATGCTCAAATATGTCCTGAGGGTAGACGTCAGCCTAATTTTAAAATAAAAGATTTTCCCATTAATGAGAAAATCTTTAAAGTACTAAAGTGGTTGCTTATTTGGGGTGCCGGGTTTTCGTGGGAACTTATTCGGTGTTTTTTTAATTTTTTCAAGTAATACAAAATGACGGGAACTTTCTTCAAACGGTAATGTGTAGTGATTGTTACTTAAAAGTTTGCCCCCTAAAAGTGTAAAGGCATTTTTAGAATCTTTAATTTCGTTAGTAACTTCGGGTCCTTTCATCGCTAAAAAATGCCCCCCTACTTTCGCTAACGGTAAACAAAGTTCAGTCAAGACTGGCATACGGGCAACCGCTCTTGCAATAACTAAATCATATTTCTCCCTATGCTCTTTTTTTTGTGAAAATAACTCTGCACGATCATGAAATAAGTGAACATTGCTAAGGTCTAATGTTGATATTAGATGTTGCAAGAAACCAATTCTCTTATTTAAAGAGTCTACAATCGTTACTTTAAGTTCCGGGTAACAAATTTTTATCGGAATACTTGGAAATCCTGCTCCTGCTCCTACATCCACAATGTTCAAAGGTTTCTTAAAATCGTGAAAAAATGCAGCACTGATTGAGTCGAAGAAATGCTTTAAATACACTTCTCCCTCTTCAGTAATCGCAGTTAAATTCATCTTATTGTTCCACTCTACTAATTCACGATAATACATTTCAAATTGATTCATTTGAAGCTCTGTTAGGGTAATTCCTTCTTCCTCTAACATTGACTGAAACTCTATCTTATTCATTTTGATCACTTTCTTTCGTTCTTTTTAACTTACCTTGTTCCAAGTAAACAAGTAATATGGAGACGTCAGCTGGATTAACCCCCGATACACGAGATGCTTGTCCAACAGAAAGAGGTCTTACTTCACTTAGTTTTTGTCTTGCCTCTATCGCTAATCCTGATATTGCATGATAATCTAAATTCTCAGGTAATTTTTTGTCTTCCATTTTCCTCATTCGTTCTATTTGTTGCATTTGTTTTTCAATATAACCTGCATATTTAATTTGAATTTCTATTTGTTCTGCTACTTCACTAGAAACTTCCTCATCTGCTGGAAACAGTTTGCTAATAAATTCATACGTAACTTCTGGTCGCTTTAATAAAGCCGATGCCTTTACCCCATCATGTAATGGAGAAGAATTAATCTCAGCTAACGCAGCTTGAACATCTGATGACGGTTTAATTGTCACTTCACTAAGTCGCTCTATTTCTTTCTGAATTTGAGCTTTTTTATCAATAAATTTTGCATATCTTTCTTTAGAGATTAATCCAACTTCGTATCCTAGTTCGGTTAAACGTAAGTCTGCATTATCATGTCTCAGTACTAAACGATGCTCTGCCCTTGAAGTTAAAAGACGATAGGGCTCATTCGTGCCCTTCGTTACTAAATCATCAACAAGAACACCAATATAGGCTTGTGAGCGATCAAGAATAATTGGTTCCTTTCCAGTCGCTTTCAATGCTGCATTAATACCAGCAAATAAACCTTGTCCCGCAGCTTCTTCATACCCTGACGTACCGTTAATCTGACCAGCCGTAAATAAATTTTCCACTAGTTTTGTTTCTAACGTCGGCCAAAGCTGTGTTGGTACGACAGCATCGTACTCGATTGCATAACCAGGTCGCATCATCTTTACATTTTCGAGACCTTTTAATGTCTTTAACATTTTTAATTGTACTTCTTCAGGTAAGCTAGTTGAAAATCCTTGTACATAAACCTCCGACGTATATTTCCCTTCTGGCTCCAGGAAAATTTGGTGCCTTGGCTTATCACTAAATCGAACAATTTTATCTTCAATCGAAGGACAATATCGTGGTCCCGTACCTTCAATAACTCCTGAATACATAGGAGAGCGATGTAAGTTTTCATTAATAATCTCATGTGTTCTCTCTGTCGTATAGGTTAACCAGCAAGGTAACTGATCCAAATTAAATTCTTTTGTTTCATAAGAAAATGCCCTTGCTACGTCATCACCTGGCTGTATTTCAGTAACCGAATAATCGATTGTTTCCCCATGTACTCTTGGTGGCGTACCTGTTTTAAAACGCACTAAATCAAATCCTAATTCTTGTAGATCATGTGATAAGTTTATGGAAGGCTGCTGGTTATTTGGTCCACTTTCATAAGCTAAATCACCTAGAATAATCTTTCCTCGTAAATAAGTTCCTGTCGTAATCACTACTGTTTTAGCGTAGTATTTTGCACCTGTATTTGTTATCACTCCATTGCATACCCCGTTTTCAACCATTAGCTTTTCAACCATTGCTTGTCGTAGCAACAAATTTTCTTGATTTTCTATCGTTTTTTTCATTTCGTGTTGGTATAAGTATTTGTCTGCTTGAGCTCTTAATGCTCTTACTGCCGGTCCCTTACCCGTGTTTAACATTCGCATTTGAATATGGGTTTTATCAATATTTTTTGCCATTTCGCCACCTAGGGCATCAATTTCTCTCACAACGATTCCTTTCGCTGGACCTCCAACGGAAGGATTACACGGCATATAAGCAACCGCATCTAAATTTAACGTTAATATTAATGTATTAGCACCCATTCTTGCTGCAGCTAATCCCGCTTCAACTCCAGCATGACCTGCACCAACAACGATTACATCATATTCTCCAGCATGATACTCCATTTTATTTCCTCCTACTTTCAATCATTTTCCTAAACAAAATTGTGAAAATAACTGATCAATTAAACTTTCTGATACAGTGTCACCAATGATCTCGCCAAGCATTTCCCATGTTCTGGTAATATCAATTTGAACAATATCCACAGGTACACCTTCATTTAAAGCAACTATAGCTTCTTCAACCGAAGTTTTTGCTTGATGAAGCAATGCAATATGTCGCGTATTGGACACATAGGTTAGGTCGCTTGTTTCAATATTTCCTTGAAAAAATAATGCAGCAATAGCATTTTCTAATTCTTCGATTCCTTTATCTTCGACTAAAGATGTAGTGATAATTGTACGGTTTTTAGCTACTTTTTGTACTTGATCAATATCAATCTCTTTTTTAATATCTGTTTTATTAATAATAATGATGGCTTCTGTATTTTCGATAATGGAGAATAATTTTTCATCCTCACTCGTCAGTGGTTCTCCATAATTGAGTACGAGAAGAACGAGATCCGCATGTTTCACAACTTCTCTAGACCGTTCTACTCCAATTCGCTCAACAACATCATCAGTCTCCCTAATCCCAGCAGTATCCAATAATCGAAGTGGTACGCCTTTTACATTTACATACTCTTCAATCACATCTCTAGTTGTCCCTGGTATATCTGTAACAATCGCTTTGTTTTCATGTACCAAGCTATTTAATAAGGATGACTTGCCTACATTAGGTCTGCCTATTATTGCGGTAGATAGACCTTCGCGTAAAATTTTACCTTGTTTTGACGTTTGAAGTAAACGTTCAATTTCATTCTTCACGTATGTAGCCTTTTCTAAAAGCATTTGTATCGTCATCTGTTCAGCATCGTACTCAGGATAGTCAATATTTACTTCTACATGAGCAACAGTCTCTAATAACGCTTGTCTTAGCTTTTGTATTTGCTTTGAAAGGCGCCCTTCTACTTGTCCAATGGCAACATTCATTGCCCGATCGGTTTTCGCACGGATTAAATCAATAACCCCTTCCGCTTGTGATAAATCAATTCTCCCATTTAAAAACGCTCGTTTTGTAAACTCACCAGGTTCAGCTAAACGAACACCTTGTTGTAAGACTAACTGGAGAACTCGATTCACTGCCAATAATCCACCATGACAATTTATTTCAACAATATCTTCTCTCGTAAATGTCTTCGGTGCTCTTAAAACGGTAACCATAACCTCATCAACAACTTGCTTAGACTCCGGTTCAATAATATGTCCATAATGAATCGTATGTGATTCAACAAGATTTAAAGAAAACTTTCCTTTAAACACTTTGTTGACAAGATGTATCGCATCTATTCCGCTCACTCTTACAATAGCAATCGCTCCTTCACCTAAAGCAGTTGATATTGCAGCAATCGTATCTAATTCCATTTTGTGCATCCTTTCTTTACAATCTTTATCTATTTTAATTTTAAAACCTTACTCTCTAAATTATTAGAATACCATAGTCTTTCTTTAATAAAAAGATTTTCCACTGTGGATAAAGTTAGTGTCCCCGATTCTTCTTTGCATCAAACAAAAAAGATATTAACATGTGCATAACTCCAAAACAAAAATAAGGCTACTGCATAAAAAAATAGTGTCCGAGTAACAATTGTTAGTCAGACACTACTTTTTTATTTTTATTTTGTGCTTTTATTAGGTGCTACAATAATCTTACGATGTGGTTCAACACCTTCAGAATACGTTTTTACACCTTTAACATCTTGTAATGCAGTATGAATAATTTTTCTTTCTAGCGCATTCATCGGTTCTAGTACAACTGATTTTCTTGTTCTTACTGCCTTATTTGCTAATCGATGCGCCAACTGCTCTAGTGACTCTTTTCGTCTTTGACGATAGTTTTCAGCATCAAGAACAATTCTAATATATTGTTCCGAATAACGATTAGCGACAAGATTGACTAAATACTGAAGTGAATCAAGCGTTTGGCCTCTTTTACCAATTAAAATACCTAACCCTTCTCCAATAAGTTCAAACAAATATCCTTCTTTCTTTTCTGATACTTGAATTTCTACATTAACACCCATGTCACTTGTTACTTGTTTTAGGAAACTAATCCCCTCTTGTGCTGCGTCAGGTTTCATCTCTACTTCAACAATTGCTGGCTTAGAGCCTATTAACCCCAAAAAACCTTTTTGGGCTTCTTCAATTACTTGAAATGAGATTTTTTCTCTCGTTGTATTTAATTTCGCAAGTGCAGATTGAATAGCTTCTTCAACGTTTTTCCCTGAAACAGTTATTTTCTTCACTTTTTTGATCCTCCTGTACTAGTCTCTGGTTTTTTTGCTACATTAGGACCAGTAATAAAGTATGTTTGAGCGATCATAAAGAGATTACCCACTACCCAATATAACGCAAGCGCTGATGGGAAAAATGCGGCAAACGATATGATCATAATCGGCATCACATAAACCATTGCTTTCATTTGAGGATTATCCGGAACCATCATCATCTTTTGCTGAATAAACGTCGTTACTCCCGCTACTAAGGGTAAAATATAGTACGGATCTGCTATACCTAAATTTAGCCAAAGGAAATGGGCTGTCTCAATCGCCTCTGTACGTTGGATTGCATGATAAAAGGCGATCATAATTGGCATTTGCACAAAAATTGGTAAACAACCCGCTAATGGATTTACTTTATTTTCTTGAAATAGTTTCATTGTTTCTTGTTGTAATTTTTGTTGTGTTTTTTGATCTTTTGCACTGTATTTCTCACGTAGATTCTTAATTTCTGGTTGGAGAGCCTGCATGGCTTTGGAACTTCTCGTTTGTTTAATCATTAATGGCAAAATGACAATCCGAACCAATATGGTTACGATAATAATCGCCAGCCCGTAAGAGTTTAGAAATTCCGCAACTCTAGTAATTAGCCATGATAGCGGATAAACTAAAAATTTCTCCCAGACCCCAGATGCACTTTCTTTTGTAATTGGCTCATCAATATTACCACACCCGGCCAAGAATAATACTAAACTAAAAAATAACACTGATAAACGTAGCTTTTTTGACACGAATTTTATCATCAATAATAACAAAAAAACAAAAAAAAAAAAACATTAGTTTTCTAAATTTGTTAGTGCTTTTTTTTTTTTTCTGGAACAAGATCAATTCCACCTGGGTGAAAAGGTTGACATTTACTTAAACGTTTTACTGTTAACAAAAGTCCCTTTCGTGCACCAAATCTATGAATGGCTTCAATTCCATAATTTGAACATGTAGGGTAAAATCTGCAAGTCGGTGGCGTGAAACGTGAGATGAATTTTTGATAAAAACGTATACAGCCAATCAATGCTTTTTTTGATGTTGCTTTCAAAGAAGATTAGCCCCTTTCCTTTTAAACGCATATCCTCGATAAAACACGTGCGATATACTTTTTTTCATTTCCAGAAAGTTCATTTCTACACTTGGCTGTCTCGCAATAAGTACATAGTCATAATTTTGCTTAAGATCGTCTCCAATATGCCGTACAGCTTCTCTCATTAATCTTTTTATCCGATTTCTAGTTACAGCATTTCCTAACTTTTTACTAACTGAAAAACCAATTCTGAAATGAGATTGTTCTTCTTTTGCTAGCATATAAAGCACAAATTGTCGATTAGCCGTTGACTTTCCTTTTTGAAATATCAATGAAAAATCCTCATTTTTTTTTACACGATACTCTTTTTTCATTGTTACACCTCATATGCTTGCTTGTCTATTCTCATCATACCAAAAAAATAATATTCTAAACATCTGTTTTTATGTAAATGAATTGTTTTTGTCACATTATATTGATCTTAGTGGCGATAGTTATCATTTGTCTTGTTTCTATTTCAACGCGCTACATCGTCTTGTACTTTTTTAATCATCTAGCGGCTAGACATCAGTCTAACTTCACGATTTTTATACACTCTTACCTTATAAAAAAAAGACCACTGGATGTCAGTGGCCTAGGCTGATAATACTTTTCTTCCTTTACGACGACGACGCGCTAATACTTTACGGCCATTCGGCGTGCTCATACGTGCACGGAAACCGTGTACCTTTTTACGCTTACGGTTATTTGGTTGGAAAGTTGGTTTTCCCATTTATTACACCTCCCTGAGGA
>CAZIRM010000066.1:0-11673 GCA_964541705.1 uncultured Bacillaceae bacterium | reverse complement strand
CAGGAGGGTTCTTTTTTGTTCAACCCTCAAATTTCTTCATTACAGGAATGCTCCTTAATTTGAAATGTCACATCAAAGATCCCCTTATTATTTCCGTAATCTTTTGTGAGATGTTGGATGTTTATTGCTGTCATTTAAATCACCTCATTAACCTTTATTTGTCCGACAACGTGTCGTATGATATAAGTGTATAAGGAGCGATGGGCTTGTTCAACCGACAATGTTATCTCAAATGTCGGAATTAAGACTAAGGGGTGTAAAAATTATGAAAAAAAATCAACCAATCACAGCACTGACAAAACAAAATCTAATTGATGCCTTCTGGGAGCTCTATTGTACTAAGAGGATAGATAAAATTACAATTAAGGAAATTACCTTTAGAGCAGGATATAACCGGACTACTTTTTATGAGTATTTTAACGATGTATATGATGTCCTTGAGCAAATTGAAAATAATTTAATATCCAAACTACAAGAGGTACCTTTGCAGCAACTTTCTTCTGAATACGAACCATTCCCGTTTGAAGCGGTTATCAACGTGTATTTGCAACACAGTAACTACTTAAAGGTGTTGCTAGGAGATCATGGTGATCCAGCATTTCAAGGGAGAATGAAAAAAAGCATGAAGCCTATGATAAAAGAAAGACTAATTGCACAAGGAATAAAAGACGATATTGAGTTGGATTATCGTTTGGAATATGCTTTGTCAGCGATGATTGGTGTTCTAAACTATTGGTTCAAAACTGAGAAACAACTTAACATCGAAGAACTATTGAAATTACTAATGGAAATTTCTACTGAGGGTGTTATGAAGAAACTAATAGGTTTATAGGGTCTGTAGACGGTGAGGAAATAAACGAAGAAATAGCGACTAATGGCAGCATATAAGATGTACACAAATAATCCTTCCTAAGCTTAACTGTGAACTTCATTAAGGAGGAGCCGAGACTCCCCCTGATTTTTCTCAATGTTTTTGCAAGGAAACGAGTTCGCTGGTTCGACAGGGTAACAGGTGCCTTGCGCATTTCTTACTTTTTCTCAATCGTGAACATCTCAGAAAGAAGTGTCCAATTTTCAGGGAATCTTCGACCTAAGATGAAATAGCTAGCCCCACGCAGAGAATACTCCTCAATCAATTCAAGTTTTGCCATCATACTTCTAGCATCATCAAACCACACGATGTGTTCGTTTCCAGCTTCATCGAAATACGTAAAGAATGGTGCCGCAACATTTGAGTCGTATTGAATTGTAGCACCTTTTCTTCTTGCAAGATTCAATGCTTCTCTTGGTCCAATTACTTCTGCAAAGTCCGTTTCAGGATTAAAAGGGAGTTTCCAATCATATCCGTAAAGAGGCAAGCCCAATAGAATTTTGTTATTTGGGATGACAGAAACCGCGTAATCAAGTACTGCTCGCATTGTTGGTAATGGTGATACGGCATTAGGGGGACCGCTAAACCATCCTCCAATGTCATATGTCATAATCGTGACAAAATCCACAATTTTCCCGTGAGCAGCATAGTCATGATCTAAGCCGCCAAACCAAGCGACGGGTTCTGTGTCACTTACTTTTGGTGCTAACGTTGTTGATACTAGTACACCTTGTTCTTTTATCCGCGGAGTAACTTCACGAAGAAATTTGTTATATAAATCGCGGTCCTCTGGGTAGTTTTCTTCAAAATCAAAATTGAGACCGTAATATCGTTTTTCTAACAATAAATTTAATAAATTTGTGATAAAACGTTCTCTAGCTATTTCATTTGTAAATAATTCTCGCGTAATTTCAGGTGAAAATCTTTCCCCTGTAAAATTCGTTATGACGAGCATTGGCACCGCGTTTGTTTGGGTAATCGTTGATAATATATCAGAGTCATCAATCGTTACGATGTCACCAGACGCTGTTGCCCGGTAGCTAGAAACACTAAAGTACGTCAGAAACGGTGCATATTTATTTACAATTTTTCGGGCATTGGGATCATTTGCTCTTACATACGCGTTCACTTCGATAACCGGAGAACGGTCTAGGTTTGTATAAGATCTAGCAGAACGGGTAGTTGCTGGGATGACAAGCGACTGACCAGGCACTAAAGAGGTTTCTTGACTCAGTTCATTTGCACTGCTTAACAAATCTACTGGGATGCGATAGCGATTAGCGATTGACCAAAGCGAATCGCCTTGATTTACAACGGCAATTTGTACCATTATTCACCACTCCTTAACTATTCACAATAAGGTATTCAATTTTCACAAAAGGTGACAGTTAACTGTATGAATTTCTTAATGACCAAGATCAAAAATAAAGAATGATGGATTTCATTGAACGGTATGAAAACCTTTTATTTGGTCAATAATTTTTGCTATACAGAAAGGAAGTGTACAGCAGTGAAAAAACAAAGAACGAATCACCTAAAACCACTTCTAAAGTGGGTAGTAGTTCCTTATCTTTTAGCAGCGTTATTCATCGTAAGAGGTTACATTCAAAATGACCAAAAGATTCAACAGGTGAATCAACCTGAAACAAATGCTGTGGAGGCGATGGGTAACTCTGAAGGCTTTAAAGATTTACTACTTGAAGATGGGAAATATAAATTAGCAATTAACGATGTTCAACGCATTTCTGATAAGAAAATTAGGATCAGTTTTTTAGTGGACAATAACTCTGACAAACTGATTGTTTTAGGGTGGCGTGGTGAATTTTTTATTGAGGACCTCGAGGGGAAGATGCACAAATACCGAGTGGATCAAATAAAAGTGCCCCCACATTCGCAAGGGCTGCAACATTCGTATGTGTTACACTATTCACGACCAATTTCATCCATTTCAAAATTATATACAATGCAAAACGGAATCTATCAAGACCATTTGATTTATTGGGAATCTGAAGAATAAGAGGTTCGATTAGGTTCAGTTAGTATTCTTAAAACGCACAAGCTTCGACAATTGTGCGTTTTTTTGCATGGTTTGAAAAGCTGGTATGAATTTCGTTCATTCAAGCATGATTTGTCCTACGTCCGAATAGCTATTAATACAAGCTATTTTAAGGAGGTAAATCATGGTCGAAACAATTTTAAAATTATTTATGAATGAACAACAAGCACAATCTGTCTTATCAAGTTCTGTAATTGAAGCGATTTTCTTCGTATTATTTGTTACGTTTCTGTTTGCAATCTTTGTTCATTTCGCTTTATATGGTCGTTTAAGGAGAATCCGTAATCACATCAAGGCAACAAATGCCCTCGATATCTCGCCTTTAAATAAATTCCAGGCAGAATTCGAAATTAAGAATAAAGAAGAGTCTGTCAAAGTTGAGACATTTATTGAAAAGAAGTTTTCTAGTTGGAGGATGTTTCACGTCCCAGTTGTTAGCTTAATAAAAATGATTCAGATGACCATCTCTGTGTTTATTCTACTTGGTGTATTAGGAACGTTTATTGGTTTGACAAGGTCGCTAAGCGGAATTGATGTCACTGGTGATGGCTTAGTCGAAAGTGTAGGCTTAGTACTTAGTGGTCTTGACGTCGCATTTTATACAAGTATTGCGGGTATGTCGCTATCACTCGTGATGACAGTTGTGACAAAAGTAGCCAACGCTGAATATATGTTAACCGATATTATGTTAAAAACAGAATCTTATTTAGAAGAAAATGAGCAAGACTCAATGGCACGTCTCATTCAAGTTTCTGAATCAATAAACTCATCAATTGGCGAACTTGCACAGTCATTCCGTGGGTTCCAAGACTATACAGATGGCTTGCAGCAATCAGCAAAAGACTTATCTAAATTTAATAAAGGGCTATCAATAAACCTTAAAGATTTTAGTACGTTATTTATGAAAGTCAAAGAGGTTACAGCTGACTTTGATAAAGGCGCAACGATGTTAAATAAGAATTTTGACCAATTGTTTTGCTATTTTAGCAAGATGGACCAAAGAAATGAACAAATCACGACGGCAGCTAATGAGACGTATAAAAAAATGCAAGAACTTTCAACTGCGCAAAGTGATACGCTTAGCAATTTCCAACAATCAGTTGCAGATATGAAGGACTTCTTCTCAAGCATTGCACAAAGGCAAGAATCGATTCACGGTTCATTTGAGCGGATGAATGCCCAAAGTGAAAACCTAGCAAAAATAATGAGAGAAAACAATCAACAAATGAAAGGTATTTTTGGCGACGACTTAGGGGCAAAACTAGCAGGGATTAACTTAAGTTTACGAGATTTGAAAGGTGATTTTGACAAGATTAGTCACTCACTCGTTCGCTTGCCGGATGCACTAGATACGATTAACAATACACAAGCTGAGTATAAAAACTTACTAGCTGGTAGATTCGATGAACTAAAACAATTTAATCATGAATTTAATAGTCATTTAAAAGCACATTCTCAAGATTCACAGACGTTTGAGAAACATATGAACGATGCTGCGAGATCTTACGAACAATTAAGTATGAAAAACAATCAATTGCTCGGAGAAATTAATCGTACCGTATCGCATATCACAGACTCGTTTAATCAGAGGGAAAATCAAATTGAGCAGAGCGTATCCATTTTAAAAGATACCTTATCCAGATATGTGTCGACCTTAGAAGGTGGCCTAGGGGATAAATTAGATAAAGTAAGCCGAAACATCGGCGACTATGTCGTTGATATGAATGAAGCCATCAAAAAAGAATTTAAACAAATTGGTGATATGACTGAGGATCAACAACAACGAAATTCCCGTTATATGCAACAAACCATCAATGATTTAAGTCAAGAAATTCAAAATCTAAACCGGCAGCTTCAGGCTTTTTCACAAGAAGCCTCAAGACAAAGCCATCGCGTAAGGGTTGGAGTCCATGATTAATAAATATCGGAAACTATTTAAAGGTGAGCAAGATGAGAGTCACTTTTGGCCATCGTTTACTGATTTATTGACGTCAATCTTACTTTGTTTCATCTTAATTTTTATTATCATGATGGTAATTAAATCATTTCAAATTGAAGAGATGAAGCGAACAATCGATCAAATTATGGGTGTCCGTGTTGAATTGATCAATAGTCTTAACGAGGAATTTAGTGATTCAACGTTAGGGATAGAAATTGATGAAAAAACAGGTGCAATGATCTTTAATACAGATATATTGTTTGAATTTGATGATACCGATTTAAAATCAGAAGCATTCGTGTTTCTCGACGAGTTTGTACCAGCGTATTTGGATGTACTACTTAAAAGTGGCTACGAAGACTATATCTCAGAGATTATTATCGAAGGGCACGCCGACCAAATAGGTGGTTACTTATATAATCTAGAACTTTCTCAACAGCGTGCTTATAGTGTCGCAGAGTATATTCTTAGTGAATCTTTCCCATATAAAAACATCCAAGAACATTTAAAAGAGAAGTTAACCGTTAACGGACGTTCCTACACAGACGGTCGTGTTGATGATGAAGGGAACTATAGTCATAAAGACTCTCGCCGCGTGGAGTTCAAATTCCGGTTAAAAGACGAGGAGATTTTAGAGAAAACACGAGAATTACTTGGTGGTCATTAAGAACAAAAGCGCAAGCAAGGTGCTCCTGCGGTCACTCGTCGCAAAACTAAACTGTAAGCAAATCATAGAAGCGTCTTGGAGCTAGACATTCTAGCCTTCAAAATGAAAAAAATCCAGATGAAATCATCTGGATTTTCCTATGCTTGATTCTTTTTATCTGCGTACAAGTTTGCTAAAACATAAGTCTTAAAGGTTTCGAGTTTTTTCTGATCGATATACCTAATTCCTCGCTTCTTCAGTTCCGCCACGTACCAACCTTTACTTCCAATGTGCATATGATCAACCATCCCTTCTAATTATTGATTTCCATAACTATAATATGGCGGAGATACAGAATTATGATATTCATTAATGTATAAGTATTTAAGCATTTTAAGATTACGTAAGAGACGATTTTTCATAAAATAATAGATCAATTATACATTTCAGTTATATGGTAAAATAGTAGTATTATAGTAAATGGTGGTGTAACTGTATGAACTATAAAATCGTATTCTTTGATATTGACGGAACAATTTTAACGAAAGAGGGTATTATTCCTGAAGAAACAAAAGAGGCAGTTGCTCTTTTAAAAGAAAAAAATATCGATGTGTGTATTGCAACAGGTAGACCACTTTCAGGATCAATCGATATAGGAAAAGAATTGGGGATTGATTCATATATTACGTTCAATGGTTCTCACGTCGTTTACAAAGGAATTGATATTTTTACGAATTTTATCCCAGATATTCTTGTAAAGAGAGTCGTAGAAGAGTCATACAAAAAGAACATTCCAGTATTGCTAAACAGACTTACTGGAAACTACACCACTCATATGGAACATCCACACGTTAAAGAAGTTATAATGCCCCTTTGCTTCGACCCAGAACCTTTCAATGACGAAATAAGAGATACTTACCAAATGATCCTTTGTTGTGAATGGGAAAAAGAGCTAGAATTTGATGGTTTGTTTAATGAAGTAAGATTACATCGGTGGCATAAGTATGGTGCAGATATCTATTTACCAAATGTCACGAAACAATTAGGGGTACAAAAGCTTCTAGAACACTTAGATATTTGTCCTTCTGAAGCAATTGCATTTGGTGATGAGTTAAATGATAAAGAGATGCTATCGTTTGTTGGAATGGGAGTAGCGATGGGAAATTCCAATAAAGAGTTGATTCCATATTCAAATTACGTTACATCGTGCGTTGATGATTCAGGAATTTATCATGGTTTTAAAAAAATAGGTGTAATCTAGCAACACGAGTCGATGAATTATTTCATTGGCTTTATTTTTTCGAATCTATATACTCGAGAATGGTAAATGTTGTCACAGTTTGTTCATTTTTAAATTTAAAAAAGGATAGTAAAGAGCAAAAGGTAATGGTTTAATGAAAATTAACTGAATGTTTATCATAATTACTAAAAATGAGTCACAAGAACTAAGATATCGTTTGAAAATAGTTTTTATACAACAATATCATCTTAGTGACGAAAATAAAGCATGATGACATTCATTGAACTAAAAATCTAAATGGGGTGTTGTTTACTTGGGAAAAAATAGCGTGTATTTAATTGTTGTTTGTTTTTTAATTTTAATAGGTTGTAACAATTATGGTGCTTCGGGAGATATAACTACTACAACTCCAGAAGAGCAAGGACTTAATTCAGAAGTTTTAGTAGACATGTTGGAATATACAAAAGAGATAAACAAGGAAATTCACAGCATTATCATTTACAGAAATGATGCACTTGTTACGGAGGCTTATTTTTATCCGTATAGCAAAGATGTAAAACATAATATTTTTTCATGTACAAAAAGTATTCTTTCTGGATTAGTAGGCATCGCAATCGAAGAAGAAATTATAAAGGGTGTAGATGAGAAAGTTGTTGATTTTTTCCCTGAATTTAAGATTGAAAACATGGATCATCATAAAGAGCGTATGACGGTTGAACACTTATTAACGATGACAACCGGGTTAGATTGGGTTGATACATTCCAATACGGTTCACCAAATGAATCTACTACAAAGATGGATAGTAGCCCTAATGCTGTTAATTTCGCACTAAACCAACCGATCGTTGATGAACCAGGAACAACGTTTTATTATAACAATGGTGCATCACAAATACTGTCAGCAATTATACAAAAAGAAACCATGTTAAGTACGTTTGAATATGCATCATTAAGAATGTTCGACCCTTTAAGAATACATGATGTTGTATGGTTCCCTAATCAAAATGGTATTTCAAATGGTTCAGGCGGAATTTTAATGACGCCAAGAGATATGGGGAAAATTGGGCTTCTGTACTTAAATAATGGTCAGTGGAACGGAGAACAAATTGTACCTCTCGAGTGGGTGCAAACGTCTGCATCAAATCTTATTGATACAACAGGTCCGTGGCCTAGTAGAAGTGGCTACGGTTATCAATGGTGGATGAACTCATTTGGAGGTTATTCGGCTCGGGGGTTTGGTGGGCAATATATTTTTGTGGTTCCGGAATATGATCTAGTTGTTGTATTTACGGGGTCACTTGAAAATAGAGACACATCGATCCCGGAAATGATGATGGAAAGATTCATTATTCCAGCTATTGAATCAGATCGTGCATTAAAAGAAAACATGCAAGCAAACGAAGAACTAAAAACAATTTTAAAGGAAATCGAAAATCCTAATCATCCGCTAGACGTTCCAGATTTGCCAACTATTGCGCATAACGTATCTGGACGGGAATATGTATTTGAGCAAAATGTTTTAGGACTAGAGGCTTTTACATTTACCTTTGAGCAGAATAGCGAAGCGACGTTACATGTTCGATATTTAGGGTATGATTACAAGTTTGACGTCGGGCTAGATGACGTTTATCGCTTGTATGACAAGGACCAAGGAATAATCGGTCCTCTCAGCATATATAATATGATGGCTGCAAAGGGCTATTGGCAAGATGAAAAATCATTCATTGTTGATTGGAAGCATGGTTTTCAAGATATTTTGACCTTTACATTTGAGGAAGACGAAGTAACGTTGATGAGTCAAGGATTAAAAATAACGGGTAAATAGATTTAGTAGCTGGCGGACACCATTTAATTAGTGTCCGCTATATATTGCTCGCTAATTCCTTTTAGAAGTGTATAATAATATCATTATCTTAAAATTATTTAGATGAATGAATTTCATAATTACCAAAATCGAGTCACACGAAACCAATATCTAGTTTGCGAATGATTTTGACGCAACTATATATTGACCCTAGTGACGAAAAATAAGAATTATGAAATTCATTGAGATGAGAAAGAGGTTTGACATGCCCTACGAAATATTTATCATCATGATCATAATTCTTATTGGAAGCTTTATTCAAGGGGTAAGTTGTTTTGGCTTCGGTCTATTTGCGATGGGATTTTTGCCATTCTTTTTTTCTGTTAAAGACAGTGCCCTTTTTGTTATGTCCTTAGCAGTTGTTGTTTCTCTCAACATAATTGTTAGAAACTATAAGAAAATAGTTTTTAAGTCTATATTCTTTCTTTTATTTGCCTCGTTAGCAGGGAGAGTTCTTTCCTTTTACATTCTAAATGCTTTCGGTGAAATGGATTTTATGAAGAAGATTTTAGGCATGTTTCTTATTTTAGTAGTCGTATACCTATTGTTTAATCGAAAAGAACCATCGAAAGCTGCACTTGAACGACCTTTCATACCGATCGTGTTCAATTATTAGGCGGGATTATTGGAGGAGTATTTGCGGTAGGTGGCCCATTTTTTTTGTTCTATTTTTTATTTTTGTTTAAAGACAAGTACCAATACAGCGCAAACCTACAGGCAGTATTTTTTGTCAATAATAGCTTCACCCTCATCCTTCACGGTTTTAATGGTGATTTTAGCCTAGACTTTCTACTTTTTTTCATTGTAGGAGTAGTAACTGTCATATTTGGAACAACATTAGGATTAAAGATGTTTGATAAACTCCCTCATCAAGTAATTAAGAAATTTGCTATGATTGTAGTATTAGTTGCAAGTATTAATTTACTAGTTTTTTCTTGATTTTAAAGGGTTATGTTCTACTATACTAATATAGAACCAATGAAAGCAAAACAACAAATGGTGAAGGAGGTACAATGAAAAAGGTAGGAGTTAGCTTATTCATATCACAAATTCTTTTTTTTACCCTATTTCCACTATGGCTTGAATTAACAAAGTATTTACATGGAATTGTTATTGTTATTGTTTGGTTATCCTTTACTGGCACTGTCTTATTTTTAAGTTGTTTCATATTTGGAGTAAAGATAGCCTTACGGAAGTTATACTTCGACATAATGATAACTTTCTATTCTATCGGGCTATTTGTCTTGTTATATTTTCGTCCTGCCAACCAAACTTACGGAACGGTTAACCTTATTCCGCTAGAAACCATTTTCTTTTATTTATCCGGACAAGTAAATCCTTTAATCGCTTTTTATAATTTAAGTGCAAACATCGGTTTGTTCGTGCCGTTAGGAATCTATTATTGTTATGTAAACAAAAATAGAAGTTTCGTTGGGTTGCTGTTTATTTCAATCTGTTCCATCTTCTTGATCGAGTCTTTACAGTTTCTGACGAAAAGAGGTAGTTTTGATGTTGATGACGTGATATTAAATGTCTTGGGCATCTGTATTGGATACTTCATTTTTCCTTTCTTTGAGAAAGTGTTTGTGATGAAACGAGTAAGTATTGAACTTGAATAAGAGATAGCGAGAATCTTTCGATAACAAATCCAAGATTAGACAAAAATAGTGTTGAAGATTACAGAATTATTTGTTAATATATCCTGACTTTTGCAGTTAGAATGAAGAAAAAACAGCCTTGAACCATTGGTAGTTCTGGTTCTTTGGCTGTTTCTTTTTGTCAGGAAATTGTAGTGTAATTCACCCTTTTTTGACCTCACCTAAAATTTTTTTTATTTCTCCTAATGAAAGGCATTTTTTGCCCAAATCTATTCCCAATTCTTTCTTAACATCCGAAAGCACATCATCATAAAAATCAAACAGATAATAGTTTTCTTGTATATGGCTACATGAAGCCTTTCTTAGACTTTCAAGTAGTGCTGTAACCGAATACTTTCCTTTTAAGCGTTGTTCCAATATCCTTGCAATGACAAGGGAGACAAAACAGGTGAGGAAATGAGCTTCGATGTGTTCTTGTCTGGAAAGAAAGATTGGTCTACTCTCTAGATCGCTTTTCGTTACTTTAAAGGACTCTTCAATCTTCCACAGTCGCCTATATATTTCTACAATCCGTTCATCGGACTCTTGATATTCACTCGTCAAAATAGCGTAGTACCCATCTAACTCCTCTTCTTTTCGTAGCTTTTCTTCGTCAAAAAGTAGCGATTGATTGGCACTATCAAGTATCTCGCCTGTTTCTTTATCGAAAGTGAGATTCTTAACATATTTAGCGGCACCGACAGATGTTGCTCTGTTGTATTTGGATGGGTTGCCAACGAGATCTCTTGCCTTTTCTAGTGCAGCTGCTCGATCGGCTTTGGCTTTCAATGCGTATTTCCTACTGTAAAAAATAACTTGTTTTTCATCTACTGTCTTTTTTATCTTTTTACCGTTTTTTGCGGTAACGGTAATCACTCTCGGATAGAGCCTTGATTTAATTTTGAAATCTTCACCGATAGAACGATAACCACTCTCGTCAAGGACATACTCCTTAAATTTTCGGTTGGCTCCGCGGATCGAATAGCTTAAAATGTAACCGTTTTTTGCCGACAACGTATACCAAATGTTGTCTCCGGTAGTCATCCCTTTATCGGCAACGACAATGGTTTTACCAAGGGAAAAGTTGCGCTGTACCTTTCCGAGCATTGGAATGAGCGTTTGTTTATCCAGTGTATTTCCCGCATAAAGACCATATGTAATTGGGATACCATCGGTATCCATGAATAATCCTATTTGTACGATTGGGTCAGGGCGGTGTTCTTTCGATACCCCTTTTCTTCTTAATTCATCCTGTTCATCAATTTCAAAATAATAATTCGTCACATCGTAGTAGACCAGACTGGTATTGCGTCCATATTGCTTTTTTATTCGTTCATGCATCCACAGTTGGAGTGCGTCTTTATGTTTATTAAAAAATGAAAGAGAGCGATAGATATCGTCCAATGAAAAGTCCATTTTT
>CAZIRM010000065.1:0-11678 GCA_964541705.1 uncultured Bacillaceae bacterium | reverse complement strand
GTGATTAAATCTACACTTGGGTCGGAATAGATCGCGTTAGCGATTTTGTTCAAAGGAAAGAATTTAAAAACGTTTGAAGTGAGACGGACGTCTAGCTCTAGGCGCCATCGCCTCGAGCACTTCAGTCTGCCATTTGCGGTCGAAAGTCGTGACTGCTACTGGTAAGCCTTCCAGTGCTTTTCTCCGATAGGCGAGTGCCTTTCGCTTTTATTCCATATTCGGAAATAAGTAACAATGACAAATTCTAATAGAAAAGATATGTTATATTTTAGTAGGATATTTATAAACTAAAGTCAAGGTGATGAATCGTGACAACAAAAATTAAACGAAAAATGAATATACGAGCTTTTGTAATGATGTGTTTTTTTCTAACTTTATTCTTACTGCTAGTAATTAGAATTGGGTTCATACAATCACAAAAAATCGTTAATGGTCAAGATTTGCAAGAAGTGGCAGAGTCGCGTTGGACACAAACCCAGATAATCACAGGGAAACGAGGTACGATCTTTGATCGAAATGGTTCTGCTTTAGCTCAAGAAGTTACATCTTATACAATTATAGCTATCCTAGATGAAAATACAAAGAACCGAGTGACTGATCCAAGAATGACGGCTGAAAAGCTAGCGCCTATATTAGAAAGAGATTCTGAAAGTTTGGAACGCTCATTATCGGCAGAGGGACGGTTTCAAGTAGAATTAGGTGTTGGTACAAAAAATCTAGACTATGAAACAATGAAACAAATAAAAGATCTTGAGTTGCCAGGGATTATATTCCGTAAAGAGCCAAAGAGATATTATCCGAAACACACTTTTGCTTCACATATCATCGGGTATACAGAAAGAGATATGTCTACTGCTCGTATGGGACTGGAGAATAGTTTAGATGACTATTTAGTTCAGAAAGATGGCATGGTTGAATACTTAAAGGATCGCAGAGGGTTTAAATTACCGAATATCGAAGAATTTGTGTCTCCACCTGTTAATGGCCATGATGTTTATTTAACAATAGATGCAAATATCCAGACTGCTCTAGAACAAGTGATGACTCAAGTGGAAGAGCGCTATGAGCCAGAGAGGATAACTGCCATTGTTGCAGATCCAAAAACAGGACAAATCTTAGCGATGGGTAACCGTCCTAGTTTCAATCCGAATTTTTATGAGGGCATTGTTAACTATATGAATTTTGCAGTTTCATCACGCTACGAACCAGGATCTACGATGAAAATCTTTACGCTTGCCGCTGCCATTGAAGAAGGTGTCTACAATGGAGAAGAATTGTTTCAGTCAGGGAGTTACCAAATTGGTCCGGACCGAATTAGAGATCATCAAAGACAAGGGTGGGGTAAAATTAGTTTTGACGAAGGTTTCCAACGTTCTTCCAATGTGGCCTTTTCAATTCTGGCAATTGAAAAGCTCGGTAGAGATCGTTTTTTTGATTACTTTGATAAATTTGGTTTTAGGGAACCGACCGGTATCGATTTACCCAATGAAGTTAACAGCTTAGTTGCTGATCGCTACCGCTCTGATATTGCAACGACAGCATTCGGGCAAGCAACTGCAGTGACGCCTATTCAACAAATTCAAGCGGCCACAGCAATTGCTAATGGCGGAAACATGGTGCAGCCTTACGTGGTTGATCGAATTGTTAACCCGGATACAGGTGAGATTATCAAAAAAAATGAAACGAGAGTAGTTGGTCAGCCCATCTCAGCTCAAACAGCAAAGCATGTTTTAAATCTGATGGAAACGGTTGTTACATCTCCGGCGGGTACTGGAAAACCATATTATATCGAAGGATTTGAGATCGCTGGAAAAACAGGAACTGCTGAAATTGTTAGTCATGAAGGTGGGTACTTAACTGGGCATGGCAATCATATTTTTTCATTTTTAGGTGTTGCACCTAAATCTGACCCTCAATTAATTGTTTATGTAGCAGTGGATCAACCGAAATTGGACATTCATGAAGTTGGTTCAACCCCGGTTTCGATGATCTTTAATACTGTTATGAAGCAAAGTCTTCAATATTTAAATATCTCACCTAGTCATTTTAGTGAACATGACAAGGTGGTAGATAGTGGAGTATTAGTGAATAACTTTAGGGAAATGAGTTTGTCAGAAACGATAAAAGAACTAGAAGTGAATCAATTAGCACCAATCATCTTAGGTGGTGGAAATAAAATTGAATCTCAGGTCCCGCAAGCGGAAACAAGGGTCTTGTCTGGTGAAAAAGTATTCTTACTTACTGATGGCGAAACTTTTGAGATGCCTGACATTATCGGTTGGTCTAAGAGAGATGTGATGAAACTTTCTGAACTACTTAACTTAAATATTAATGTTATGGGCTCGGGATTTGCTCAACGGCAAAGTGTTTCAGTTGGAAATACAATTCGAAAAGGGGATTATCTGGTAGTGGAATTTAGTCCGTTCGAATTATTAGGGAAAGATGGGGACCAAGATGCTCAAGAGGATTTACTAAACGATGAATTGGAAAGGATCTACTTAGATTAAATTGTAGCTAATTCCTCGATTGACTGTGTGGTATCTACCTCCAATCTGTTCTAACCGTTTTCGTACAAGCATATATTGAAACAAGCTTACAATTTGTTACCTAGATTAGGAGGTAGAATCGTGCGTGTTTCTAATGTTACTGTTCGAAAACGGTTAGTTTTCGTTTTAATGAGTGGTTTTTTGATTTTTCTAATTATTGCAGTTAGACTGGCGTTTGTACAATTTGTACTTGGCAATCAGTTAACGGACTTGGCGGAAGATTCGTGGAGTAGAAATATTCCGTTCGAAGGAAAACGGGGAGAAATTCTAGACCGTAATGGCATTCCATTAGCAACGAATATTAGTGCGCCATCAATTTTAGTTGTCCCGCGACAAATAAAAGACCCAGTTCAAGCTTCGGAAGACTTAGCAAACGTACTTCAAATGGATCAAAAGAAAGCATACCAACTTTTAACTAAAGGTAGTTCAATTGTCCGTTTAAACCCTGAGGGGAGAAAAATAAGTAACCAATTAGCGAATGAAGTTCGTGCACTTGATATTGCTGGAGTTTACATAGCGGAGGACAATAAACGGCATTATCCAATGGGTAGGTATTTATCACACATCTTAGGGTTTGCCGGCATTGACAATCAAGGACTAACTGGTATTGAACTATTTTACGATGACAGATTAAGAGGAGAGAAGGGGCATGTCTCTTTTTTCTCTGATGCAAAAGGCCGCCGAATGCCGAATTTAGCAGATGAATATCAAGCACCGATTGATGGCCTAGATTTAAAGCTTACGATAGATTCAAAAATTCAAACAATTATTGAGAGAGAGTTGGATATAGCTGAAGCTATCTATAAACCAGACGGAGCGATTGCCATAGCAATGAATCCAAATACTGGTGAGATACTAGGAATGTCGAGTAGACCTGACTACAATCCTGAAAACTACCAGCAGGTAGCTCCTGAAGTTTACAATCAAAATAAACCGGTGTGGATGCAGTATGAACCGGGATCGACATTTAAGATTATTACACTAGCGGCAGCTCTGGAAGAGGGGAAAGTAGATTTACAGAAAGATACGTTTAACGACCCTGGACATATTGAGGTTTCTGGGCATCGATTACGTTGCTGGAAAAAAGGCGGTCACGGTCAGCAAACGTTTTTAGAAGTTGTTCAGAACTCCTGTAACCCAGGCTTTGTTGTTTTAGGCGAACGGTTAGGAAAGGATAAGTTATTTGACTATATAGAAGATTTTGGTTTTGGACAAAAAACTGGAATCGATTTACAAGGAGAGGCTAAAGGTATCCTCTTCAACCGTGATCGAGTAGGACCATTAGAATTAGCGACAACTGCTTTTGGGCAAGGTGTCTCTGTTACTCCACTCCAACAAGTGGTTGCTGTTTCGGCTGCTATTAATGGTGGTTATTTATATCAACCTTTTATTGCCAAAGAGTGGCTTGATCCTGTCACAGGACTGACGATTGCCCAGCAACCACCAATACTAAGGCGTCAAGTTATTTCTTCAGAAACGTCTAAAGAAGTCCGAAATGCTTTGGAACACGTAGTAGCAAAGGGTACTGGGAAGGGAGCCTTTGTTGAAGGGTATCGAGTTGGAGGGAAAACAGGGACAGCACAAAAAGCAGTGGGGGGACGCTATTTAGAGAATAACCATATCGTTTCGTTTATTGGGTTTGCACCGGCGGATGACCCGCAAATTGTTGTGTATGTCGCGATAGACAACCCTAAAGAAACCGTTCAGTTTGGAGGAGTAGTTGCTGCTCCGATCGTAGGGCAAATTATTGGGGATAGTTTAAGAGCAATGGGTGTGGAGAAAAGGACCGATCAAATTGAAAAAGAACGCCTTTGGACAGATACACCGCTCATTGAGGTGCCTGACCTTATTGGGAGAACGAGGCGAGACATCAATCAATCATATTATGATTTGAGACTAGATTCGAGCGGGAAGGGAGACGTCGTTCTAGCCCAAGCACCTGAGCCAGGTGTGAAAGTTGCCATTAATTCGACTATTAGAGTTTTGTGGGGTGACAAAACAGGCGAAGACGATTAAAATAATTGTGTGTATTCTTTTACAGCCAAGTGACCACACTTGGCTATGTGTATGTAATATGAGTTGTTCGAGTGTAGTTAAGGAACGACTTGTTTTGAAATGGAATGGATGTGAGGAAAACGATGAAGAAGTTAGATGAACTTATTTTTCATTTACAATGTTATCAAAAAACAATAGAGAAAAATCCAATCGTATCTTCAATAACGATGGACTCTCGGGAAGTAACCGACGGAAGCTTATTTATTTGTATCAAAGGTTATACCGTTGATGGGCATAAATACGCCGCCGCCGCTGTTAAAGCAGGGGCAGTAGCAATTTTAGCGGAAAAACCGTTAGATGTAGCTGTTCCAGTTGTTATTGTGAAAGATTCGAAGCGTGCAATGGCTATTATCTCAAATGTATTTTATGATCACCCAACAACCAAGTTAAATTTAATTGGCATAACGGGAACAAATGGAAAAACAACTACTACACACTTAATTGAAAAAGTGCTAGTTGATCAAAATAAAAAAACAGGACTTATCGGGACGATGTATACAAAAATCGGGGATCAAGTTTTCGATACGAAAAATACAACGCCAGAGTCAATTCTCCTCCAACAATCATTTTCTAAAATGGTTGACCAAGGAGTTGATACTGCCATCATGGAGGTATCTAGCCACGCGCTTCATTTAGGAAGAGTTAGAGGTTGTGATTTTAATATTGCCGTATTTACAAACTTATCTCAAGATCATTTAGACTATCATGAGACGATGGAAGCATACAAAAACGCAAAAGGATTATTGTTTGCACAACTCGGTAATACTTATCACCAATCAAGTGTTAAAGTTGCCATACTAAATGGAGACGATGCTGCTTCAGAAGAGTATGAAAAAATGACGACTGCGCAAGTAATTACTTACGGAATTGATCGCGAATGTGATGTTCAAGCAACGAATATTAAGATTAGCCCAAACGGAACTCGTTTTGAATTAAAGGCCTTTGGTCAAGAAATCAGCGTCTCGTTGAAGTTAATAGGGAAATTCAGTGTTTATAACGTTCTAGCAGCGATTGCTACTTGTTATGTCGAAGGTGTAAGCCTACAATCGATCGTAAAATCATTAGAGGAGGTTGAGGGTGTATCAGGGAGATTTGAAGCTGTTGATGAGGGTCAATCCTATACTGTCATTGTTGACTATGCCCATACACCTGATAGCTTAGAAAACGTATTAAAGACAATTAAAGAGTTTTCTACGGGCAAAGTATATGTTGTTGTTGGTTGTGGTGGAGACCGTGACAAAACGAAGCGACCGCTTATGGCCCAAATTGCGTCTGACTTTGGAGACTTTGTTGTTCTAACTTCAGATAATCCTCGAAGTGAAGACCCGGCTCAAATTATTAAAGATATGGAATGTGGGTTAAAAGACAAAAATTATAGGTCAATTGTCGATCGAAAAGAAGCGATAACGTATGTGGTAAATGAAGTCTCAGCGGGTGATATCATTTTAATTGCTGGAAAAGGCCATGAGACGTATCAAACGATAGGCAACGAAAACATCTTTTTTGATGACCGTTTAGTAGCGAAAAAAGCGATTAAGGAGCGTATGGGAAATGAAGCTTGAGCAAAATTTAGTAGAAAAAATTAGTGTTAAGACAAGCGGAAAAGTTTCAGCCCCCTATTTTAAAACAGTATTTATCGACAGTCGCCTGCAAGTGGAACAAGGGCTTTTTATTCCTATCATCGGTGAACGTTTTGATGGACATGAATTTATTTTCGATGCAATCAAAAATGGAGCAGTAGCAACTCTTTGGGACGTATCAAAGCCTATCCCGAATGAGTTAATAGAGAGTCAATTCCCTGTTTTTTATGTCAATGATACATTAACAGCATTGCAACAATTAGCGAAGCATTACCTTGAGTTTGTAAAACCAAGAGTGATTGCAGTCACAGGCAGCAATGGAAAGACTTCAACAAAGGACTTGATTGAGTCTGTCGTATCGCAAGTGTATAAAACACATAAAACAAAAGGTAATTATAATAATCACATTGGATTACCGTTAACGATTTTATCAATGCCATCTGATTGTGAAGTTATCATTTTGGAAATGGGGATGAGTGATTTTGGTGAAATCTCTTTATTAAGTCGTATTGCAAACCCAGATTTTGCAGTGATAACGAATATTGGAGAGTCGCATATTGAACAACTAGGTAGCCGTGAAGGGATTGCAACGGCAAAATATGAAATTATAGATGGTCTAAAAGAAAAGGGCGTCGTCATTCTAGATGGAGATGAACCGTTATTAAAGGTTTATCAACACGAATGTTTAATCACCTGTGGTTATGACACGAATAACCATTTTCAGATTACACATTACCAGATGGATGAAAATGGTATAACGTTTTGTGTAAATGGAAACTCTGATTACCACATAGAATTATTAGGAAAGCATAATGTAAAAAATTCTGTGTATGCAATCGCGATTGGTAAATATTTAAACATTGACGAACATACAATTCAAATAGGATTAAAAAAAGGTAAACTAACTGGAATGAGAATGGAAAAGAAAGCTGGTTACAATCAGTCGTTAATTATTAATGATGCTTATAATGCTAGTCCGACTTCTATGAAAGCAGCAATTGAAACAATTAAGCAATTAAAAGACTTTGAGAAGCGGGTAATTGTATTAGGAGATATGTATGAACTGGGAGAAAAAGAAAAAGAATTACATATTTCAGTCGTAGCTGCAATAACAGCACCAATTACACATATTTTTACAGTGGGTGAAAAAGGGAGATGGATTGCTGAAGCACTATTAGAAGCTAAGAGCGATTCATTCATAATAAAGTCGTATCAAAATAAGGAAGAGGTAGTAGATCCAATAAAGAAATTGTTAGATAATAAGACAGTCGTTTTATTGAAGGCCTCAAGAGGCATGGGGTTAGAATCAGTGGCTATGGATCTTTACCAGTAAAAGGGGATAAAAAAATGCTAGAACAAATCTTATTTTTTACATTAATCTTATCATTTTTGGTTGCAGTTGGGTTATCTCCTATCACCATTCCATTTTTGCGTAGGTTGAAATTTGGTCAAAGTATCCGTGAAGAAGGACCTAAATCCCATCAAAAGAAAAGTGGGACGCCAACAATGGGCGGAGTAATGATACTAATTGCGATCATCGTGGCAACGATCATTATGAATGTGAACTTTCAATCGTTAACAGTTGAAGTGTTTTTATTACTATTTGTTACAGTCGGTTATGGGTTGTTAGGGTTTTTGGATGACTTTATTAAGGTAGTAAAGAAACGTAACCTGGGACTAACCTCTAAGCAAAAACTTGTAGGCCAGCTTGTAATCGCCGTAATCTTTTATTTAGTACTACAACAAACAGGTTTTTCTACTACTTTACAAATTCCAGGAACAGCACTTGTTTTTGATATAGGAGTCTTTTACCTACTAGTCATTGTATTTTTACTAGTTGGTACTTCAAATGCGGTGAACTTAACTGATGGATTAGATGGCCTTCTGGCTGGAACAGCTGCAATTGCATTTGGCGCATTTGCTGTTTTGGCATTTTATGCTGAATTCTTTCAAGTGGCGATTTTTTGTGCCGCGGTTGTCGGGGCAGTACTAGGCTTTCTCGTCTTTAATGCTCATCCTGCAAAAGTATTCATGGGGGATACTGGTTCTTTAGCATTAGGTGGTGCAATTGCGGCTGTTGCTATTTTGATCAAGCAGGAAATTCTTCTAGCGATCATCGGTGGCGTATTCGTCATTGAAACTTTATCTGTTATTATCCAAGTCATCTCTTTCAAAACAAGAGGAAAACGTGTGTTTAAAATGAGCCCACTTCACCATCATTACGAGCTATCTGGTTGGGGCGAATGGCGTGTTGTTGTTACATTTTGGTTGATAGGACTTGTTTTTGCGATTATTGCAATTTATTTAGAGGTGTGGATGTAATGAGAAATATAGATAAGTTTAAAGGAAAAAAGGTCTTAGTCATTGGCTTGGCTAAAAGTGGTTTAGCAGTTAGTAAACTGTTACATCGCTTGCATGCTCATGTAATCGTTAATGACTACAAGGCTGTTGAAGATAATGCAGAGGCAAAAGAACTACAAACATTAGGAATCGATGTTGTGTGTGGAGGACATCCATTAAATCTTCTAGATGAGTCCATTGACTTTGTTGTAAAAAACCCAGGTATTCCATACACGAATCCTATAGTAGCAAAAGCGATTGATATGAAATTGCCTGTTATTACGGAAATCGAGATTGCCTCGATGGTATCTGAAGCCCAAATCATTGCTATTACAGGATCTAACGGCAAGACAACGACAACGACCCTGGTCTGCGAGATGTTAAAGAATAGTCCGCGTGATCCATTGGTTGCTGGAAATATTGGAACAGTAGCTTCTGAGGTCGTTCAACATGTAACAGAAAAGAACATCTTAGTAACAGAAGTATCAAGTTTTCAATTAATGGGGACAAAAGAATTTAAACCTAAGATTGCTGTGTTTTTAAACTTGTTTGATGCTCACTTGGATTACCATGGTACGAAAGAGGAATATGGGAATGCAAAAGCAAATATTTTTGCAAACTTAACAGGCGATGATTTTTATATTTTCAATCAAGATAATGAAGATGTTGTAGAATTGTCAAAACAAGCAAAAGGACAAACATACACATTTTCCGTGAAGAATCAAGTTGAAAGAGGGACGTTTATTAAAGAAAATTCCATCTATTTTAACGATGAGAAGATTATTTCTTTAGATAAGGTCGTATTACCGGGTAAGCATAATTTAGAAAATGTTTTAGCGGCGATTTGTGCTGCTAAGCTTGCGGATGCAAGAAATGAGCAAATTGTTAAAGTGTTGACTTCCTTTACCGGGGTAAAGCATCGTACTCAATTTGTAGCGACTGTTGCTAACCGGAAGTTTTACAACGATTCAAAAGCTACAAATATACTAGCAACTCAAGTTGCTATTTCGGCGTTTAGTGAACCTCTGATCTTGCTTGCAGGAGGATTAGATAGAGGAAATAACTTTGATGAGTTAGTACCGAGTTTACAAACGGTAAAAGGGATTGTTGTTTTCGGACAAACAGCCCCAAAATTGATAGAGGCTGCAAAAAAGGCGGGTATACAGGTAATTGAACAGGTTCACAATGTTGAGGAAGCGGTTCATGTAGCCTTTAAGCACTCGTTAGAAGGTGATGTCATTCTTTTATCACCTGCCTGTGCAAGTTGGGATCAATTCAAAACGTTTGAAGAGCGTGGAGATACCTTTATTAAAGCTGTAAGTAACCTTTCATTGTTTTAGGGGGTCCATTTCGTCAAAACGCTCAAATGTTTTGCCTTAATGAATTCATCTATAAAATTAAAAGGACATGTTTAACTGAGACGTTGCATACGTATAGGTAATAGGGCTTGCCCAAATTCTAAATGAATGAGGTGTTCCAAATTGCCTAAAGCAAGATCTACACCAGACTTTGTGATAATTATTACTACATTAGCCTTACTAACTATAGGTATGATTATGGTATACAGTGCAAGTGCTGTATGGGCAACATACAAATTCGACGACGCATTTTTCTTTGCAAAAAGGCAGTTTTTCTTTGCTGGATTAGGTGTGTGCGCAATGTTTATTATTATGAATGTAGACTACTGGAATTGGCGCACATGGTCAAAATTAGTAATCATCGTATGCTTCTTATTGTTAATCATTGTTTTAATTCCAGGAGTAGGTTTAGTGCGTGGTGGTGCTAGAAGTTGGTTAGGTGTCGGAGCTTTTTCAATCCAACCTTCTGAATTTATGAAATTTGCAATGATCGCATTTTTAGCCAAATACTTATCGGAAAATCAAAAAAAGATTACAAAATTCAAACAAGGTTTGTTACCATCGCTTTCGCTCGTAATGGTGGCTTTTGGTCTTATTATGCTTCAACCGGATTTAGGTACAGGAGCGGTTATGGTCGGAACTTGTATCATTATGATTTTCGTGTCAGGAGCTAAAGTCAGTCACTTTGTCGGCCTAGGTTTAGTTGGATTAGCAGGGTTTGCTGGACTTATCATTTCAGCCCCTTATCGAATAAAGCGGATTACTTCATTTTTGGATCCGTGGTCCGACCCGTTAGGAACAGGGTTTCAAATCATTCAATCATTGTATGCCATAGGTCCTGGTGGTCTGATGGGCTTAGGATTAGGTGAAAGTAGGCAAAAGTTTTTTTACTTACCTGAACCCCAAACTGACTTTATTTTTGCTATTTTATCTGAAGAGTTAGGGTTTATTGGTGGCAGCTTTGTCATTCTCCTTTTCAGTATTCTGTTTTGGCGCGGGATAAGGGTTGCCTTAGGAGCACCAGATTTATTTGGAAGTTTATTTGCGGTAGGGATTATCGGCATGATTGCGATACAGGTCATGATTAACATAGGCGTTGTCATTGGACTAATGCCTGTAACAGGAATTACTTTACCATTCTTAAGTTATGGTGGATCGAGTTTAACGTTAATGCTTGTCGCAGTCGGTGTATTACTAAACATTAGCCGTTATGCAAAATATTAATATCATTACCCTGTATATTTGTGGAAGCTTCTGCTAACATAGAATGCAGGGTTTCTATTTTAGATTGCAGAGGAGGACGATCAGAATATGAGAGTGATCATTAGCGGTGGTGGTACAGGGGGACATATTTATCCTGCTTTATCACTTATAAAGGAAATGAAAAAATGTGAGCCAAACGCTGAATTTTTATATATAGGTACAAAAAATGGTCTAGAAAGTAGCATCGTTCCGCGTGAAGATATCCCCTTTCGAACGATTCATATCACAGGATTTAAAAGGAAGCTATCGCTTGAAAACATTCGGACTGTTATGCGTTTTCTAAAGGGTGTACCCCAATCGAAAAAGATGATTCGCGATTTTAAACCTGATGTTGTAATAGGGACGGGGGGGTATGTTTGTGGCCCTGTTGTGTATGCGGCTGCAAAATTGAATGTCCCTACAATCGTTCATGAACAAAATAGTGTTCCGGGTTTAACAAATAAATTTTTGAGTCGTTATGTAACGAAAGTAGCAATATCATTTGAAGAATCAGAAACTTTTTTACCAAAAGAAAAAATTGTTTATACAGGTAACCC
>CAZIRM010000064.1:4047-11758 GCA_964541705.1 uncultured Bacillaceae bacterium | reverse complement strand
CACGTACGGATCTGTGAGAGGCGCATGAGTAATTCATGCGCCTACTCTATTTTGTTTTATCAGAAAATACTTCAGTAGTGCTTCAAATAAGGGTTTTTTAGTGAATTTATCAATAAAAAAAGGATTAGCTTTTAAATAGCTAACCCTTACTTATTTACCAACTAAAAAAGAATACCATTGACATTGTAACTGCCGTGTAGGCAATTACGCCGATCACAAATGTTAAATAATGAGCTTCCTCATCAGGAAGTAATTCATACTTTATCACGTTTAAGATCATCGCCCCAGAAATAAATGCAAAGATCATTGCCTCAATAAAAGGATGCAAGTGAACGACTGCTCCTAATACCCAACCCGCAACAATTCCTAGTGCAAGGACGTATCGGCCTACTCTATTATACTCTTCAGGATGCTCCAACCATAAGTCATGTGCTACAGCTATAAAGTGAAGTCCTACAGCTAACGCATAGAATACCGCTTGAGATCCAGACACATTATGAGAAACAACTGTAAATGAAACTAACATATTGTATAATGCAAAAAATGCAATTTGAAGCCAGAATAGAGTTAATGCTTTTTCTGGATTTTCAGCTTTTCGCATCTCAGTTCGAACAACTTTTTGAATACCGTAAAAAACGATTACTCCAAGTAAAGAAACAAAGTAAAGTTCAGATTCCATTGCAAAATAGTCTCTATATCCTTTAAGAATAATTTGTTCTTTATGAAGGGAAGGAAGTACGTATACAAATACGTAAGATACCGCAAGTCCTCCAGAAAAAGAGAACCATTTTTTGCGTAATGCCCGATTGTCTGGGATTAGTTCATTTGATAGTAGATGAATAATGATAAAGAAAATACCAATAAAAAAAGAATCAACTGACATCTTCATTACTCCTTGTAATTGAATTTAACAACTAAGTGAATTTCATAATGACCAAAAAGAGTCACATCAAGCTATCTATCATTTGCGTATCGTAAGGCGCAAATGTAGATCGGTCTTTGTGACGAAAATTAGCAATGATGAAATTCATTGAACTAACTAAGAATACCATATTCAACAATAAAAAATAGTGTACAATTTATGACGTTTTTAGCTTATCCATAGTTGCTGAATTTTAAGTGATAAAAGTACGAACCTTATTATTATTATTGATTAAAATAAAGTAGAGGTTCAGACAGGGAAGGGGGAATACCTATTGGAGACGAGTATCGATTAGTCATTGGAGCATGGACCGATGGTATTGGGACAATTATATCAGCAATCGCTGAAGCAAGAGCGCTTAGAGGAAAAGTAGAGTTTAGAGAAGAGCTAATTACTGTTGGTGAAGGTCTACAGGCGTTAGGTACATTAATCATTGGAACAGTAACAGTCGATGATCCTCTAAACTTTGCAGGAAATTGGATTGACGGGATTGGAGCAGCAGGAAGTTCAATTGCTGCCTATCTGCAAAGTATCGATGAAGAAAATGGTGTTGATAATTTCCGCCTTGAAATCATAGGAGATTCATTACAGTCTCTTGGTGCGTCTTTAAGCGCCAAAGCAGATTACGAAAACGAAGAGTATGATTATGCACTCGGCAACGCTAGTCAGGCGCTAGGGGCTGGATTAGAGGCGATGGGAGGGGCATTAGAACTAAAAGAGGTAGACTTCGGAATTGTACTTATGGCACTCGGAGCAACTTTTCAAGCCATTGGATCAAATTATAATGCACTAGTAGCAACTGAAGACGTATTTAGACAAACATAAAAAAGAGCTCAGCTTGAAGAAGTGAGCTCTTTTGTGCATTATAGAATATCTAAAAATAAACGAATAACATCTGCACCACCGATGAATGTACCTAGTACACTCCCAAGGTTAGCAAAGATAACAACTAATAAAATTCGAGTGACTCGATTATTCCAAAATCCTTTTGCCGTATAAACATCTTCCGCTAACATTTCAAAATCAGAGACGTTCGGTCTACGCATATAGACTTGTGCAAATCCAGCGAACCATCCGGCAGCCATTAAAGGATTTAACGAACTTAATGGTGCTGCGACAAAGGCAGTTAGTATGGCTAAAGGATGTCCAAATGCAAGTGCTGTACCTAGCGCAGAAAATGAACCATTCCATAAAACCCAATTAATCGTTTGTTGTAATCCTGCAGAAGGATTAGCAAAAAACGTATAAGCAATAATTGAAATGATAAGGACAGGGATCGACCACCCTATGATCTTCGGAACCTTCGATTTAGGTGGAACCTTAGTAAGATCCGCTAAGTTTTGTTCTTTAAACAACTCTTCTTTTATCCCAGGAACATGAGCAGCACCTAGTACCGCCACAACTTTTTCTCCAGGAGCTTCCTTAATTTTTTTCGCTAAGTACTGGTCTCGCTCATCAATCAATGGAACTTTTAACTTAGGAAATGCTTCTGTAAAATTATCGAGCATCGAGTTTAGCATATCTTGAGATTTTAAGTTTTCTAGCTCTTCTTCGGTAATGGTTTCATTACTAAAAATACTAGCAGCTACTTGTGACATTAGTTGAAGTTTTCCCCAAAAACCTAAGTTGTGCCAAATTCTAGCGAAAGTGATTTGAATATTGCGGTCGGCTAAAATTAGTCGGGCATCAACCTCTTTTGCAGATTCAATTCCTTGTATCATTTCCTGCCCAGGTTTTATCCCAAACTGTTTTGCAATCCGTTTTTGAAACGATGAAATCACTAAATTCATGAGTAACAACGTCGCTTTTTTTTCTTTTATGACTTTAAAGATATCCATATCTTTCCACTTGTTACCAGAGATAATTGATTGATAACGTTGTGAATCTAACTCGACACAAACAGAGTCAGGGCGTTCCCTTTCAATAACCTCTTTTACTTGCTCAGCGCTTTGCCTAGAAACATGGGCTGTACCGATTAAAATTAGTTCTTTATCATCTAACTGTATTCGAGTAATATTCTCCTCAGACATGTGCGAACTCCCTTTTTTCTTTCAATTATGATTGATTTATTGGAAAAATACAATCTATTCTATCCCGTAAATACGTCGTCGCCAGGATATCGAATATTCGATTTCTTCATTTTCGACAAACTAAACGCGAGCGTCAACGGACCGATTCGGCCAATAAACATCAGGACGATAATGACCTGTTTACCGACAATGGAAAGTTGATCTGTGATTCCCATCGATAAACCAACCGTACCAAACGCGGAAAAAGCTTCAAAGATAAGTGCGACAAACGGCAAATTTTCTGAAATCGATAAAATAAAAATCGTTAAGAAAATAAAAAGAATGCTCATGACAATAACCGTCAATGCCTTTAAAATGGTATGTTGTTTAATGGTACGTTTAAAAATAACCGGTTCTTCATTTCCCCTTAAAAAAGCAAACGTTGCTAAAATCATAACGATAAATGTTGTTACTTTAATTCCACTTCCCGTCGAAGCACTTCCAGCCCCAATGAACATAAGGAGCATTGTAAAAAATAAAGATGCCGAGGTCATTTGACCAATCTCAATGGTATTGAACCCAGCCGTTCGAGGTGTTACGGCCTGAAAGTAGGCGCCCCACAACTTTTCACCAAATGTTAAGTTTCCTAGAGTGCCTGGATTTCCATATTCTAGAAAAAGAATCACAAAAAGCGCACAAACATTGATCACAAGTGTTCCTACAAGCATAAGTTTTGTATGTAGTGATAACTTTCGAAAGCTCCGATTAATTTTTAAATCTGCAATCACTGTAAAGCCTAACCCACCAGTAATAAAAAGAAATGTAATCACAAGATTGACAATTGGGTCACCGACATACCGAGAAAGGCTGTCACTCCATAACGAGAACCCAGCGTTATTAAAAGCAGAAATCGAATGAAACAAACTTACATAAATCCCTTTTCCTAACCCGTACTCTGGTACCCAGCGTAAAGAAAGAAGGACAGTAGCAGACAGTTCCATTAAAAACGAGAAAACAATAATCAATTTTACGAGACGAATTAACCCACCTAGTGACGATTGGTTATAGGCTTCTTGAATAAGTATTCTTTGGTGTAAGCCAACTTTTTTACCAAGCACCATAACGGCTAACACGGCAAACGTCATTAACCCGATTCCCCCAAGTTGAATTAGAATCATAATGACGACTTGACCAAAAATCGTAAATTGTGTGCCGGTGTCTACGACGGCGAGACCGGTTACAGTGACAGCAGAAGTTGCAGTAAATAAAGAGTCCATAAAACTCATACTTTCAACTTTAGCAAAGGGGAGCAGTAATAAAAATGTTCCAATTAGAATAAGCACGATGTAGCTTAACGCTAAAATTTGCGGCGGAGTAAGGTGTACCACCTTTCCGGCAAAAGGATTAACAGAAAAAAAACGTTTCATAGTGGACCCTCTTTCAAATAAAATACTAGCCAATAATAACCTTTTCTTTCGGGTAGTGGAACCTTTCTTGAACCGTGTTACCTCTTATAATAAACAAGAATGAGAAGATTCCAATACGTCCAACAAACATTAAAAAGATAATAATGATTTTTCCAAATGAACTTAACTCAGGAGTGATTCCTAAAGATAGTCCTGTTGTTCCAAATGCGGACGCTACTTCGAAAATAATCGCCATCACAGGGAACGGTTCGAAGACTGTTAATAATATAATCGATGAGCAACAAATGATCGTTGCGACAAAGATGACAACAAAAGATTTCATAATATCTTCAGGGTCTACTTCTCTACGAAAAATTTTCACTGATTGTTTTCCACGTGAGAATGAAAGGATGGCTAATATCACGATTGCAAACGTCGTAGTTCGAACTCCGCCTCCAACACTACTTGGTGAAGCACCGATAAACATGAGCACAGTAAGCACTAGTTGCGTGGCGACCGAAAATTGAGCAACGTCCATTGTTGCCAAACCACCATTTCGAGTTGTCACTGATTGAAATAGCGAATAAAAGAATTTTTCATGCCATGGTTTATCTAATAGAAAATGAGACCAGTCAAAAATAAGAATGAACACCATACCGACAATCGTTAAAATGAAAAACGTCAATGTCGTTAATTTTGTATATAACGAAAATTTAAACCGAATCTTTTCTCTGCGACTACGAAAAAATTCTTTTACTTCTAATAAAACTGGGAAACCAATTGCCCCTAAAACGAGTAAGATCATATTAATTGTTTGGACAAAATAGTCATTGGCAAAAGGAATTAAAGATTCACCTGTAATATCAAAACCGGCATTTGTTGTGGCACTAACCGACGCAAAAAAACCTTGTCTAAACGCCTCTTGCCACGTTGGGAAAAATTGAAGGAAATAAACACCTAAAATGAGTGCACCAATCAGTTCGATAACGATAATTAGTTTAAGAATTTCAATCATTAGTTTTACTAGGCCTGAGAATGTCCCTCTATTTTGGTCTGTCATAATTAGTTTGCGCTCTCTTAAGCCAATTTTTTTCCCTAACAGAATCCAAATAAATGTACCAAGCGTCATAATTCCGATTCCACCAAACTGAAGCACGAAGGCTAGTACAAACGTTCCAGGAGCAGTGAACGTCTCCGCGGTTGGGACAACAGTTAAACCAGTAACGCTAATCGCACTAACTGCAGTAAAAATTCGATCGAGTAACGAAAACTCAACCCCTGGCTGCGTAACGAAAGGCAAACTAAATAATGCTGTCGCGATGGCAGCCGCACTAATATAAAACAGTACGATAATTTGTACGGAAGTTAATCGAATTTTATAATTGAGTCTAGTACCTAACATTTATAACCCCTCATCCTCAAAGCGTTTAATGTCTTTATTTTGACCGACAATAATTAAAATGTCGTGTTCGAAAATTAGTTGATCCGGTAAAGGCGACACAATGACCTCCTCACCTCTTTTAATACCTAAAATTGTACAGCGATACTTAGCACGAGCATCTAATTCTTCAATTGTTTTATTCGCAAGTTTCTTTGTTGCCATAAGTTCGACGATACTGTAGTCAGGAGATAACTCGATATAATCGATAATTTTTTCCGACGTTAAATAATGAGCAACGCGTACTCCCATATCATGCTCTGGGTGGATAATGCGGTCAGCACCGATTTTTTCCAAAACTTTATGATGGTATAGGTTCCTAGCCTTTACCCATACATGTTTAATGCCCATTTCTTTTAGCAACATTGTACACAAGATACTCGCTTGAATATCGTCACCAATTGCTACAATCACATGTTCAAAGTTTCGAATACCAAGTGACTTTAACGTATTTTCATCACTACAATTAGCAACTACAGCATGTGTCGCAAACTTTGAAAAGTTGTTCACATGCTCTTCATTTGTATCAATTGCAAGAACTTCGTGCCCCATTCTATATAGCTCTTTACAAACACTACCACCGAAACGTCCGAGTCCGATAACAGCAAATTGTTTTTTCATGAACAAAACTCCCTAGAATATATTTTCAATTAAAAAAGATCATTACAAAGAATGATCAATAGACGTGGTATTTGATCGTTCTCTCTAATTAACGCTTACGAGGTTAGCTGTCGGATTCGGGATTGAGAGTATCCCTTCTTACAACAAGTAAGATTCACCCCAAAATGAAGATATCATCTCCGCTTATGGTTCCCCCGCCCAATTGTTTGATTCAGCGAAAATACCTATATGATATGTAAAATCTAACCCTCAAACATAGCTTTGTCAACAGTTTTCCAAATTTGTTCATATATATTTTGGGTGATTGTAGTTATTAGACAAATTGTATCAAACATCTAATAGTAATGAAGGCGAAAAAGGAGGGATCCCTTTGTTTTATCATGTGAAGGAATTACAATATCGAGCAAAACCAGAAAGACCAGATCCGGTTTACGCAAAAAAACTACAAGAAGTGCTTGGTGGACAGTTTGGAGAAATTTCTGTCGCGCTACAATACTTATTTCAAGGTTGGAATTTTCGAGGTGATGATAAATACCGCGATTTATTAATGGATACAGGAACGGAAGAACTAGCCCACGTTGAAATGCTTGCAACGATGATTGCGAGACTATTAGATGGTGCTCCGGTTGGTGACCAAGAAGATGCTGCGAAAGACCCAGTCATTGGTGCCATTTTAGGTGGGATGAATCCACAGCACGCCATCGTGTCAGGATTAGGTGCAATGCCAGCAGATAGTGTCGGCAACCCCTGGACAGCAAGTTACATTAATGCCAGTGGCAACTTGTTAGCAGATTTCAGGATGAACCTCACGTACGAGTCGCAAGGTAGATTACAGGCAGTACGACTATACGAAATGACGAACGACCGCGGAGTGAAAGATATGCTATCGTGGTTAATCGCTAGAGACACGATGCATCAAAACATGTGGAAAGCAGCAATTGCCGAGTTAGAAGCAAAGGAAAACATCGTTGTCCCAAGTACGTTCCCACGTGAGTTACAAAAAGAGGAAGTGGCCTATACATTCTTTAATCTTTCTCGTGGCGAAGAAAGTAGCAGAGGAAGATGGGCGAGTGGCACGAGCATGGATGGTCTCGGACAATTTGAATATGTCCAAACACCAGTACCACTCGCGAAGAAACCACGCTTGCGCCCAGCGCCACCCTATACACATAATACAATGGTTCCCCCTAGTACGAAGCACCTCCCACCGAATATGATGTGATGTTTTGTTTGTTTTGAATTGCCCCTCTTCATTGAGGGGTTTTTGAGTCCGCGCACAAAATGTACCCACGTATCCCCGGTCCGCACGCAAAAT
>CAZIRM010000064.1:0-3947 GCA_964541705.1 uncultured Bacillaceae bacterium | reverse complement strand
GTTTTTGAGTCCGCGCACAAAATGTACCCACGTATCCCCGGTCCGCACGCAAAATCGGTTTATGCGCACACATCTGGACGCTCATCGCCCGCACCATAGCCGCCATCGCCCACAACCGAGCAAGGACCGCACAAAAGGTACCCACGTATCCCCGTTCCGCACGCAAAATCGGTTTATGCGCCCGCATTTGTCCGATCATCGCCCGCACTATAGCCACCATCGCACGCAACCGAGGAAGGACCGCACAAAAGGTACCCACGTATCCCCGTTCCGCACGCAAAATGGGTTTATGCGCACACATCTGGACGCTCATCGCCCGTACCATAGCCGCCGCAACCGCACATATAAAAGCAACCACAACACCGAGCGCAAATTTTAATGATTTGACACAAATATATAGAAGGAAAATAAGAGTTGATGTAGTAAAATATCACTAAAAAAAGAAAGGCGTGATAGTTTTGATAGTAAAAAAACGTACCTACCCACTCAAAGCACATAAAATAGAAGCGCTCCTACGCAGATTATCAAAGAATCATCCGAAACGTGAAGAAATTGAAGTGGAACATGCAAAAATACTAGCGGGGTACCGTGGTGAAGAATCACTGGACTACTATATAAGCTTAATTGACCATAATCACATGTATATGTTGCATGATCTCAGGTTACCGGACGAAAACGGATACCACTTTCAACTAGATACCCTAGTCTTAACCCCACACTTCTTCCTAATAATAGAATCAAAAAATCTATCTGGTGAATTGTTTTTTGATTTTCAGCACCATCAGCTAATACGAAAATCCCAAGAAAAGGTCGATGTATTTAATGATCCGATCGTACAAACTGAACTACAAATGTTACAGCTGAAAAAATGGTTAGAAAAAAATAAATTCCCTATACCTCCAATAGAAACAATTGTTGTAATCACTCATCCTTCAGCACTAATCCGTACATCTTCGACCACAAACAGTACCAAAATTATTCGCAGCCAACTCCTCCAAAAAAAAATAGACCAAATACAAGAATCACATAAACAAATTTACATCACGGAAAAACAAATCCAAAAGCTGATTAAACAGCTAATAAAAAAACACTCAATAAAAAATCACGACATCCTTCAATTATTCAACATACTAGAAAGTGAACTTATAAAAGGTGTTCACTGTCCTCAATGTGAAGGATTATCAATGAAAAAAGAAAAGTTACATTGGACATGCCCACACTGCCACCACCTATCAAAAAACGCCCATATACGGGCACTGGTCGATTATTTCTTACTCATTCACCCAACAATAAGGAATAAAGAATTACGCCTCTTCTTGAACATTCAATCCAGATACATAACTAGTAGACTCCTTGCTTCTTTAAACCTACCATCCTCAGGCCCAACCAAAAAACGCGAATACAACCTTTCTGCCCTATACGAAAATTGTCATAAGACAAAACATGAAATTAACCGCGAAACGTGATATAATGAAATAGTAGTACCAAGTCACAAATAAAGGTTTTGAAAACAGTAACTTTGTTTAAAATAATAAGAAAACGAATAAGGGGACATTAATCATGAAACAAAAAATTGCAGTTATCGCGCCTGGAAGTTGGGGGACGGCCCTTTCACTTGTTCTTACAGACAATGGTCACGAAGTGGCAGTATGGGGAAATGATCCAGAACAGTTGGATGAAATTAATGAAAAACATACAAATGAAGCGTTTCTACCAAATATTAAATTACCGGAAGAAATTAAGGCATATCATAATTTAGAAGAAGCGGTAAAAGGGGCAACAGCAGTTTTATTAGTCGTGCCGACAAAAGTTGTTCGAATTGTGTTGCAACAGCTTCGAGATGTTGTGACAGAACCGATTTTAATTATCCATGCGAGTAAAGGTATTGAACCAGGTACCCATAAACGAATCTCCGAAATGATTGAAGAAGAAATGCCGAAAGAAAAATTAAAAGATGTCGTCGTCTTATCAGGACCTAGTCATGCAGAAGAAGTGATTTTGCGCCAACCGACAACAGTGTCGTCAACATCTCATAATATAAACGCAGCAAAAGAGGTACAACAGTTATTTATGACGAATTACTTTAGAGTGTACACGAACCAAGACGTTGTTGGGGTAGAAGTTGGTGGAGCGCTAAAAAATATCATCGCTGTGGGCGCAGGTATCTGTGATGGATTAGGCTTTGGGGATAATGCGAAAGCAGCGTTAATTACTAGAGGGCTTGCTGAAATTTCTAGGCTAGGTGTTGTCATGGGAGCCAACCCACTTACGTTTGCTGGGTTAACAGGTGTTGGTGATTTAATCGTAACGTGTACAAGTCCTCATAGTCGTAACTGGAGAACGGGAAACCTTCTCGGCAAAGGAAATAAGTTAGAGGATATATTGGAAAATATGGGCATGGTTGTAGAAGGTGTTCGTACAGCAGAAGCAGGCCACCAATTATCAAAAAAATATAACGTAGATATGCCGATTACAAACGCGATATACGATGTGTTATTTAACGGTGCAGACGCGAGAGAAACTGTTGAAACGCTCATGGGTCGTATAGGGAAAAATGAAGTGAACATGACGTTCTTTTAAGAGATGGAGGTAAAAAACGATGTTGAAATGGATCACAGGTCTATTAATCGCAGCAGGATTAATACTAGTATCTGTAAGTTTATATCAGATTTTTGACGGAAAACGTCAAGTTAGCCTAGCTTTAGGTGAAGCGCAGACACTAGTTGAAAATACAGATCGGACGATACAAACGCCAGATAATTTTGTAAAAATCTCCGGAGATGTCATTGGTGTCTTTAAAGTACCAAAGCTAGAAATGGAACTACCAATACTCGAAGGTACAGATGAACCTCAACTTGCAAAAGGTGTGGGTAGAATGGTTGGCACGAAATACCCTGGACAAGATGGACAAATTCTCTTATCAGGGCATCGTGATACAGTCTTTCAAAGAGTAGGCGAATTAGTCGTTGGGGATGAAATTACAGTGCAAATGGAATATGGTGAGTTCACGTATGTCGTCAAAGATACTTATATCGTTGACGCAGATGATCGAACAGTCATAGACTCAACGATTTCTGAACAAGTACTAACGGTTACCACTTGTTATCCATTTCGTTATGTAGGTAACGCTCCACAACGTTATATTATTGATGCTGTTCCAAAAGAATAAGAACAAACGACTAGTGTTTATACAAAAGATCCACTAGTCGTTTTAATAAGGAGAAACGAATGAAAAAACTACTTCTTTTCGGGATCGCGGTTTTTTTAGTCACCATGTACTTCTTAATAAAACCCAACGAAAAAATAGATGTTATACCAGCAACTGAAGCAGGTGTTATAGATTTGTTTTGGTCTGGGTTTGAACAGAGTAATGTCAGCTTTGAACAAGGAACGTTGATATTTGAACATAAAATGGACAGAGCAACTCTTGCTCAAATAATACAAAAACAACAACCAGAAAACGAACAGATCGGTCTAGTGTTTGAACAAAACCAACTAAAGTTAGTCAAAAATACGAAACTTTTTTCGATGATTCCTTCACAGTACATCCTCTATTTGACACCAATTATTTATGAAGGTAGGTTAGCAGTAAACCTAGAGAAAGTCTCTTTAGCAAGGATACCAATTACTAAAAATGTTGTTACATCTTTTCTTAAGCAAAACCAAGAGTTAGAAGTTATAGATACAAAAATCATTTTTACAGAAATTCCAACAGCACTTGTTTTTGAACAAGTGACCATTCAAGGTGATCACCTCATTTTTCAATTAAAAGTAGAAATAAATTCGTTTCGCGATGCCATTGACTTAGTCGATTTTCTCATACCAAAACAATTATTAGAGCAAATCCTCTAAAAAAGAAGGATTTTAGCGATTTTTGTAAAATAATAAATAGTAGAGCCACAGGACAAAATTAAATTTTTGATGAAGTAATTTGAAAAATGTGGAAT
>CAZIRM010000063.1:0-11810 GCA_964541705.1 uncultured Bacillaceae bacterium | reverse complement strand
TTGAAAAAGAAAAAGTTGGAAGGTAAAATCTAAGCTGTTTTTTGACGTACTTTCGTTACCGTTGACGCTAGAAATGGAGCTATGCTATAATGAAAATCATTATCATTAAGCAAGGTTAAACTAGGGGGTGGTAACGTGAGTTTTATCCAATTAAAGCAAGTGACAAAGCTCTTTAAGCATTCAGCAAAACCAGCGGTTGACTCGCTTAGTATAGACATTGATAAAGGTGAGATCATTTCTTTGCTAGGTCCTAGCGGCTGCGGAAAAACTACGACGTTACGAATGTTAGCTGGTTTCGAGCAACCTAGTGCTGGTTATATAAAAATTGGTGATCAAATTGTGTATCAAGATTTTCACTCCATTCCCCCAGAGAAACGTGGAATTGGAATGGTATTTCAAGATTACGCACTATTTCCACATTTAACAATTGAGAAAAATGTGATGTTCGGTTTGAATAAGTGGAAGTCCAAAGAGAGGAAGCAGCGTGTAAAAGAAGTTTTAGAGCTCGTTGGTTTAGGCGATTACGGCAGTCGTTATCCAAGCGAACTTTCTGGTGGGCAACAGCAACGTGTCGCCTTGGCGAGAGCGCTTGCCCCTAATCCCCACGTTGTTCTTATGGATGAGCCTTTTAGTAATTTAGATGCAGGCTTAAGAGAAAAAATGCGCTATGAGGTTACAACAATTTTAAGGAAAGCAAACACCACCGCGATTATTGTAACACACGATCAAAAGGACGCATTTGCTGTATCCGATCGGGTTGTCGTTATGAATGAGGGTGTGATCCAACAAATTGCATCTCCCCGTGACATGTACCGGTGTCCCAAAAATTGTTTTGTTGCTAAATTTGTAGGAAAAACAAATCTATTTTCGGGGACATTGGATTCCGATATGAAACATGTGTATACACACATTGGAAAAGTGTGTTTACCTAAAAAAACAGAAGAAATGGTTCAGAAAGTGAAGGTATCTGTTCGCCCAGAAGGTTGTCAAATTGCGGCGCTTGGTGACGGACGGTATAATGGCACGATTGAAAGAGTAACCTACAGTGGAGAGTACCAGGAATTATATATTCGTTTAAACGAAAACGAGTCTCAAGAATTAATGGTTATCTATGCGCCGGTTGATCAAGATGTTGAAGTTGGCTCTATTATCTCATTTAATATCAAACCCGAGCTAGTAGCCTTAGTAGAATAGAAATGCAGAATCAGACTTAATACTTTAAATAGTGTTAAGTCATTATTTTTTTAAAATTGTATTGACAATGATTATCATTTACATATATAATTCATTTGTGATCTAAATGAGAATAAATCTCAATATCAACTAAAAGATACATAGGAGGAAACAACATGAGTAAAGTGTTAAAAATGTTTTTATTTACAGTTCTAGTATTAGGACTAGTATTCGCAGCAGCTTGTGGCAATACAGCAGACGAGCCAAAGGAAGATGCTACTGAAGATACAAAAGTAGAGGAGCAACTACCGGAAGAAACGAGCAGTGAAGATGCTGGGGTTGTAAATCTTTATACTAGTCGTCACTACGATACAGATCGTGAATTGTACGATCTTTTTGAAGAAGAGACGGGCATTAAAGTGAATGTAATTGAGGGTAAAGGTGACGAGTTAATTGAACGTCTGAACATTGAAGGTGAACATACGGAAGCTGATGTATTTATTACTGCAGACGCAGGTAACTTACATGTAGCCAAAATGGATGGGTTATTCCAACCAATCGATAGTGAAGTGCTTTTTAGTAATATACCGGACAACTTACGTGATGACGAGAACCAATGGTTTGGATTAACGAAAAGAGCGCGTGTATTTGTTTATGCTAAAGACCGTGTCGATCCATCTGAGCTTTCGACGTATGAAGCAATAACAGGACCAGAATGGGAAGGTAGGTTATTAGCGCGTACTTCGGAGAACATGTATAACATTTCAATTTTAGCTTCATTCATCGAAATTTATGGTGAAGAGGCAGCAGAAGCTTGGGCAAATGGGTTTGCTAACAACATGGCAAGAGAGCCACAAGGTGGAGACACGGACCAAGCAATAGCAGTTGTTGCTGGTGAAGGTGATGTAGCGCTTATGAACACTTACTACATTGGCCGCCTGTTAAACTCAGAAGATCCAGGAGATGTTGAGGTTGCTAAATCTCTAGGAGTTTTCTTCCCGAACCAAGAAACGAGTGGTACTCACGTAAATATTAGTGGTGCAGGTGTCATTAAACATTCTAAAAATGTGGAAAATGCAATTAAGTTTTTAGAGTTCTTATCTAGCGAGCATGCGCAAAAAGTATTCGCTGAAGGGAACAATGAGTATCCAGCAAATCCAAATGTAGAATGGCCAGAAACTGTAAAAGCATGGGGAGAATTCAAAGAACAAGAAATTGATTTATCAGTTTTAGGTAAAAATCAATTAGAAGCAATTAAAATCTTTGACAGAACTGGCTGGAAATAAATTAAACAGAAACAAAAGGGCAATGTACCGGATAACTATCAAGTTACCGGTGCATTGTTTTTTTAGAAGTTAAGAAAGAGTACTGAAGGTAGATTAACGTTTAGCTTCAGTGTCTACTCGCCCCTGGTTCACTTCGATCCGTGAATTAAGCCAAATGCGTACTTTTGCTGTTGATTGCCCCGGCACTATAAATTTAGTACAAAAGTTCATAGTAAATAATCATTTCTTTCTAACGCTTACTTTTGTATAATTAATTGAGATTGATTCTTATTAAGTTCGTGATAAAAGTTAGGATGTGTCAACGATGCTACTACAAAAAGCAAAACAACATATGAACCTCTGGGCATTGCTCAGTTTCTTTTTTATCATCATCATTTTGATTCCAAATTTATTAATTGCTTTTAACCTATTTACTGAACCAACAGATAACTGGGCCCATATAAAAGAATTTTTACTGAGAAATTACATCTATAATACGGTCGTTTTAATTTCTTTTACAGCTATGTTTACGATGCTCATCGGTACGAGTTTGGCGTGGATCATTATAAACTATCGTTTTCCATTGAGGAATTTTTTTAAATGGGCATTGATCCTTCCTTTAGCGATACCAGCGTATATTGGTGCTTACACATATCAAGGCATTTTGAATTATTCTGGAGTAATTCAAACAACATTGCGAAATTCATTTGATATTCATGTGACAAGTCAGAGACTCTTTAACATCATGAATATTCAAGGAGCAATTTTTATCTTTACAATCTTCCTATACCCTTACGTTTATGTTATTACAAAAGGCTTCTTAGAAAACCAGTCAGCATCTTTATTTGAGAATGCTAGATTGTTGGGTGGAGGTCCATTCAAAATTTTCTTTCGAGCAGGCTTACCCCTTTCAAGAGCGGCAATTGTTGGTGGTGTTGTTCTTGTGATACTAGAGGTATTAAACGACTATGGTGTCGTTAGTTACTTTGGTATTCAAACATTTAGTACGGCGATTTTTAGAACATGGTATGGAATGAAAGATCTCGATTCGGCATTAAAGCTTGCTGGAATCCTGATGTTCTTGGTCATTATCGTTTTAGTCATTGAGAGGATAATTAGAGGGAAGAAAAGCTATGGTTACTCATCGGCTAATTTTCGACCAATTGAAGCACAACCATTAGAAGGAATGAAAAAATGGGCTGTTTTTTCTTATTGTTCTTCTATTTTTGTCATAGCATTTCTTATCCCTGTCCTGCAATTGGTGCACTGGAGTATCATGACGTATGACAAAATTATGAATGCTGAATTTATAACGTTAGTCTATAACTCTTTTTTAGTCGCATCGATTGCCGCTTCTATTATTGTAGTAATCGCATTAATTGTCGGTAACTATACACGTTTGCATAAAGGATTATTTCCTAAAGTGGCATCAAGAGTAATTACACTTGGTTATTCAATACCGGGAGCGGCCATCGCAATAGCTGTAATTACGTTATTTGTTGCACTTGATGGCTATATCGCTTCAGTAATTAGTTTTTTTAATCTAAATGCTACATTTGTTTTAAGAACAACACTCGTGATGCTTACATCCGCGTATATTATTCGATTTTTAGCTGTTGGTTATAATGCGATTGAGGCGGGCTTTGAGAAAATTGGGTCAAGCTTTACAGAGGCTTCGAGAGGCTTGGGTTCTTCGGTTATTAAAACGTTTTTCAGAGTGGATATACCAATGTTAAAAGGAGCGATTTTTGGAGGCTTTATCCTTGTTTTTGTGGATATACTAAAAGAGCTACCATTAACACTATTTTTACAACCATTTAATTTTTCTACGTTGGCAACACAGGCATTTCGATATGCGAATGATGAAATGGTCCAAGAGGCGGCTATAGCCTCCATGTTAATCATCATTGTAAGTGCAATTTGTATTTTTTACTTCTATAAAGTGTTAGATAAAGAAAAAGCATAAAAATTAAGGTCTGGTGCTCACTCTTGAAATTGTGAACATCAGACCTTATTTCTTTAACTTTTATCTTATTAATAAACCCATTAATACAAGGGCTATAAATATTCCCCAAATAAGTTTTTTCTTTGTGTCAGGACTGAGGCGCTTCTTTTGCCATCTTCTAGGATTAAAAGCTATTTCATCCCCACCGCCATAAGATCTTCTTCGATAATAGCCGTGGAAATGCCTAGTTTTATAGAGGAAGATTGGTGCTAACGCGAATCCTGCAATTAGGCCAAATAAATGAGCGTAGACATTAATATTATCGTTGATAAATGTCATAACTAATCCAAGAACTAGGATCGTTGTAATTAGTTGAGCATTTCCATGATCAAGCAACTCTTTTTTGAAGAAGACCATGTATAGGTAAATGCCAAATAATCCGTAAATAGCCCCAGAGGCGCCTAAATGAAAGAAATTTAAATCAGCTAGGTAAAAAGTAGCCACATTAGCTAGGATGCCTGTAAATAAATACAATATAACGAATTTGAATTTACCAAGCATTTGTTCAAGCGCAGGACCAAATAACACCAAAGAGAAGGAGTTAAATAAAAAATGGCCAGGCTGAACATGCATAAAAATGGGAGTAATGAGGCGCCACCATTGCCCATGAGCTATGGCTAAGTTCCACCCGACACCATAGAAACGGATATAGTCCCCTCCTAATGGTCCTAACAAGTACATCCACAAAAATAAAACAAGATGAATTGCAATGATTGATGACACAACAGGATAGTAACGTAAAAAAGTGCGGAAATCTTCGTTTCTGACAAACATATAATCACCTATTCGTTTTTAATTGGTTTTATTGTAGCATAATTGTACGTGCGATAAAAAGGATAACAGGGTGTGGTATATTTGATAAAATCGAACCCCTAGCTTTTATATGATCGCTCATGTAAATTTATGTTAAAGATTATCTAAACATGTACAAAAAGAATATAGGAGAATAAAAATGATTATTGGAACTGGAATTGATTTAGTGGAGTTAGTTCGTATCGAAGACGCATATCATCGACAACCAAAGTTTGCCGAAAGAATTCTGACAGGGAAAGAACGGGCCCTATTTCACAAACTTAAAGGAAGAAGGGCCATTGAGTTTCTGGCCGGAAGATTCGCAGCAAAAGAAGCTTATGTGAAAGCGCGAGGGACAGGGATCGGCAAAAAAAATGGCTGGCAATGCATAGATGTTCTGCCAGATGAAAAAGGAAAGCCTGTAATTTTTGTTAATGGAATAGAAAAAGTTCATGTCTCAATTTCTCACAGTAAAGACTATGCAATTGCCCAAGTTATTATTGAAAAAGTATAAATATTTTTTATGCTTGTCAAGCTAGTCTGCATATTGTGTGGGACAGTCTCATATAGTGGTAGTGCGGATAGGAGGGACCGATGTAAAATGTAGTACTGGTGAATAAAACACCGAATCGACCGCTACGAACTAAAGAATTCGGCATAAGTATAGACGAGGATCGAAGTAGACGATTGAGGAACGTTTCCCTAGACCAAAAAAAGATGTTGTGTTGATGACAAAGACAACAATGGTGGTGATGGGTTTGTTATAGCCAAAAGGTATAAAAAATACCTAGCTCATGCCACTGAAAGATGAAAGGCGCGGCAAAGATCCGTTATATGACCGTTTGAATGTCAATTTTGTAATGTAGTGTTATCCTTCAAGCTGAGCTTTTTTCACTAGGGTATGAAAGAGCTCAACCAAGATTCAACCCAGCTTGTCACAGGGTAAGCCTGCTTTTACTAGTTTGGCATTTAGCAGCTATAATGGTTAGAACATGATAAACGCAAATACTGCCGATAAGAAGGCCATCATCACCAGGAGAGAACCTAAAAAAAGTCACAATACAACCACCGTCAAACCCCTTGTATTGGTCGTTATCAAAAGCAACTACCTTAGGGAGTGAGACTGGTTTGGCACAAATGTAAGAGGTGTAAAAGAAAATGTAATGAGAAGTGTAAAATTACAGAATCATTTGAAAAGAAGTGGTCAACGTAATTTTAGATGCCTGTTTTGTAATCGAGCACATTCCATACAATAAATACCTAAACACGACTGAAAGAACTCTACTAAGTCTGTTCAGAATTATTATGACCTTATACACCTCTTAGTACAACAGATGTTAGGGAAATAGAGAAAGGATTCGTTGCAACGAACCTCTGTCGCCGGTAAGAAATGCCGTACATTTTTAGTGAAGACAGTTGTCGCTTCCTTACCTCTCATCGTTATAAAAGAGAGTATTGAGTACCTACAGTTTTACATTTCCTCCTTGTCGTCTAACTGAGACAAAGGGGTTGAGAACGAATGAAAAAGATCATATCATTCATCCTTCTTGGGTGTTTATTCCTTCTAGTAATGGCTGGTTGTGGTGAAAAAACGCAAGAGGATGTCCTTGAGGATCTAACGAAGAAACTCGAAGAAATGACAGGTTACAAGGCAAATGCAACAATGATCTTAGAAACTGGAAATGAGCCGCAAGGGTATGAAGTAGAGATTTGGCACAAGAGCCCAAATTACTTCAGAGTGGCTTTAAACACTGCAAACAAGGAACAAAGTCAAATTATTTTAAGAAATGATGAAGGAGTTTTTGTTTTAACTCCCGCATTAAACAAAAGTTTCCGATTCCAAAGTGATTGGCCTGAAAATAACAGTCAAGTCTATTTATATGAGTCTTTAATTAACGATATTTTAGCTGACCCTGAGAGAGTCTTTACTGCTGATGAAGAGTTTTACGTGTTCCAAACAAAAACAAATTACACAAATAAAAATCTTCAACAACAGGAAGTCACTTTAAACAAGAAGGATCTTTCACCGGTTGCGGTAAAGATTATGGACGTTGAGCAAAAGGCTTTAGTGAGCGTTGAGTTTGAGAAATTTGAATTTAACCCAAATTTTAGCGATGGCGATTTCGATATGGATAAGAACATGACAGGAGCACAGCTTGAGATACCTGTAATGGCGCAAAATGTTGAGGAACCGATGTCATTAATGTATCCAATGTATGTGCCAGATGGAACAGTGATCAATGATTCTAAAGAGTTAAAGACTGAAGACGGTCAACGCGTTGTTATTTCCTACACGGGAGAAAATAATTTCACGCTGATCCAACAAAAAAGTAGGGTTCTACCTGCAAGTACAGTTGTGAATGTTAGTCAAGGTGAACCAGTTGATTTAGGATTCACAGTAGGCGCCCTTACTACTGACCAACAAACAACATCTATTAATTGGTCGCATAACGGAATAGACTTTTTCCTTGCATCCAATGACTTAAGTAGCGAAGAAATGGTCTCTATTGCTAGATCTGTATATGGTACAGAAGTTAAGTAGTGTCCAAGTATATTTGCAAGTAGTAGATGAAGGCGTAGACTCCATTAGCATGGGGTCTGCGTCTTTTAGTTGTTTCTAATAATAAATAATAATGTAAGTTAATGAAATTAAAAAGCTACAAAGGTTTTTGACAAGTGATTAAATTCCATAACGTCTAGCTCTAAGACGCTTCGATGTGTTTACTAACAGTATAGTTTTGCGGCAACGAGTAATCTCGGGAGTAATTTTTTTCCGTGCGACGAGAGCAAACGAAGTGGCGCAGGAGTAGCTCCTACTTGCTCAATGTCAATTGAGGCCATTATAAAGAATACAGACAATTGACAAGACTTTGATAGGAGTGAATAATATTTATATACAATTTAAAACTCCTATTGGAATGGTACAAGTTAGAACTGTGTATGAATAGTAAAGGAGGCTCTAATTTTGGATGAGCTGAACCATTTTTATCGAGATACATGGGTTGAAATTAACCTCGATGCAATTGAAACAAATGTAAAGTCAATAAAAAACACCTTAGCGAGCAACGTGAAAATAATGGCTGTTGTAAAAGCTAACGGTTATGGACACGGTGCATTTCATGTGGCAAAAGTAGCTTTGGAATCAGGAGCGGAATATTTGGGAGTGGCCATTTTAGATGAGGCTTTAGCGCTCAGGAAGCAGGGGATTACAGCTCCTATTTTAGTGTTGGGTTGGATTCGGCCCTGTGACATTAATGTCGCGGCAGACAACGATATCACACTAACCTTATTTCAAAAAGAATGGCTTGTGGAAGCTGATCAACACTACACTAGTAAGAAAAATGTACATTTTCATTTAAAGTTTGATACTGGAATGGGTAGAATAGGAATAAGAACAAAGGTTGAAGGAAAAGATGTAATTGATTACCTGAAACACCATACACATTATTGTCTAGAAGGCGTATATACTCATTTTGCAACTGCTGATGAAAAAAAGCTGGACTACTTTGAAATGCAGTATCAACGTTTTTTAACCTCGCTCTCTTGGTTAGATGAATGGGGAGTGAAGGTACCGCACATTCATTGTGGGAATAGTGCAACGACGATTCGTTTTCCAGAACGTATTTTTACAATGGTTCGCGTAGGGATTGCCATGTATGGTCTAACGCCTTCAAATGAAATAAAAGAGGACATTCCTTTTCAGTTAGTAGAGGCGTTTTCGTTCCACAGTAAAGTAGCCCACATCAAAAAAGTAGAGGCGAATGAAGGAATAAGCTATGGTGCAACGTATAAGACGACTGGCGATGAGTGGATTGCAACCATACCTGTTGGTTATGCGGACGGTTGGATTCGAAAACACGGACCATCCGGTTACGTTTTAATCGAAGGGAAAAATGCACCAATTGTCGGAAGAGTGTGTATGGATCAAATGATGGTCAGAGTTTGCGAAAAAGTCAAAATTGGAACAAAAGTTACACTGATTGGTAGACAAGGCGATTTAGACATCAGCGCAGATGATATTGCCAACAGACTTGACACAATCAACTATGAAGTACCTCTGATGATTAGCTCACGTGTTCCGAGAGTAATTATGAAAGCTGGAAAAATTGTAACCATTAATAACGAAGTATATTAACTTATCCTAATCGGTATGAAAATATCGAGTATGAGTAAAATGTTTGTGGGAGAAGAAAAAACCTCCTCATCCAAGTAATAGAAATTTCCGTTACTTGGATGAGGAGGCCACCAAGCGAAAGCGCGGTAGGGTTTAAGCAAAATGCATGAAAAAAGGGTCTCTCCTTGGTAGAATCATAGTCGACAAAAACCCGATTCAAAGGAGAAACCCTATGCAAAAGAATAACACAGAATACCCAACTTTAAAAGAACTTGAACAGCTAGTTTGGAGGAAGTTACAGGAAACCTTCTCAAGTGTGATGACCTGCATACTAGAGGAATATGACGAAGAAATTATGCAACAACGTGATAAGCAACGCTTCCATTATAAAGATAAACGGCCTCTAAAAATAGACAGTTTATTTGGTGAGATTGAGCTGAAGCGTTCCTACTATCGAGATCGTGAAACAGGCAAATATGTTTATCTCCTTGACCAGTACCTGCAATTTGAGGGGATAAAAGGTTTTAGCCCTTTGGTAGAAGAAGCCGCGATTGAGCTCGCTGTGACAAGTCCTTCCTACCGAAAGGCATCGAACACGCTTGAGACTCTTCTTGGTTATCGTGTCATTAGTCATGAAGCCATTCGCCAACATCTGTTAGAAGTAGAAGCGACGCAGAAAGACCGTCAGCCTATCACACATCCAGTATTGTTTATCGAGGTGGATGGACTGTATCTAAAGCGACAAGAGAAACGAATCAAAGGGAAAGAAGAGAAAATCGCAGCGGTTCATCAAGGCTGGGAGGTCAACGGAAAAAGGGTGAGTTTAAAGGAGAAGCGACATTATGTTCATCGGGGGAAAGAACCGTTTTGGGAGGGGCTTGAGACTTTTCTCATGGAGGCGTTTGACTATGATCCAGCGGTGCATCGACTTGTCATTAACGGGGATGGAGCGACTTGGATTACCGCTTGTCGAGACTATTTTCAAGGACGAGCCTTCTTCACGATTGATCGTTTCCATGTAGCACGTGATATTAGAAGATTGTTCAAAGGTCATCGGCGTTATCGGGCTATGCAGAAAGCCCTCGCAAAGTACGATGGAGAAACCCTCATGATAGAGCTAAACAGTGCAGTGGGAACGCTTGAGACAGAAGCGAAAGAAGAGCGTTTAGAGGCGCTGATTCATCAGCTTGAGCAATACCCTGAAGCATTGGGAGATTATAGAGAATGGCTGAAAGATCAAGGAATTGATCCGACAGGGTTCCGTCCAATGGGAAGTGCCGAGGGAACGATGAGTGTCTTTGCGAAGCGTCTAAAAAATGGACGAAGTTGGGTTGAAAAAGGTGCTAGTGCCATGATGACAGCGATGGTTGCGTTGATGGATAAAATTCCGCTCAAAACACTGATTGGTCGCGTTGAAAAATGGACAGAACCAAAAGAAGAACGTCCTCCAAAGTATTTTGTGGAGAAGGTAGAAAGTACAATTGGCGAAGCGACACGTAACAACGTCATGTATCTCAAACAAAGAGCGAATATTCCAGTGTATCGAGCACTGAAAGACTTGAAAGGCTTTTAAAAACCATAAGATTCTAGACAGAGGAGAACCCTAAAATCCTGAATTCGCTTACACATATGAGGATGGAAAATACTCCTCCCACAAAAGGTTGACACAATCAAATATCGATAGCCCTTTGCAATTCGCTGCATGAAATGCTATGATTAAACTTGGATATCATATATGACATTATAGTTGTAGGTGTACGTTGGAGGTGTTTTTTTGTGTCTGTAAACACAAAGAGAATTATGGTTAGCTTACCACAACATTTATTAAATGAGGTTGATGGCTTGATTAAAAAAGAAAATGTTAACCGAAGTGAATTTATTTATCAAGCAACGAAAATGTATCTACGTGAGAAAAAGAAGCGTCAAATTCGCGAAACAATGCAACAAGGTTATATGGAAATGGCTAAAATAAATTTAAACATTGCTGCTGAAGCCTTTCTTGCGGAGGAGGAAGCAGAAAACACACTAGACCGCCTAGTTAGTGGGGTGTAACATTTGATTGTAAAACGTGGCGACGTATATTTTGCCGACCTTTCACCTGTCGTAGGTTCAGAACAAGGTGGAGTGAGGCCTGTCCTTATTATTCAAAACGATATAGGAAATAGGTTTAGCCCAACAGTTATCGTCGCAGCAATTACAGCTCAGATCCAAAAGGCCAAGCTGCCAACACATGTAGAAATTAATGCAAAACGGTACGGGTTTGATCGGGACTCGGTAATCTTACTAGAGCAAGTGAGAACCATTGACAAACAACGTCTAACTGATAAAATAACGCAGTTAGATGAAGATATGATGCATCGGGTAAATGATGCTTTATTAATCAGTTTAGGGCTAATTGACTTTTAATATTTGGTCTGTTGTAAAATGAAATGCATAACCCTATTAGATATTAAAAAAGCCA
>CAZIRM010000062.1:0-11892 GCA_964541705.1 uncultured Bacillaceae bacterium | reverse complement strand
TTACGGTTATTTGGTTGGAAAGTTGGTTTTCCCATTTATTACACCTCCCTGAGGATATACTCGTTTAAGACAGTCTTGTAAATTATATAGATAGAATGGGGTGATTGTCAAGTAACGTTTCGAGAATTTTTTATTAATAGATTTAGTATCACCTAACTATCAATTCGTTCTATAAAAGAGTTTAAGAACAAAAACACAAGGCGCCTTGCTCACGAGCGACGTCCACATGCGGTTACTCGTCGCGAAACTTGACTGTAAGAAATTCGTAAAAGCGTATTGAAGCTAGATGTTACTATAACTTCAGATCTTTTTTATAAATTCTACACTTTTAGTAACCAATACTTTCTTCTAAATAACGAATATTACCCTAAATGTCGTAAGACTCTTCCCCTCAAACCTTCACTCACTACTTCCCTAATCTCACAAAGATCATATAATCCTTAAGTTTTTAACCATACTAAAAAGAATAACTATTTCCCCTAGTCATACAAAAAACAACATGATTCTACTTGTGGATAATTTCCGACAGCTTTCTCACAATACATTTCCACTTGTCGACAGTTTTTGCACAGTATATAGTGTTGTGGAAAACTTTTAAACACAACCTGTTGATGATTGTGGATAAGTTTTTATAAACCATTGCACGGTAAGGTTTTTTTTGGTATTATGATTATGTTTTTACTAGTGGATATTTTTATTACTCACTTGTTTATCCACACGCTGTGGGTAAGTTTGTGGATAATACTTAACAGGTTGTTTTTAACTTATGCACACCAATGTTAGTAATATGTATTTTACGTTTTTCTACTATAATATATATTTTTCCACATATTATTTAGTTGTATTTTTATTCATGAACCGGATTTTGATGTGTACAAAGATTATACAAGGTACTTTTTGTTTTGTAAGAATGTTGTTAGGAGGCGCTACTTTGGAAAATATAACTGACCTATGGAATAAAGCTCTATCTTTGATGGAAGAAAAGGTGAGTAAACCGAGTTACGATACGTGGTTAAAGTTAACAAAAGCAGAATCAATTAAAAATGATACGATTATGATTACAGCTCCTAACGAGTTTGCAAGAGATTGGTTAGAAAATCGTTATTTAACAATTATTTCCGATACATTGCTTGATATTACTGGGGCTAAGTTAAAAGTTAAAATCATTATTCCTCAAAACCAGGAACATGCTGATGAAGAATTAATAGAAAAAACAGTAAAAAATGTAGAAAAAGAAGAGATTATTACGACAGAAGAAATACCGAAAAATATGTTGAACCCTAAATATACGTTTAATACTTTCGTTATTGGTTCCGGGAACCGTTTTGCTCACGCTGCTTCTTTAGCTGTTGCAGAAGCACCCGCTAAAGCCTATAACCCTCTTTTTATCTATGGGGGGGTCGGTTTAGGAAAGACACATTTAATGCACGCGATCGGACACTACGTTATCGACCATAATCCAAACGCTAAAGTCGTTTATTTGTCTTCTGAAAAATTTACAAATGAATTTATTAATTCAATTCGCGACAATAAAGCAGTAAATTTTCGAAATAAGTACCGAAATGTCGACGTACTTTTAATTGATGATATTCAGTTCTTAGCTGGAAAAGAACAAACGCAAGAGGAGTTTTTTCATACGTTCAATGCTCTTCATGAGGAAAGTAAACAAATCGTCATCTCGAGTGATCGACCACCAAAAGAAATACCAACCTTAGAGGATCGCTTGCGTTCGAGATTTGAGTGGGGACTTATTACTGATATTACACCACCAGACTTAGAAACAAGGATTGCTATCTTAAGGAAAAAAGCTAAAGCTGAGAATCTTGATATTCCGAATGAGGTTATGCTCTATATTGCAAATCAAATCGATACGAATATACGAGAATTAGAAGGGGCGTTAATTCGAGTTGTTGCTTACTCTTCTTTAATTAATCAAGATATGAATGCTGACTTGGCTGCAGTAGCTCTCAAAGATATTGTACCTAATTCTAAACCGAAAATTATTACGATAAGCGATATTCAGAGAGTTGTGGGAGAGCATTTCAGCGTTAAATTAGAGGATTTCAAAGCAAAAAAACGAACGAAAAATATTGCATTCCCAAGACAAATTGCAATGTATCTCTCCAGAGAAATGACTGATTTTTCTTTACCTAAAATAGGAAACGAATTTGGTGGAAGAGATCATACGACGGTCATTCATGCGCACGAAAAAATCTCCACTATGCTCTCAACAGATATTGAACTGCAAAATCAGATTCAGAATATTAAGGAAATGTTAAAAATATAAAAGTGTGAACTTTGTTAATAACTCACTTTAGGTTGCTAACACTTTATTCACATGTGTATAAGCTGCACCTCATAAGATCATCCGGGTTTTCCACAAATCCACAGCGCCTATTACTATTACTACTAAATTTTTATTAAAAAAAAATATAATTAGAACTAAATATTTCAGGGGGTTTATTATGCAATTTGTTATTGACAGGGACTATTTTGTTCATAGTTTACAACATGTAACCAAAGCCATTACTTCAAGAACAACAATCCCTATTTTAACAGGAATTAAAGTTGTTGCAGACCGTGAAGGTGTAACATTAACAGGAAGTGATTCTGATATTTCCATTGAATGTTTCATCCCAACTGAAGAAGATGGCCAAACACTAGTGGAAATTATTCAAGAAGGTAGTATTGTTTTACAAGCTAAATACTTTGCTGAAATCGTAAAAAAGCTACCCGAAGATAAAATTGAAATTACCGTATCTAAACAATTAGCAACAACTTTGAAATCAGGCTTTTCTGTATTTAACTTAAATGGTTTAGATCCCGAAGAGTATCCGAGGCTACCGCAATTAGAAGAACAAAATTCGTTTTCTTTGCCAAGTGATCTATTAAAAAATATTATAAGGCAAACAGTTTTCGCGGTGTCCACTGCAGAAACACGCCCCATCTTGACAGGTGTAAACTGGCAAGCTGAAAACGAGGAGTTAATCTGTACTGCAACAGATAGTCATCGCCTTGCCATGAAAAAAGCTAAAATAGAAACGGAAGTGCCTGGTTTAGCTTTTTCTAATGTTGTCATTCCTGGAAAAAGTTTGAACGAGCTAAATAAAATCATTGAAGACAATGATAAATTGGTTGAAATAGTTGTAACTGAAAACCAAATCTTGTTTAAATCTAAGCATTTGCTCTTCTTCTCTAGACTACTTGACGGCAATTACCCTGTGACAAAAAATATGATACCTCAACATTCAAAAACAGATATTACATTGATGACCAAAGGTTTTTTACAAGCCATTGAACGTGCACTACTTCTCTCTCGTGAAGGAAAAAATAATGTTGTCAACTTAAAGACGCTCGAGAATCAAGAAGTGGAAATTACCTCGGTCACACCGGAGATTGGTAAAGTAAATGAGAAAATAAAACCAGTCAGTATTGCAGGAGAAGATTTGCGAATCTCTTTTAACGGTAAAAACATTATTGATGCACTAAGAGTAATTGAAAGTACTGAAATTAAAGTTTCTTTTACTGGTGCAATGAGTCCGTTTTTAATCCACCCAATAGATCGTGATGATTCCCTGCATTTATTCTCACCGGTACGAACATATTAAGTATTTAATAATGCTACCAAGTTGATTGGTGGCATTTTTCATTGAGTTAGTTAGATCAAACGCTCTATGAATTGTTTACAGTTAAGTTTGCAACGAGTCATTGCAGCAGCAAGTCGCCCGTACTTTTTTAGTTAAACAGTTTAAATTACTCAAAATACTACTTACCAGACCTTTTCACACATTGTTTTCATCACTATAGTTTAGTACAATAGAATTTAGGGATTAAAAAGGTCAAAATAACAGAAAGCTGGTGTTTCTTCATTGGAATCAAAAGTGGTCATTACTTCTGAATATATTACGCTAGGCCAAATGTTAAAAGAAACTGGAGTTATTGATACAGGTGGAATGGCTAAATGGTTTTTAAGTGAACATGAAATTCATGTTAATGGAGAATTAGAAAATCGCAGAGGAAAAAAACTTTACAACGGTGATATAGTTGAAATTATTTCCATCGGTTCTTATAAAGTGGTCTCTGATGTAGAGTGAGGGATCTATTTGTATATTAATGACCTTAAGTTAACGAACTATCGAAATTATCAAAAACAATCAATTTCATTTGAGAATAAAGTAAATGTAATTTTAGGCGAAAATGCCCAAGGTAAAACAAATATTATGGAATCGATTTATGTCTTAGGCCTAGCTAAATCTCATCGAACGACACGTGACCGTGAGCTTATTTACTGGGAAGAAGATTATGCTAAAATAGAAGGAAGAATGATAAAACGCAACGGTCCGTTGTCTATGGAGGTTATTGTCTCAAATAAGGGCAAAAAGGTTAAGTTAAATCATTTAGAGCAACGTAAGTTAAGTGAATATATTGGCGCTGTCAATATTGTCATGTTTGCACCTGAGGATTTAAGTCTCGTGAAAGGAAACCCTCAGGTGCGGCGTCGTTTTATTGACATGGAAATTGGTCAAATAAACCCCATTTACCTTCATAATCTTGGAAAATACCAAAAGGTTTTACAACAAAGAAATTACCTTCTAAAAGAAATGCAACGAAAAAAAGGTGATATGACGATGTTAGATGTATTAACATCGCAACTAATAGACTTTGGCAGCAAAATCATCATGAAACGAATTGAGTTCTTGCAGCAATTAGAGGTTTTAGCGAAGTCGATCCATCAAGAAATAAGTAGAGGATTAGAAGATTTACAAATACACTATAATCCTTCAGTAAAGGTATTAGAAACGTTGGAATTGTCGAAAATAGAAGAGAATTTAGAAGAAAATTTTGCTAAAGTAAAAGAAAGAGAAATAGAACGTGGAGTTTCGCTTATCGGTCCTCATAGGGATGATTTGTCCTTTACTGTAAACGGAAAAGATGTACAGACGTTCGGTTCACAAGGTCAACAAAGAACAACTGCTCTTTCTCTAAAGATGGCCGAAATTGAGCTAATCTATGATCAAAAAGGTGAATATCCGATTTTATTATTAGATGATGTGTTGTCTGAGTTGGATGATTATCGTCAATCCCACTTATTAAATGCGATTCAAGGGAAAGTTCAAACCTTTGTTACTACGACAAGTGTAGATGGAATCGATCATAATACATTAAGAGAGGCTGCTACTTTCGTCGTTGATACGGGTAAAATTAATAGGTTGAAATGAGGTGACATCTTGTTTATTCATTTGGGGGGAGATACAGTCATTCGCTCAAAAGATGTTATTACTATTTTAGACTATCATGTAAAAGAAACATCTGAAATAACTGAAGAGTTTTTACATTTTTATACTATCAATAACCATATCGAAGTAATTTCACAAGATACAACAAAATCGATTGTTGTTGCAAGTGATAAGATTTACTATTCTCCCATTGCATCTGGTACATTAAAAAGAAGAGTACAAGCAATCGTGGATTTAGATTTAACTGTAGAATAAATTCGAATAGAATTATCATTGAATAAAAGTAGGTGAAGAGGTTGACAATTGAACAACAAACACAGTCTTATGATGAAAGTCAAATTCAAGTTTTAGAGGGCTTAGAAGCCGTTCGTAAGCGACCTGGAATGTATATAGGTTCAACGAGTAGTCGCGGTCTCCACCATTTAGTATGGGAGATTGTTGATAATAGTATTGACGAAGCTCTGGCAGGTTATTGTGACACAATTAAAGTAACAATTGAAGAAGGAAACAGTATTACGGTCGAAGACAACGGAAGAGGAATACCTGTAGGCATACACGAAAAAATGGGTCGACCTGCTGTAGAGGTCATCATGACCGTTCTTCATGCTGGAGGAAAATTCGGTGGGGGAGGCTACAAAGTATCGGGTGGTCTTCATGGCGTCGGAGCCTCTGTTGTTAATGCTTTGTCAAGCATATTAGAAGTAGAGGTTCATCGTGATGGACAAGTATATTACCAAAAGTATGAACGCGGAGTGCCACAAGCTGATCTTGTTGTAATCGGTCAAACAGAAAAACGAGGAACAAAAGTTAGGTTTTTACCCGATACTGAAATCTTTACTGAAACAACCGTTTATGAATTTGATATTCTTGCATCACGGTTAAGAGAGTTAGCCTTTTTAAATCGTGGATTAAAAATAATTATAGAAGATGAAAGGCAAGACAAAAGGAGAAAAGAGTATCACTATGAAGGTGGTATCGCTTCATTTGTTGAACATTTGAATCGTACTAGAGAAGTGTTACATCCTCCTATTTTCATTGATTCAGAAAAAGAAGGATTGGCTGTTGAAGTAGCAATTCAATACAATGATAGCTTTTCTAGCAATATTTATTCATTTGCTAATAACATTAATACACACGAAGGTGGAACACATGAGTCAGGATTCAAGACCGGTTTAACCCGAGTCATCAATGACTATGCCAGGAAAAACAACTTATTTAAGGATGCAGACGCAAATTTAACTGGTGACGATGTTAGAGAAGGTTTGACTGCAATCATTTCTGTCAAAATCTCGGAGCCGCAATTTGAAGGTCAAACAAAAACGAAACTTGGGAACAGTGAGGCTAGAACGATTACTGATTCTGTTTTTAGTGAAGCATTCTCAAAGTTTCTTGGAGAAAATCCTTCCGTTGCGAAGAAGATTGTAGAAAAGGGTGTAATGGCAGCAAGAGCAAGAGAAGCGGCTAAAAAGGCAAGAGAGCTAACTCGTAGAAAGAGCGCCCTTGAGGTAAGTTCTCTCCCTGGAAAGTTAGCAGATTGCTCATCAAAAGATGCCTCAATCAGTGAAGTATATATTGTTGAGGGTGACTCAGCGGGTGGTTCAGCAAAACAAGGAAGAGATCGTCATTTCCAAGCGATTTTACCATTAAGAGGTAAGATCATTAACGTAGAGAAGGCACGCTTGGATAAAATCTTATCAAATAATGAGATTAGAGCGATTATTACTGCTTTGGGAACTGGGATTGGTGAAGATTTTGATATAGAAAAAGCTAGGTACCATAAAATCATCATTATGACAGATGCTGACGTTGATGGAGCACACATTCGTACGCTTATCCTCACTTTCTTCTACAGGTACATGAAGCCTTTAATTGAAAGCGGGTATGTCTATATCGCTCAGCCACCGTTATATAAAGTTCAACAAGGAAAAAGAGTAGAATACGCTTATAATGATCAACAGCTCAATAAAATATTCGCAGAATTGGCTGAAACTCCAAAACCGACAGTTCAACGCTACAAAGGTTTAGGAGAGATGAATCCAACTCAATTATGGGAAACAACGATGGATCCAGATGTAAGAACGGTCCTTCAAGTAACACTCGAAGATGCTATGGCAGCAGATGAGACATTTGAAACACTAATGGGTGATAAAGTAGAACCGAGACGCGAATTCATTCAGGAAAATGCTCATTATGTCAAAAATCTAGATGTATAAAACAAAGGTAGTTACCAACTATGAAAACTTTATTTATTCGAATGAATTTCATCATTACTAAAATCAGGAACGACTATAAAGAATAAAGATTTCTTAGCACAACATAAAGTGATGAAAATAAATAATGATGAAATTCATTAAATGATAAGGTTTCTAGGATCTTTATCAAATGGTGTACCATGATAAAGGGAATTGGAGGATAGTTTAGATGTCAGAACAACAATCAAGAGTCAAAGAGATTAATATAAGTCAAGAAATGAAAACATCTTTTATGGATTATGCAATGAGCGTTATTGTTAGTCGTGCTCTTCCTGACGTAAGGGATGGTTTAAAACCAGTGCATCGTCGTATTTTGTATGCAATGAATGAGTTAGGTATGACTTCTGATAAAGCGTACAAAAAATCTGCTCGTATCGTTGGTGAAGTCATTGGTAAATACCATCCTCATGGTGATTCGGCTGTTTATGAAACCATGGTAAGGATGGCTCAGGACTTTAGCTATCGCTATCCACTGATTGATGGACATGGGAATTTCGGTTCTGTAGACGGAGATGCCGCAGCAGCAATGCGTTACACAGAAGCAAGAATGTCAAAAATCTCGATGGAAATGGTCCGTGACATTAATAAAGATACCATTGATTACCAAGATAATTATGATGGTTCAGAAAGAGAACCAATTGTTTTACCAGCACGCTATCCTAACTTACTTGTAAATGGGGCTTCTGGAATTGCCGTAGGGATGGCTACAAACATCCCACCACATCAACTAGGAGAAGTAATTGATGGAGTATTGGCAATTAGTAAAGATCCTGAACTAGGTATCGCTGATTTAATGGAGATTATACCAGGACCAGATTTCCCAACTGGAGCGGAAATTGTAGGGATATCTGGAATTCGTAGAGCTTATCAAACAGGTAAAGGTTCAATTGTATTAAGAGCGAAAGCAAACATAGAAGAAATGTCTGGTGGAAAGCAACGAATTATCGTTTCTGAAATCCCTTATCAAGTTAATAAAGCAAAGTTAATTGAGAAAATTGCGGAATTAGTACGTGAAAAGAAGATTGATGGAATTACAGATTTACGCGATGAATCTGACCGAAATGGGATGCGCATTGTTATAGAGCTACGTAGGGATGTCAATGCAAATGTTTTATTAAATAACCTTTATAAACAAACGGCAATGCAAACGAGCTTCGGTATAAATTTGCTTGCATTAGTAGATGGACAACCAAAAGTACTAAATTTAAAAGAATGTTTACAGCATTATTTAGAGCATCAAAAAGTAGTGATTAAGAGAAGAACCCTGTTTGAACTGAAAAAGGCAGAAGCCAGAGCTCATATACTCGAGGGACTCCGTGTTGCTTTAGATCACCTAGATGAAGTCATTGCACTAATACGTTCTTCTCAAACGACTGAAATTGCTAGAGAAGGTTTAATCACAAATTTTTCATTAAGTTACGAACAAGCACAAGCGATATTAGAAATGCGTCTTCAAAGACTAACAGGTTTAGAGAGAGACAAGATTGAAAATGAATACAATGAACTTGTTAAACGTATTGCTGAACTAAGAGGTATTTTAGCTGACGAGGAAAAAGTGTTAGAAATTATTCGTCAAGAATTAATAGAAGTAAAAGAAAGATTTAATGATGAAAGAAAAACTGTCATTTCTATTGATGAAGATAGCTTTGAAGACGAAGATTTAATCCCACAACAGAATATCGTGATTACGTTAACCCATAATGGATACATTAAAAGGCTTCCTGTATCAACATACCGTAGTCAAAAAAGAGGTGGCCGTGGAATTCAAGGAATGGGTACAAATGAGGACGATTTTGTAGAACATCTATTCACGACAAATACTCATCATACGATTCTATTCTTTACAAATAAAGGAAAAGTATATCGTCTAAAAGGATATGAAATTCCTGAGTTAGGTAGGACGGCTAAAGGAATTCCGATTATCAATTTGTTACAAATTGAACAAGGGGAATATATCAGTACGGTAATTCCGATTGAACAATTCACGGAAGATCATTATCTATTCTTCATGACAAAGCAAGGTATTACAAAGCGTACATCTCTCGTATCTTTCGCAAATATTCGAAAAGGTGGATTATTTGCTATCAACCTTAGAGATGACGACGAATTACATGCTGTTCGATTAACGGATGGTAATCAAGAAATAATTATTGGTACAAGACAAGGTATGTCAATACGTTTCCACGAAACTGATGTACGATTAATGGGACGCACTGCTGGTGGAGTTAAAGGTGTAAGATTAAAAAGTGACGATGTAGTAGTCGGAACTGATATCGTTGAAAAAGACCAATTTGTTTTAATTGTTACCGAGAATGGTTACGGTAAGCGTACTCCAATTGAGGAATACCGTATCCAAAATCGTGGCGGTAAAGGAATAAGAACATGTAATATTACCGAGAAAAATGGAGCAGTTGTTTCACTAAAAGTCGTTTCTGAAGATCATGATCTGATGATTATTACTGTAAGTGGTGTTATTATTCGATTACATGTTGAGGATATCTCAACTACAGGTAGAAATACACAAGGTGTCCGCTTAATAAGAATAGGTGACGGTGAAGGAGTAGCTACTGTTGCAAGAGTAGACATTGAAGCGGAAGAATTACAAATAACTGAAGATGAAGTGTTTAATGAAGAATAAATAATAAAAAAGTCAAATCGAAACGATTTGACTTTTTTACAAGCTCGGAACGTATATAATATCTGATGAACGTCTAGCTTCAGCGTCATCAGGTCAATCAACCATACTGCCTATTGTGCACTAGAATGATGCAACTAGTGAGCCTTCAGTTCTTTTCCAGTTATATGTAATAATTTCTATAGAGGTAACCATAACTATTCGTTATAATGGTAGTGAATGGTTATCTCTTTTTTAAAAAAAGATAAATGAATGAATTTCATTATCAACATATATGGTGTAACGTAATATTGATGTTTACTGCCAATAGGCTGTCACCCTGAGATATTCTTATAAGAAAGGGACTGAAAACATGAAAGTAAACCCTAGCCAGCTAGAAGCAGGTTGTATACTAGCCAATGATGTAACAAGTATATCAAGTCAGCCTCTAATGAGGAAAAAGACAGTTATAACCGATGAACTTATTGATGTTCTAGAAGCCTTTTTAATCCATGAAGTTGAAGTCGAATCAAAATTAGTTAACGGGAAGATATATAATCCTAAAAAAATACTTATAGAGAATAAAATTGATTATCCCACGGAAATAAAGAAAGAGACAAATATAGAACTTTATCATAAATCTGTAGAAATGTATAAAAAACTCTTTTCTGGTTGGCAAGCTGGAAAGAAAATAGATATTGTACTTGTACGAAAATTAGCCATTCCCTTGTACGAAAAATTTAGTGATAATAAAGCTGATTTAATTTCAATCCTAAAATTAACTGATGAAATAGATTATATAAATCACCACGCAGTTAGTGTCTGTATTATCTCTAGCTTTATAGGAAATAAATTAGGCTTATCCAAACCCGAAGGAATTCAATTGGCGATTGCTAGTTTGTTGGCAGACTGTGGTATGAGTAAAATTTTAACGTCGACGCTAAATAAAAAAGGTGACCTTACAAAAACAGAATTTGATGAAATTAAAAAACATTCGATGTATAGTTATCAAATGTTGAAGGACCTACCTGGTATCTCTGAAGCAATTTTATTAGCTGTTCTGCAGCACCACGAACGTAACGATGGTAGTGGTTATCCATTGAAACTAAACCAAGAGAAAATCCATCGTTTTGCTAAAGTTATAACAGTCGTAGATGTTTTTCATGCGCTAGTATCAAATCGTCCGTATCGAGAAAAAAAATCATTATATAGAGCAATCGAAATTTTACTATATGAAAACTTCGGTCAGTTTGAGCACAATATTTTGCAAATACTTATTGATACTGTAATAGATGTGTCGATCGGAAAAACTGTTAAACTAAATAACGGAGATCAGGGAGAAGTTATTTTTATTGAACAAAATGAGCCGACAAGGCCAATGATACGTTTGAATAACGGAGAATTTTTAAAGCTAACACAGAAAAAAGATATTTTTATTGAAGACGTCCTAGACTGATTATGTAATAAAACCAAAACTTCTAGTTCATACGAATTAGAAGTTTCTTTTTTTACAAGGTAAGTATGTATAAGATTTCTGAAGTCTATGCCTTGCTTCTTGTAAGGTATTGCGACTAAACGCAGATGCATGTGGCTCGTGAGCAACTGTTTTTGCATTTGTTCAAAAAAATAGTTGCTACTTATATCTTTATGTGATAATATAAGAAATACGTCAAAGCGACAAACATTTTTCGACAAAAACTTTCAAACAATATATTGACATAAGTTATTGTGGTGTGTTATATTAATAAAGTCGCTTTTGAGACAAACAATTTGCTCTTTGAAAACTAAA
>CAZIRM010000061.1:0-11894 GCA_964541705.1 uncultured Bacillaceae bacterium | reverse complement strand
GCTTTGCATAAAAATATTTTCTGATTGTCAAGCAGTTTTATGAAAAAACTTGTTTCAAGGTACAAAAAAACTCCTTATAATTAGGTTTGGTAGTTCTGTCCAAATCCCAATTAAAAGGAGCTTACCCATGGACAAGAATACCATAAAATCTACAATTGTTGAACTATTAAAAGCTATTGATGAACAAACTTTTTCCAAACTAATTAATGTCATTGATCTCGATAAGTACGTGAAAAAATTAACCGTTTATAAATTTCTTCAGTTACTGATCATTGCACAGTTGAACGAGACGAAAAGCTTAACCCGGCTATCGAAAAAGCTTAAGGACGAAGAAGAGTTTCAAACACATCTCAGCTTTAATGCGATTAGTACCTCGCAACTATCTAGGAAACTTGGTAACTTATCACCGAGAATATATGAAAAAATTTTTCATCACCTTGTGCTTAAAATCCAAGCCAAAATGAAGAATACACCAATCGTTCGAGATATCGGTCGTTTGCACGTCATTGATTCGACAACGATGAGTATGAGCCTAAATCAATATCCTTGGGCCACTTTTCGGAAAACAAAAGCTGGAGTTCGCCTGCATCTTCGAGTTGTTGTAACGAAAGATATTACAGCTCCTGATAAAGCGATTATATTACCTGCGACGCATGCTGACCGAACACAAATGAATGAGCTCATTGAAATTGAATCAAACGCTTTGTACTTATTCGACCGTGGTTATGTCGACTACAAGCAATTTGATCAACTGTGCCATGAAAATGTTCGTTTTATTACTCGTTTAAAGAAAAACGCAGAAATCGAAGTGCTTTCCGAACAAATCCCTGATCAAGAAAACCTTATTTATAAAGATCAGGAAGTGTTTCTAGGAAAAGAACAAACAGGAACGAAAATGACACACTCTTTACGATTGATTGAAACCCTAGACGGAGAGGGGAATCTCGTTAAGATCGTAACGAGCTGCTTTGACCTTTCAGCCAAAGAGATTGGAGACCTCTACCGTTATCGCTGGAAGATTGAAACGTTTTTCAAATGGATGAAACAACACTTAAGGATCAAATCATTCTACGGCAAAAGCTCAAATGCCGTTTACAACCAAATCTGGATCGCACTCATCACGTATTGTTTAGGAGTCTTAATGAAACAAAACGTAAGTTATGATGGACCCTTGCTAGAAGTGAAAGACACCTTGAGAAACCTTTTGTTTAAAGGGTTTGACGCTTTTATTGGAGCACTGTTTAGAAAACCGACTCGTACCTCTGAAGGACGCAAAAAGTATCGCTGGGAAGACGAGTTTCGAACCATCGAGCAACAGTTCAACGAAGGTGAGGTGAGCCACTTAGACGACCTCGTATACGATCCATTGTTTTTATAATCTGGAAAAAGAATAATTTACAAATTGTGGATAAGGACTACCTCTTATATCACTGTTCTCCTTTTTTCACTTGAGCTAGAAATATATATTTACAGAATTTTCACTCTTTTAAAATGAGCTACTTTTGCTCATTTGACAATTGGTTTTTAATTTAATGCAATGCTAATGGATGTCAATATACTTTTATGTATTTTTATTCGTTTTTTGTGTAAGAAATTAAAGGAAAAAAATCATTTAAAAAGCCCAAATATTATTTACTATACTATGTTTTTATTCTGAATTGTTGCATAAAAAAACCTTTAGATTATAGATATCTAAAGGTTTACTTTTATGTATGGCGCGCCTACCAGGATTCGAACCCAGAATCTGAGAGCCGAAATCTCATGTGATATCCATTTCACTATAGACGCATTTTTTTAACAAAAATAAATATAGCATTCTTACAGCATAAAGTCAACTGTAGCAAAAAGGATGACAACATAGATAGTAGCCACCCTAGTTAATTCTTTCTTTTACTTTGTTGCTTCTTCAAACATTTTTTCAAAACGTTCATTTAATTGATCCTCAGTATACCCAAGCCCATATAAACGGCCTGCAAAGTTTTGAGCCCATAGTGAAGATCTTTCACTCATTTTTTTATATTTTTTTGCTTTTGTCCCTTTTTCTTCTTTTGCACGGCTATCCGCATTTGACATGATGTTCTCTACGATGAAAAGGCCTTTCCAAATATCATCTTCAGCGAAGCTTTCACTATTATCAGTAAAATGTTTGACAACTTTTTTGTAGAAGCTGTCAAACTCCTCAAATGTAATTTCCTCATCCATGTTTAAGTATTCTTGTATTTGTTTGTATAATTCTTGCATATTGTACACTCTCCTTTTTTCTCTACGTGAAATTATAGCATAAAGAAAAAAGTGCTTCCACTCAATTTGAGGAAACACTTTATAATTTTATAAAAACTCATTAAATTGCTTTTCTAGTTTCTTGACAACATCAACTGGATCGTGCCCTTCAATCTCATGTCTTTCAACCATCGCTTTAATCTCTCCATCTTTCAACAATGCAAAGGAAGGCGATGAAGGTTCATACCCTTTAAAGTATGTTCTCGCTTGCTCTGTTGCTTCTTTATCTTGCCCTGCAAACACAGTTACAAAATGGTCCGGCTTTTTCGCATGATTTTTCATATAAATAGCTGCCGGACGAGCAATTCCACCTGCACACCCACAAACGGAGTTTACGAATACAAGCGCTGAACCCTTTTGACTAAGTACTTGATCGACTTCGTCTGGTGTTGTTAATTGAACGTATCCACCATCGACCATGTCTTTTCTAGCTGTATTTACAACATCATTGTAAAACATATTAAAATCCATCTATTCCACCTCTTTTTTATGATTAACACTATGGAAACATTGTACACTGTTTTTCCTTTTTTTTAAAAGATAACGTCTTAACTTCATTCATATTATTTACAGAGATACTCTTTTATACACAAAAAGTCCCACTATAACAGTGAGACCTTCGTTACGTAATTTCAATGGAGATAAAGGTTACATCATCATCTAACACTTTTTTATTGATCGTTTTCGATAGTTGCTCGATTATCTTTTCATTTCGGATGATTGATTTATACTCTAATGCTAACTTCTCAACCTCACTTTTTATCGATTTATATTCATTTAAAAGTCCGTCTGTGTACAGTAAAATATTCGTTTTTCCTTTATAACTCACTGCTTGTTTTGCAATTTCAATGTCAGGAAAAAGACCAATACAAGGGCAGGTAGAGTCTAGTTGTATCAATTGATCATCCATTAATAGTAATCCTGGTGGATGCCCCGCATTAACATATTCAATTTGTTTTTTATTTGCATCAATTACTAAATAAATTGCGGTGAAATAGTATGGTGTTTTACCAGACATCTGACTGTATAATGCCCTCATATGTTGGTTTAATTCTTGCATAACAATGATTGGATCTGTAACTTTATGAAATAAGCCTCTTAAGAGAGAACGTATTGACATACAAATCAAGGCAGATGCTACCCCATGGCCCATTACATCTATAAGTATGACTGTATATACATTTGGCTTAATTTCATACCAAACATAAAGGTCACCACCTAAATTTTCGGAAATAATATTCTTTCCTTCTATAAAAATATTGTTTGTTTTCATGGGTTTGCTTAATAAACCTTTTTGTATTTGCTTTGCCAAACTTAGATCGGTGTAAAGTTTCTCTTCTAACTGCCTCTTAGCTGTAGCATCAGATATAATTGCTACATAATGTTCTACTTTGTTCTCTTCATTTTTCAAGCTGAATATCATTGTTTTTTGTATATAAAGAACACCATTTTTACGTTTGTTCTGAAATTCCCCAATCCAAATTCCATGTTTGATTAACTCTTTCCATACACGATGATAATACTCCAAATCGTGATTGTCTGATTTTAAGATACGTGGATTCTTTCCAATTACTTCACTCATTTCGTACCCTGTTATAGTAGAAAAAGCTGTATTCACTAGGACAATACTGCCTTTATGGTCAGTAATCATGATTCCATCTAAGCTATTTTCAAATACCTTCCAAGTCAACCGTAAATACTTCTCAACCCTTTTGTCATCCTTGATTTGATTAAGTTCAGTTAATTGTGAGAAATGCTGAAAGTTAAACGAATTAGAAATTTCCACCTTTCATATCTCCATCTTCTTTATAATAGTTCATTGCTTCTTCTAAAGTAGGGAAGATCTTAATGAATTTTTCTAATTTCACAATATCTAATATTTCCATTAAAATTGATTCGACATTAGAAAGAATAACTTGTCTATGATCTTTACGGGCACGCATCACCGTATCAACCAATACACCAATTCCCGCACTGTTCATATACTCCGTACCTTCAAAATTAATGATTAGGTGTTCGCTATTTTTTCCTAGCAGAAGTCGCAAGGCATGTTCAAATTGATTAATACACTTTAACGTAACTTCCTCGTTCCATTTCAAGATTGCGATTGACTCTAGGTTTTGAATCATCATCTTTATATACCACCTTATTGTACTTTTTTTACCATAACCAAGTGTACATTTTTTCCTTTTTGCTCGACATTAACTTCATCCATAATGCTAGTTATTAATTGCAAGCCCCTGCCTCTTAAGCCATAATTAATCTCATTGGTATATCTTACTTCAAAGATTTCACCTCTATGAAAAATATCAATTATGCATTGCTGGTGACTAAACAAATAGGTAACGGTAAAATTGTCAACCTCTGCCGAATGACAGTATTCGTAAGCATTCATACACGCCTCTTCAGTCGCTAATTGTATGAGGGTTGCATCCTTTTCTATAAAGCCGACATTTATCGCTTCTTGCTTTATTTTTTGTATGAGAGACATGATTGCACTTGTCACATTTTTATGACGAAGAGAAATATGAACAAGTCCACATTTCTCTTTTGTTGTATTTTCCACCGCTATCATCAGTTCACTCTAAATTTGGAAATAATTTCATTTAATGTTTCAGCCATTTTGGCTAAATCTGTCGCGCTGGCCGCTGTTTCTTCGACCCCGGCTGCTGTTTCTTGTGTTATTGAGGCAATATTTTCAACTGCATTCAACACTTCAGACGACTGAGCAGACTGTTCTTCGCTTGCAGCAGCGATCTCTGTCACTTTATTCGAAGATTCTTTTACTACTTCCATAATTTCTTCGAACATATTTCCGGCATTTTGTGCTTTTATATTTCCACTCGATACAGCATCAACAGATGCTTCTGTATTCAATTGAATTGACGAGATTAAATCAGATATTTCCTTCGTTGCTTTTCCACTTCTCTCGGCAAGCTTTCGAACCTCATCAGCTACAACTGCAAACCCTTTTCCGGCTTCTCCAGCTCTAGCTGCTTCAATTGCTGCATTTAGCGCAAGTAAATTCGTTTGTTCAGCAATATCATCTATAACTTCAACGATTTCTCCAATCTGTACGGACTTATTTGCTAAATCATTAATTTTTTCACTAATTAATTGCATTCCTACGAGTGTTTCCTTGATTGCTGCGCCACCTTTAACCGCTACCTCTACTGTAGCCTCTGAAGATGCAGCTGCTTCTTCAGCGTTTGCAGAAACGTTTTGAATGGCCATTGTCATTTCTCGAACAAGTTCAGATGCACCACTTGCAGATTCTGCTTGAACTTGTGTTCCACCAGCTATCTCTTCTGTACTTGCAGAGATTTGCTCGGCACTCGCTGCAAGGCTTGCTGCATTTACTGAAACTTCTTTCATCGCCGTATTCATACCTGCTAACATTTGGTTAAATGAATCTGTAAGTACACCGATTTCATCTTTAGATGCGTAATCACTTCGAACTAGAAGGTCACCCTTCTCCGCTTTCGCCATCAACTGAAGAATAACTTTAATAGGATTTGCTATCATTTTCGAAATTAAAAGACTAAAGCTCACTGATAACACAATCGCTAGGACAAATATCACTACCATAATCATTGTTGCTCTTAAAGAGTCTTGACTCATTCGACTTTGTAATCTCTCGGCCTCATTGGCATTGAATGTTGCTAAGTCGTCAAATATACGATTCATTTCATTAAGTTCTGGGTAAGCAACCGTATAAAAATAAGTATAGGCTTGTTCCTTTTGGTCGTCCTCAATCATCGCCATGACCGTTTCACGTTCAGCACCATACGTAGCGATGGCATTCTCTAATAACGGAAGACGCTCAGCTTCGTATGGTAATAGAAATGTTTGCTTATAACTATTAATGATTAAATGCACTTCCCCTACTCGATTACGAATCTCGTCATTTAGTGCTAGTATTCTTTGGTCGTTGTTCGTTAGCATCAGTTCTTTCAAGGCTGCTTCGTTTGCGCGGTTATGAGCTCTCGCTTCATTTAATTCTTTCGCTGGAATTAAGCGATCTTGATACATCTCTTCTGCACTACTTACCATATTATCCATATATATATATCCAACCAAAGCAACTGTGGCAATAAGAGCCATATTACAAATTAATAGTACCATTAATTTTTTTGCTATTGTTAAGTTTTTTATCGTTTTCATTTTAATACCCCTCTCAGTCTGTTTTGTCAGTGGCTAGTTGCGCTAATTCTGTTTCCAAGTTAAGCACTTGCGCAAGTGCTACTAATACGATAATTCTTTGTTCCATATTGCATAAGCCACTAAAAAATCTTGAATCGATTTTAGCGTTATTTTCTGGTGGCGCCTCTATAAAACTCTCAGTTACTTTGAGCACTTCTGTTACTTGATCAACGATTAATCCTATTAGCTGATTTTTATGTTCGACAATGATGATCCTCGTCTTTCTTGTAAACTCTTTTTCTAGAAGATTAAAGCGAATACGTGTATCGATTACAGGGATCACTTTTCCCCGGAGGTTTATCATGCCTACTACAGATCTTGGGGCTGAGATAACGTGTGAAATGGGTTGAACTGGAATAATATCTTTCACTTGTTGCAATTCAATTCCGTATTCTTCTTCGCCTATTTTAAATGTGACGAACTGTCTTTTTTTCTCATTTCTTTCTGTTTTATTTATCGGTTGATCGAGGGTTTTGTCTTTTGTTCCTAGTTCATTAACAATCGAAGCCACATCTAAAATTAATGATACATCGCCTTCACCCATGATTGTTGCTCCTGATATAAATGGAGGTGTTCCAATATATTTGCCTAAAGGCTTAATCACGATATCTTGATTTCCGATTGTTTGGTCGACGACTAAACCAACTCGCTTCTCGGCTATTCCAATTACAACCACAAATAGTCTTTCTTTAGACAGTTTCATTGGCTTTACGCCTAATAACTCATGCATATATACGAGTGGCAGTACACGGTCTCGAATGACACCTACTTGCTCATTTTTTATCGTCTTAATTTCTGAGGAATGAAGTCTCACGATTTCAGCAACATTTGCTAACGGTAAAGCGAACTCCTTCTCTCCTAATTGAACGATTAATGAGCGAATGATGGCAAGTGTCAGTGGAAGTTTTAAAGTGAAAGTGGTGCCACCTCCAACTGTCGAGTCAATATCAATTAATCCATTTAACTTTTCAATTTGACTTCTAACAATATCCATTCCGACCCCTCGACCTGAAACATCTGTAATTTTGTCTGCAGTCGAAAAACCAGATTTAAAGATTAATAACATCAATTCCTTATCCGTTAATTGTTCTACTTCCTGTTTTGTTACTAACCCTTTCTTTATCGCTGAGTTCTTAATCTTTTCTGGGTCAATTCCCTTACCATCATCGGAAACGGTAATGACAATATGATTTTCTTGGTGAATGGCTTTCAATTCTACTTGCCCTTTTCGTGATTTCCCTTGTAACTCTCGCTCTTCTGGGGATTCCACCCCGTGATCAATCGCATTTCTTAATAAATGAATGATCGGATCGCTAATTTCTTCAATTAACCGACGATCAAGCTCTGTCTCTTTCCCTTGAATCAAAAACTCAATTTCTTTATTTGCTTTATGTGCTACGTCACGAACCATCCTTGGATAGCGGTTAAACAAGTGTTCGATTGGCAACATCCTTGTTTTCATCATACCTTCTTGTAATTCAGTTACAACTTGTACAAGATGCGTACAAACTTCATTTAGTTGAGCAACATCCTCATCATTTGTGTACCGGTCGATTAGCACATTTTTCTTTTTCGTCAACCTCGTTTGATCAATGACAAGTTCACCCACTAAATTCATTAAATGCTCTAGGCGTTCTACGTCAACCCGTACGGTTTGCTGCACGCCTTTGTTCATTTCATTAGATATACATGGTTCTGTTACTTGTTTTTTATCTGTCATAACAACATCAGTTTTGTTGATAAAAGCATCAATATTTTGTAAGGTGACTTGGTGAATATGCAACGTTCCAATTTCCGAAATACTATTGATTACGTTTATCACGGATTGTTTTGTTTCCTTTGTTATAAATAAGAATATAAACTTCCCGTTAAACGCTTCTGCTTCTATTTCCTCCGTTGATGGATAAGACGCAATCACATCACCAATTTCTTTTAGGTTATTATGAATTAGATATGCCCGAACTGACTTTAAAATACATTCGTCGATTAAACCAATATAAATTGCATGTACATAATAATTATCTGATAGTGCATTCGATATGGCTGCCCGTTGAAATTCATCAATCGTTGGACTGGGGAAAAAGGTCTCCTCCGCAACAGCCTTATCTTCCTTCACATCACTTACTTCCCCCACCGTAATAGCGTTGTCACAAAGTTTATCTAATCGAGCCGTAACTAAGCGTATATCAACTTCATCTTCCCGCCCGTTGATTATGGCCGATTTTTGTTCCTTCAAAGTATCAATCGATGAAAAAATTATATCTATGATTGTTCTGTTCACTTGCAACTGATCATTTCTAATCAGGTCAAAGATATTCTCAATTTTATGCGTGAGTTCTTTCAGGTTTTCGAAACCCATTGCAGCAGCTGACCCTTTCAAGGTATGTGCAGCTCGAAATATTTGATGTACAGTTTCGGCATTTTCACAATCGATTTCAAGCTTCAAGATTCCTTGCTCTAACAGTTGAATTTGTTCTTCCATTTCGTCAAGAAAAACGCCCAAATAGATCGATAAATCAACCTCACTCATTGACTACACCTCCTAGCTGCCATAGTTCCGGATACAGTACTTTTTTTAAGTTAAAGATACTAACAAGCTGATCGCCGACTTTGGCAAACCCCTTAAAGCAATCTTGCTCAATTTGGTGAAACATCTCAATAGGTGGTTCAATATTATCGATATCGACATTTGTAACCATCTTTACTTCATCGACAATTATACCGATTTGTTCTCCTTCTTCTTGAACAATGATAATTCTTGTCTTTTTGTCAAATTCTTTTTCTTCTAATAAGTATCGTTGCCTTAAACTGACTACTGGGATTATCTTTCCACGCAAATTAATCACGCCACAGACGAATGGTTTGATCCCCATTACTTTTGTTATAGGTTGTACCTTTATAATCTCAACAACTTCATCAATGGAAACTGAGAGTAGCTGATTGTTCATCGTAAATACGACGTATTGGCCTTTCCATTTACTATTAGTCACCCCAACTATTCCCTCCTCGAAGTTTTAGTAGTAGGAATATACCTATTATCTCCCATATATCCCATAGATGAACATGACCCTCGATTCCTGTTTTTCCAGGACTACATTCCCTCCTATTTTATAACTAGTACTATATTCCTATAAGAAACTCTTGAACACCTTTAATAAAATCCCCTTTTCATATACGTTTAACATATGAAAAAAACCTCTCCACAGGTAGAGAGGTTTTTATTAATTTTTATTATTTTTGGGTTAGTTGAAAAATTAGCGAAAACATTTCTGATCGTCCTGAAACACCTATTTTCTTAAAGATGTTGGTGACATGGTTCTTGACTGTATGAATACTTATGTAAAGGGTTTGGGATATTTCTTTGTTATTACACCCTTTCAAGATCAATTCGGCAATTTCCTGCTCTCTTTTTGTCAACATTCCAAAGTCTGTGTTGTTCATCTTCTCAATTTCCGGAACTAATTCTTCATTATTTGTTATCTTATTAATTAATTCTATATTCTTTGAAATGAACTCAGAAAAATTCTTGTATAATGGATAATCAATTAACTCAGGTTTGTTAAATTCGTAAACACCTTTATTTGTCCTTAGATAAAACGACACTAACGCAACAATTTGGCTGGCCGTACTAAGCATAGGTGGCTTATTTTCGTTTTCGATACTCATACTCATAATCATGTGATATTCATTCAGTACTTTTAATACAGTTTTCTCTATGATAAAAGCTTCAAGAAATTCCAAACTGTATCCGCACACATCACTAATTTTTTCAATCAGTGATATTTCTTCTTGATTTAACTGTATCTCCAAGGCGAATGACTTCGAAATTTGTTTTATGCTTAAATTTAATTGATATAGATTGTTATTCCAATCTTTAACTATTTGATTTAAAAACGAGTAGGGATTTATACTAACAGCTTGATACAATTTAGATAACTGTTGTTCCAGAATGATTCCTCCAACAGTTGTCAAAGACTGTAAGAATGCTTCATCCATTTTAATAGTCGAGGAATTTACAATTGATACACACAACACCCCAAATACATTATCTTTGATATAAATTGGGCATTCAATAATACTCTCTTCTGCCGTTTCAAAGTATGATGGTCTGTGAGCATGTTTCTTAAAGAAACGTTTCTTAATGTCTTCGATATATTTAGATGACGTAACTATACTAATGTTCTCTTCAATCCCTAGAAAAGATTCACTAAACTGGCAATACTCCTGATTTAAAATGATAACCGTATTTACACTGTTTATTTGCCTATGCGCTAATTCAGCTATAAGATTTAATGTGCTTAGTGGATCGTTTAAGTTAACCATTATTGTAGAGAATTGACTAATTGCATTTTGCCTTATGATATCTTTGTCTTTCTGAGTAACTAGATCCTTTATTAATAGCTTCTTCAAAAATTGCTGTGAAATGATTTCTGCATAAACTAATAGTCTCTGGGAGAATGAAATCTTTTCATAACTTCCAAAGAACATAAAACCAATTACACAATTATCTTCCATGAGCGGGAAGACAACGAGGAGCTGCAACGATTCATGATAACTATTAAAATTAGCTGCCCTAAGTTCGTATTCTAAATTATCCCAATACCTTAGTTCTTTTTTTAAATATACTTCTTCAAAGAAAGAGCCTCTTATTGGGATACAGGGATCTAGAGATGCTTTCCCAACAATAGACGTTACCTTAACTATATTTCTTACAATTAGACCACCTGCAACAAAATCAAGATTTGGTTCCAATCTTAATAAAGATGTTAAGATTTCATCACTATGAAGATCGACCTTTCAAGCTTCTTTTATAAAGTGCAGTTGTTTATCATAATTAATCGTACTTTTATCAAATTCTATTAAGGCTTTGCATATGTCTGCCATTTTCTTTAATAAAGAGAACTTTTGTTGTACTTGCTCAGAAGTAAAGCTTGAAATTTCGCCGTGGCAATCCTCTTTTTCAATGAACGGACCTGACCAAATCAAACAACTCATTGTTCCATCAATTAGTATAGGAAATATCATTTCTTTCGCGTTTTCATGATAAAGACTTCTCATCACGATCGGCTCATTTTGACTATCCATAATAAATTTCTCCAATGTTGAAAAAACAAAGTGCCGCTTTTCTTTAACGATCGAACTAACTTCATGATTGCTAGTTAGCGTCGTAAGTGGAATTCTATGATTATCAAATATTATGATTGGTAATCCCATAAGAGATACATAGGTATCTTGTAGGTCTTGGAGTAAGGTGTTAAGTTTTTTCTTCATAATAGAAATCCTTTCCATTTTTTATTACATAATAGTCTATCACATTTTCTAGTATGTTGTAAGTTTGTAACAAACGAAAAATTATACCTTTACATTTGAGAGACTATTTGATTTAAATCTAGCAATGGAACCTACCTACA
>CAZIRM010000060.1:0-11992 GCA_964541705.1 uncultured Bacillaceae bacterium | reverse complement strand
AGGTTCAAGAAAAACCTTGAACCACAAAGCTCGGCGAATGCCGAGAGACTATAATTTGGTTAGGAGGAGGAAGTTGCTTTCAACAACTACAAGCTTCTGAAATTAAGCAATTTCAGCCATTTCTTTCGACGTTTTTATTTGGCGGTGCATCCATTTTGAAGAAAGAGACATTCTTAAAAATGGGGCAATATGATGAGAAGATGTTTATCGGATTCGAAGATATTGACTTCTCGATTCGGTTATTTCAAGAGGGCTATAAAATTGGAAATCTCAGTGATTTTTATCTTGTGCACGACCACCAAGATCCCCAAATAAACGAAGACATACATTATGAAAAGACAAGGTATTCATCAGAAACAATTAAAGCTTCCGCACACTACTTAGAAAAAAAGTACGGAATGAAGATATGGGGGCCTCAACTCATCACTTGGTTAAACGAAAAAAATAAACAAATAAGTCAACCAAAGGACAAAAGGAGGATTGCGCTTGTCGTCGATGTTGATAATTGGGCTTTTTACAATATCGCCAATCAAATAAAAACAAAATTGTCCACTTATTTTGATTTTGTCATTATCTCTCTTCAAGAAATACAATGGAACAAAAAGAAGTTCCATGCAATGACACAGAACTGTGATATTGTCCATTTCTTTTGGCGCGAAAATGTTTCATATTTTTATCCTTCTTTTAAGCACAAACAAGATAAAATCATCTCCACAAGTGTCTATGATCACTTATTTCTAAAGGAGAATGAGATCGTCTCGCGCAAAGATCTATTTAACTACCTACCCTACTACGTTTCTTCCAACAAATTATCAAATATCTATCAAACCATCAATCACTATCAATCTCCTATCATGACAATTGAAGATGGTGTTGACGAAACAAAGTTTTATCCAATTAATTTAGAACGTTTTACTGACCCCGAGAAAACCCTTGTGATTGGCTGGGTAGGAAATAGTCACTGGGGTAAAGATGACCATAAAGGATTTAATACGATCATCAAGCCCACAATCAATTATTTTAAAGAGCATAATCTAAACATTGAAGGCCACTTTTGCGACAAAGTTATACAAATGGTTCCCCACGAAGAAATGGTTCATTACTACGCGCAAATTGATCTACTCGTCTGTATGTCAAAATCAGAAGGAACACCCAATCCCGTTTTAGAAGCAATGGCTTGTGGAGTACCAGTGATTTCAACTGATGTTGGAATTGTGAAGCAAGCTTTTGGAAATTCACAAAAAGAATTTATACTCCAAGAGAGATCAATGAATGCCCTGCTGCAAGCGATCCTAAAGTTTTATCATCATCGAAAATTGCTAAGCCAACTCTCAGAAGAGAATTTATCAAGCATAAAACATTGGTATTGGGACCATCAAGTCATTAAATTTAAACAATTCTTTGATCTACTTTCTTTGCAACATAGTCAATTAAAAGTCGAGAAAGATACGAAAAGCAAATCAAAAACAATTACTTTTCGATCAAATAGCTAAGTAAAACGGGGTGAAAAAAGTGAAGGTGCTGGTAACAGGTGGAGCAGGCTTTATTGGATCTCATACGTGTGAACTACTTTTAGAAAACAAAGATCAAGTGATTGTTATTGACAACTTAAGTAGTGGTTCAGGTTCAATAGCGAATCTTCCAGGCGACGTGAATTTTTATAAGGCTGATATTCTCTCAGTTGAAACGAAGAAAATAGTCGAAAGGGAACGGCCAGACTATATCATTCACACTGCTGCACAAACAAATGTAGGGATTTCAATGAAAAATCCAGCTCATGATGCTAATACGAATATCTTAGGTACATTATCACTACTTGAATTGGCAAAAGAATACAAAGTAAAAAAATTTGTTTTCTCATCCTCTTGCTCTGTGTATGGAAAAACGGGGAATTATCCTATAACCGAAGATCACCCTACACTCCCTATTTCCTTCTATGCACAGTCAAAATATATCAGGGAGCAATATATTAGGTTTTATCACCGCTTGTATGAATTACCATATACCATTTTACGGTATGCAAATGTATATGGTCCTAGACAATCAACCACCGGTGAGGGAGGTGTCATTTCCATATTCTCGCATTTATTTCAAAAAAAAGAGTCCCCCACAATTTATGGAACAGGTGAACAAACGAGAGATTTTGTTTTTGTAAAAGATGTAGCTGAGGCAAATATAGCCGCATTAAAATGTGGTAAAAACGAAACATTTAATATAGGAACAAATCATAACACTTCAATAAACGAGGTGTACTGTTTATTAAATAAACTAGCAAACTTAGAATTAATTCCATCCTATACGCATCCTCGAGAAGGTGATCTGCATTTCAGTTGCTTAAACAATAACAAAGCTAAGACACTATTAAACTGGAACCCAACCACCACTTTCATTGATGGTTTATCAAAAACATTCGCTGATCAACGTATTCAATAAAAACAGAAACGTAACTAGATTACGTTTCTGTTTTTATGAAAACGGTCAATTTATAGAGTAAAGACGAAAACAATAAAACCAATCGCCGAAACTAAATTGCACAAACAGTGAAAAACGATGGCGATATAAATATTTTTCTTCTTCCATGCAAGATAGAACGCCGGATAAAAAGCAATAATTCTGAAAAAATTGTTAAACGGGAGCCAAAAATGGTAAAGAGAAAATAATACGGTTACGATCAGTGGCGTATATGACCCAAACCTACTCAATCTCGAAGTAAGATACCCCCTAAAGAAAAGTTCCTCAACAATTGGACCGACAAACCCATTTAAGAGTAAATATCCAATAGCAGTCGCCAACAAGATGTTTCTTGAATAGTGCTCTAGGACATCTAAATTCGTCCAGTCAAAAGATGGCGGCAGGATCGTTAAGAGTCGGTCTCTAATGGGGGCAAATAAGGATAGTTCTAATGGAAGAATTGTCACCGACATCAAACCCGCAAAACCCCATAGTAGTGTTGCAAATAGAATCACTTTCCACCAACTCATTTTTTGATGATGGATCCATGCACTTTTTAACGAATATTTCCCAAATTGCTCCTTACTTGCCCTCAGAATGATAATCATTTGAACTGGAAAAAGCAGCACTAGAGCTAAGAGAAAAAAGATTAAAAGGGTTGGGACCGTATCTCCATACAGCCTACTAACAATTACATAAGCAAATGTTAATAGTGAAGTCGGTAGAAAAATAAGAAGAAATGCCTTCCATAATTTTAGATTTCCCATTGGTTATCACCTCAGATTAATTGATCCTCTCCCACCTTGACGAGGAATGAAGCGTTTCTAAATTAATGATTTGTGTATACTTGTATGATTTCGGCCACTGGCAAAACATCGATTTTTTCCCAAACATCAGCTTCGTGAAAAATGAATTAGGTACGGGGTGCCAACCACCACTCGGAATTAATTCGATCTCCACTTTGTTGCCTTCTCTTTTAACTGTATATTCACCGTCAATGTACCCCACTGAGTCACTAGCGCTGACCTTAAATGTATCTTGGTGCTTCGTACCATCTAGCATGGTTCTAATGTCTGGAAATCCATTTGAAAATGAAACTTCAACTGGATGATTCTTCCCCCTCATTGCAATCGTTACTAGTGAACCATCTTCCGCAAAATCAAATGTATACCCACGATCAACAAACCTACCGTCTGCGTCCGCTGAGATTTGTTGTAACACTCCTTCAGCACTGTTGGCAAATTCTATTATCTGACAATCTGTACTATACCTCGCATAATAACGGAATTGAAAATCTTTCGGTAATGGAATCGGAAAGTTTTGTAGTTTAATAGGTTTACCATCCACTTTGACAATGACCTTCGTTTTTCTTTTACGAATAAAATCAAAATCGTAAAGAAAAAACACAGGTAAATAGGAAGGCTTTTCAGTTGACACACCAATGGGTGCTAGTAAATGCAAACCTTTTGATGACTTTTTTGCCTGTTCAATGATATCAACGACAACGCGTCGATCATATTTATCTGTAAATTGAAATGAAAGTTCAAAACAACCATTTTCCTTACAAAATTTCGTTTGTTCGAACACGACATTTTTTCGTTCACATAGCCCTTTACCTGTGACATCAAAACTATCGTCAGCATCATCTTCAAGGCTAAGATCATCATACACATCAACATACCCATCTTTGCGATAGGCAATGACGCGAAAGGCATCTTCATTTTCTTTATTTTGTAAAATTTGAGGTTCTAACCCAACATATGTATCATCTTCGTTTTTCTTATAATTTAATAACGCTAACTTTTTTAACGGCATATACGCAAATCGAAATGGAATAATTTTAGTCGCTTTAATGTTTTCAATAGTCACTCAATTTCCTCCTTATTGTCCTCTACCCTTCATTCTACGTTTGTTGTAGCCGATAAATGAAAAGATAATACTAAAAGGAAAAACGATAACAAAAATTACGAAGAATAGAGTAATTGAGTATCTCCATAATGATTCTTCTACCTTGTATTTATTTTTATATAGGTGAATTAAAAATATGATAAGCGTTGTGCCAAAAGAACTCCACAATCCATAGTAAAGTATTTCTTTCCACTTCCTATTAATCATTGTGATTATTAACCCCCTGTTGTTGTTCTTATACACTCACCTTATATTTTAACATATTTTACCTATGATTCTACAAAAAATTAGCTCTTGATAATAATTCATCACCGATTGTTCCTTAAAACCACAGGCGGTATAAAGAATAAGCGCTGCATCATTTTTTGTTTCGACATCTAGCTCAACAACACCAATGTTTCGTTCTTTTAACAAGCGCAATGTTTCGCGCAATGCTGCAGTCCCATACCCTTTTCCTCGTTCTATAGGGTTAATTCCAACCCCACTAATAAATGCCTGATTATCAGAGCAAGCAACCGAAATTTTTCCGATTACCTGCTTATCCTTTTCAATCATGTACGTCGGTTTATTTAACGCTTTCTCTTCCTCAAGATTCCACTGTTCTGTAAAATGAAAAAACACTTCGTTTTGCTTTGTAATGTTTGTGGCATCTTCTACTGTGGCTTCTCTAATTGAAATCGGTTGATCAGCCACAAAAGAGGTTTGATTTGCTGTTTTCATACGATATTCAGAAAACTCATATTTCCCACCAACGCTCTTAATAAAACCAATACCTGCATCGGATTTCCCATCAGACAACAATAGGACTTTTTGAAATTTTCTTTTTCTGCATTCTTGCATCGCAAGGTCAAATAGTTTCGTAAATAACCGTTTTCTGCGAAAATCAGGATGTGTCAAACCGTTTATTTCACCATTCTGTGTTCGCACAAAAGCAGAGTTCCTAAATATGCAACCAACTTATCGTCTATATGGTAAAAAAATTCATTGATCTCATCTAACCCGTTGTTGACATCCTTACTAACGTTAATTTTATACTCTAATTCTAGCTTTGTGTTTACTTGATCGTATTCATGACATCGTTTTTCAAGCTCTTTAATTTCTTCATAATCCTTTTCCGATAAATATTGCTTTAAGCATATGGCATCCATCACTTAGCTACATCCTTCCTTCTTTTAATGAATCGGTCCGTCATCCTTTGACCACTTCTTTGTAATGAAAATGGCAAAAAGAATCAAAAAAGTGGCTGTTGAAATTCCAATTAAATCAATGAAAACATCAATTAAACTACTTACCCTTCCATCGACAAAAGATTGATGAAACTCATCTAAGGCTGCAAGTACGGTCGCAATAATAAATGCAAACATTGCCGCGGTAATCGACTTTTTCGTGTATTGATTTACTAAGTAGAAAATCACAATCGTTAAAATAAAAAACACAACAATATGCGCTAGTTTTCGAAGGATAAATTCTAAGATGACCGGATTCGCTTTGGCATACGCATAAAAGTCATTGCTTGCTGTTTGCAAGGGACTTAGTTCATTCGTATTTACTGGGAGACGATTTGCAATGAACTCTGCAACTCTAATAAAATAAACGTCAAATCTGCTTAACATCGCATTTAATTGTTTTAAGACTGGTAATACACGTAAGCCCGGAACAGAAGACAAATAAAAAATACTCCCAATGGCCATAAGTACGACAATCCATGCGTTTCATTTCCTCATATACAACCCTACTTTCTGAAGACTTTTTAGAAAACTCCCTTGCACATGCTACGAATGAATAATACTAGCCTTAAAGATTATTTAAAAACGCAAACACTCTTTCAATATATTCTTGTTGGTAGTCTTTGTAGGCATTTACATGTTCGCTTCCTTCGGGTGTCCATAATTGAAATACATCTGGATATCCTTCTACCATTTTGACGCTTTCCGTGTATGGAATATAGCTATCCCCTTTTGCATGGATAAACAGAACGGGTCTTGGATACAAGTTTTCAATCTCGGTAATCGGACTGGCATCATTCGGATTGAGCTCTGTAATCATCGGAATCGTACGAATAATGACATTTGTGAATGGTTTGTCAGGCAAGCCCGTCCAAACCGGTAAATTCGTTTTTAAATATTCTTTTAAGTCACTAAACGGACTATCGGCAATAACCGCTTTTACATTTTCGTTCGCACTTGCGGCAAGAAGTGACGTCGACGCGCCCATCGAGATTCCGTATAGAATGATCGGTTCGTCCGTATTTTCTTCGACCCAATCAATGACACCAAGTAAATCTAATTGTTCTTTTGCACTTACAGTAATCATTTTTCCGCCAGACAAACCTGAAGCGCGAAAGTCAAACATGACAACTCGATAACCGTTATCTGAGAACGTCTTTCCTAACGGCAGAAAGCCTACGTTTTCCTCAATCCGGTTACCGGCATACCCGTGTGACATAATAATTGTACCTTTTGGTTCTCCTTGACTTTCAATCACCCAACCTTCAATGTTCGTTACGCCATCTTTACTTACAAATGTTCTCTCTTCATAGTTCATGTGGTATGCAGCTGGCGTGCTGGTAATCTCTTTTTTCGGTTTATGCGTTAAGTTAATCCCAACATATACGGATATGCCAAGTACTGTTGCCATTGCAATACCAGCAACAGTTCCAGTCGCAATCAAGAAGGGTTTTGCCATTTTTCTATGTTTTTTTTCGATTTCTATCTGTGATGTACTCAATCAATTCCCCATCCTTTGTCTATTAAACTACTACAATCTTACCACGCGTTCAAAGTGCGTGAAACTTTTTTTACCCCTTAATCGTATATAAAATAACAAGTTTATTAGGAGGCATTCTATGAAAAATACTGTCATCTATTTTAATGATAACTTTTTTTCGTCTGGACTGACAACCATTTATGATGAGAACAAAAACGAGATTGGCTCGCTTAACTTAAAAAGTATGTTTTCATCGAGTGTTGAAGTGTTAAATCAAAAGGGTGATGTTGTCATAAGAGGAAAGTTTCCTTTTTTCTCGAGTAAGTGGCGAGTAACAGACAAAAACGATCGTGAAGTGGGGTTGCTTAAACAACGATTTTCTTTTGCTAGTAAAAAATTCGAATACACGGCACACGGTAGAGCCACATATCAAATTTTCTCTGGGGCATTTTCTCGTGAGTATGACGTGATGACGATGGAGGATGAGGTAGTTGCGTCGTTTAAAAAGATAAGCGGCGTTTTTTCGTCACCTGCGTTTCAGTTAATGAATTATTCAAATATGCTAGATAACGAAGAGCTGATTGCTGTTGTCATGGGAGTGAATATGATCATAAAAAGAAATACAGCAGCTGCATCATCTGCCACACATTAGTTTTGAATAAAATAGACTTAGCCATTATTGACTAAGTCTATTTTATTCTACCGATCTTTTCAAACAAATACTGTAATCCATACAGCAAATACGCTTTATAATGGATATAAAAGAAGAAATGAAAGTAGTTGATTCGATGCAAACGAACGATTTTAACCATTTTAAGAAAAGGCACAAAGGCAAAGGCATAGATACTGTTAACTACGACATTTGTTAACACAAACGTTTTAAAGTTGCCATATGTATATTTCAATATCCACATCGATAGTGGTATGTAAGGACCGAGACCAAATGGTAGTTCGTCCCTGATAAAAAGTTGTCTTTTTTCATAAAATTTCCACCAATTGCGTTTTCGCACAACTAAATGATTGACTAATTCGAATAGAGAGATCATCGTACTTGCGAATATGTAGCGTTTAACGTGACGTTTTCCGATAAATAACACTGTCAACCAGGGAAAAACAATCATCATGATATTAAAGATCGAGTGTCTCCTTGTACTCATACTTAACCCACCTCTTACAATTTTCCTCTTTCTTTTTAAGATAACCAAAACATAGAAATAAAAACAAAAAAATTGACCTTCAAAAATGATGGTCAATTTTTCTTGAGACTACGTGCTTTGATTTATTTTCTCCATCTCTTCTTCCATTAAACGATCTCGTAAAAGTAACAATTCTTCTGAGATATTGACGTAGTACGGCGAAGGATTTTCATCACGTAATTGTTCTTCCCATAGCAAACTTTTTTGCTGCGAAATATAATCGCGCATTTCTTGTAAAGACTTTTGTTTATAAACGAGATTTCCATTAATAAAAATGGGTTTTAACAACTCTTCGACGTAGAAATTTTTCACCGTTTTTCTGCGGAATTTAAATACAGGGTCGAATAACTTGAAAGGTTTTGTCGTATCAATGGTTTCGTGCTCTAAACAAATGTAATCTGCGATGTGTTTATGTGTTTTTTTATCGATCAATCGGTATTGCTTCTTTCTACCTGGAAGTAAGACTTTTTCCGGGTTATTTGAAATTTTAATCTTATTAATCCAGCGACTGACACTTTGTTCAATTGAACGTTCTTCACTTTCACCTAAGATCGCTAGTGCCTCTTCTTCTGTTGGGTTGTCAATCATCTGCCCTTGTTTATCTTCAATCGCAACGAGTTTAAAGACGCCTCCTAATGCTGGATTATCTTTCACAGTTACGTAATCGGTGCCGACTAACCAATCACTCATCGCGCTCCCTTGTTGTTTAATCGAATTGATCAACTTTACATTCAAACTATCTGAAGCTGTAATCCCAACATAATCTAATCCAGCTTCATCTAACATTTTTCTTGCTTCTCTTGATAAATAAGCTAGGTCGCCAGAATCGATTCGAACACCCTTAATTCGGTTTCCTTCCGATTCAGCAAGTTTTGCGACTTTAATTGCATTGGGAATTCCACTTTGCAACACGTTATACGTATCAACTAACAGTGAAGTGTTCTCTGGATTAGCACGATAATAGGCCAAAAATGCTTCATACTCACTATCAAAAAATTGGATCCAGGCATGCGGATGGGTGCCGACAATCGGTATTCCAAAACGATACCCAGCCTCCACATTACTCGTTCCGGCCATTCCAGCAAGGTACCCAGCTCGTGCTGCCCAAATCGAAGCATCAATTCCTTGTGCTCTTCTTAGTCCACCTTCCCACAACCGCTCTTCTTTTGCCGCGTGCATCATTTTTACCGCTAGCGTCATCCAATTTGTTTCAGAATTTTTAATGTTTAAGAGATGTGATTCAATTAAATGTTGTGAAACGATGTCGGCCTCAATGATGACTCCACGAACATCGGCACCTGTTAGCGTCCCTTCCTCAAGCGCGTGAATCGTTCCTGTAAATCGATAGTCCTTTAAAAATTCGAGAAAGTCTTCGCTAAATCGATTTTGCTTACGTAAAAAATCAATTTGATAAGTTGTAAACCGCAGCCTCGAAATATAGTCAATAAGGTGATCTAACCCAGCACTAAAGGCAAAACTATTCTCATTGAATGGACTTTTCCGGAAATAATAGTCAAATACTGTTTTTGTTTTATGGCTTCCATTTTTGAAATGAGAAAAAATCGTCGTAATTTGATAAAAATCCGTACACAATGCTGGTGCCAAAACGTGACTGTGTAGTTCCGGATATTTCTCTAAAAGTTCAAATTCTTTATCAACATTTGTCATATTGTTTTCTCTCCTATTCTATAACTTCTGTGTGAAAACTCACTTTCATTAACTCAAGTATGACATCTTCCGGTGTGTAACCGTCTTTTAACATTGTTTGGAATTGTGGCAACTGATGCGTAAATGTTGCGATTCCTTTTTTATGAACAACCGTTTTAAATCCGTAAGCATCTGCACCTGCAACCGTTGCAAAATCACAAATATCACTACAAACTCCAACAACATGAACCGTATCAACATTATGCTCGGTGAGTTGATCTTTCAGACTCGTTTTAAAAAATGAATTGTAGTTGCTTTTTGGAATATAGATCACATGGGCTTCATTCTTTTCGTACCACTCGTTTAATTCTCCGTATAACTGTTGTCCCCACGTTCCCTTCACATTATGTTTTGGCCATAGCTCAAAGTGAGGGTCATCTTCATCATGAGCATCCATGGCAACAGCGACAACATTTCCTTCTGACATAAATTGATCAGCTAATTGCACAATATAAGGGACAATCCTTTGAGCGGATTCTCCAACGGTTAACCCGCCGTTATCAGCGACAAAATCATTACTCATGTCTACAATTATTAAAGCTTGTTTCTTCATCCTTAATCATCTCCTTTATTAATGTCTGTTAACTGTAAATGGATATTTCCGGAACTTCGCCAGTAAATGTGTAAAGTTGAGAATGCTTCTTTGAGTATTTATTCGACGTCTTTCCTTCTACTTCTTTCACAATGTTTCGTTGAATGATCTTCCGTTTGAAATTTGGCTTTTCTTCATGAAACGATGGGACGACTGTTTTGATGACGTGATACAGCTGTGACAGTGTAAATTCTTTTGGCAAAAATTCTTTTGCAATATCTGTCAGTAACATTTTCCTTTGTATTTTTTGATAAGCATCTTGGATAATTTGATCATGGTCAAAAGCTAAGGTTCCCTCGTTTTCTTCTGCTTCTCCATTCGGATTCCCTTTTTTCATCGATAAGATGTCTCTAAGGGATATGATTTCCGTCTTCGCAGCGTCGTCCCCTGCCGCTCTTTGTTCTAGTCTTTCTGAATTCACAAGTGCATAGTAGGCAGATGAAATAATCCATTTTCTTGGGTCTCTCCCTGGTGTACTGTACACATCTAAATGCTCAATGTGTAAACCGTCAATCTTTGTTTCTTCTTTTAGTTCTCGTTTTGCCGCCTCTAACAATGTTTCGTCTGGCGAGGAAAATCCCCCCGGCAGAGCCCAACATCCTTTGTAAGGCCAATTTTTCCGTTTAATCACCAAAATCTTCAAGTCCGTCTTCGGCAACGTTTGTGGCTCTTTCACTTCAAAATCAATGGTGAAGATTGCGACATCCGCAGGGACTCCATCTGGCGTGACATATTTACTGGAATCGTAGTTCGCTGCGTTTTCTTCTGTATTTTGGTTGTTCGTACTCAAAGATTATCACAACCTTTTTCAAATATTGTTTTAATAATATTATTATAATAATTTAAATTCGTTTGTAAACTATATTTTTGAAAAATAAGGAATATTCTATTCGACATTATGTAAATTATGGTATGATTTTTCCAGTATCATCGCAACGACGGTCAAGAAATTGTTTCTTCTCTACTTTAAACTAGGAACTAGGAGGTGAGAAAATGAATGATTCAGAGATGAAAATAGCGGTACAGAAAATGCAGGAGTTTATCGAGGCAAACTTGCATAGAGAAATCACATTACGACAATTAGCAACGACTTCAGGCTACTCTCCTTGGCACGCAGCAAAAATGTTTAAAACTGGTACTGGAAAATCACCGTTTGATTATATCCGGGCACTTCGACTATCCAAAGCTGCGCTAATATTACGCGATCAAGACGAGCGAGTTCTCGATGTAGCACTAGACTTTGTGTTTCATTCACATGAGGGATTCACAAGAGCATTTTCAAGGCAGTTTGGGCTAGCACCGAAAAAATACAAACAAACGACACCGCCGATTAAATTATTCATGCCTGAAAAAGTTTTCGACACCTACCGTGCATTTCAAAAAGTCCTGCGGTAATATGTCAAGACTTTAAAACAAAAGAATTGGAAATTTA
>CAZIRM010000059.1:0-12306 GCA_964541705.1 uncultured Bacillaceae bacterium | reverse complement strand
GAAAACTATAAATTTCTCTATAAAATCATTGTAATTAGCGAAGAGCCAAATATTTGAAGGTGAGCGGGATCAATTAAATCCTTTTATAGAATTTATAATAAATTCAAGTCACAAAAAGGTCCCGCTTATTAAAAGTCATAATAGGCTGTAGGGAACATACTAAATAGAGGCATGAGTTCGGTATTGTATTGTATCCGATTCATGCCTTTTATGATAATAATATTTTATTATTCCTGGGAATTGTTTGAAGTTTTTAATATAAGAGTACAAACTTAAATTTAATAAGCTAACCTTTTCGCCTTCTCCGTATTGGCAAAATGTAATTTCGTAAATGACTGCAACGCTTGCACACCTTGTTCTTTAATTAGTTTTGCAGCTGCTACATCTACATGGTTACCTGCACCCTTTGGAATTTCAAAACCAGCTTGTTCACTTAACTTATCCATTTCTTTTACAAACGCATAACGTGCAATGATCGATGCTGCAGCCACCGAGTGGTGTAGGGATTCAGCTTTTGTATAGAAATACATATTTTTTTCGTTTACTTGAGTCGGTTGGTTCTTTATGTATTGAAAGTAAGTTGATGGTACAACAAACTGGTCAATTAATATTCCATCATAAGATTGTCCTTCAAGTTTTTTCTTTAAGTGAAGAATTGCTTGATTATGCAAGATCGCCTTCATTTGTCCTTGATTCATCCCTTGAGCTTGGAGAGAATTATACTTTTCATTTGAAAGGACAAGTAAACTATATGGGATTTGTTTAATCAACTGCTTTGCTACTTCGCAAATCTCTTTATCTTTCATCCCTTTTGAATCCCTTACACCAAGCTTTGTTAATTCAGCAATTTGTTCTTTTTGAACGAAAGCCGCAACAACGGTAATTGGACCAAAATAATCTCCCGTACCTACTTCATCCGTACCGATTAGAGTTTTTGTTGAGAAATCTGGTGCTGTTGTTGATGTAGACTTCAGTTTTTTAGGAGAAATTTCATTAGATTCTTTTTCCCATCTACTCGACTCGATTTCATAATTAGCTCCTTGAAACATCACTTTTCCAGACTTGTAAGCTGTAATTGAACAACCGGCCGTTTTTGCAGAAAAAATAGCTCCAGGTGGTAATTTTGGTTGCAGATCACTTTTATAGAAATTTTGCATATTTTTAATCGTTGTTGCCGGTAATTTAAGAACTATTTGAGCCAAACCAATCACTCCTAACATGGTATAATAATGAAAAACACTACCAAAACATCCTAACAAATTGTATCATTAATTAAATGAATTTCATAATTACCAAAACCGAGTCACATGAAGCAAGATATCGTTTGCGAACGGTTTTGACGCAACGATATCTTGAACGTAGTGACGAAAAAAGGAAATTATGAAATTCATAAGTGAATTTCATAACCACCAAAAATGAGTCACACCAAGCAATAAATAGTTTGCGAATGGTTTTGCGCAACTATTTATTGAACGTAGTGACGAGAAAAAGATATGAAATTCATTAAAATGAATTTCATAATATCCAAAAATGAGTCACATCAAGCAAGATATCGTTTGCGAACGGTTTTGACGCAACGATATCTTGAACGTAGTGACGAAAAAAGGAAATTATGAAATTCATAAGTGAATTTCATAACCACCAAAAATGAGTCACACCAAGCAATAAATAGTTTGCGAATGGTTTTGACGCAACTATTTATTGATCTTCGTGACGAGAATAAAGCTTATGAGATTCATAAATGATTTTTATGATTTCAGAAAACGAGTCCGGGTAGAGTTTAAATTTAATGGAGATATTTCCATAATACTGTCTTCATGATATGATAGAATGTAGGTTTTTTAAAAACATGTTGATCGGTGTTAAGGAGGGTTATTGTGATAGAGAAAAAGAAAATAACAGTAACAATAAACGGTCAACAATATACGATATCCGGAAGAGAGAATATTGGGCATATTTCAGAGGTTGCGAATTTTGTTGATCGAATGATGGTTCAAATGAAAAAAACAAACCCATACTTAAATAAAACACAACTTACATTTTTAACAGCTGTTAATCTCGCAGATCAATATTTAAAGTTAAAGGCGGAAGTCGATAGTTATAAGAAGAAAGATGGGGATTTATAAATATGCTTAGTTTGATATTATTTATTCTTTTAGTTTTTAGTTTCTTTATTGGATTTAGAAGAGGTTTTGTCCTACAATTAATACATTTAACAGGCTTTATCATAGCATTTGTCGTTGCTCGTCGTTACTATGCAGAAGTCGCTGTTCATATTCGGTTATGGATTCCTTACCCGCAATTTTCAACAAATGGTGCAGGTCAAATGCTAATTGAGACATTTAATTTTGAACATGTCTACTATAGTGGTATTGCATTTGCCATCCTTTTCTTTGGAACGAAAATCGTTTTACAAATTATTGGATCGATGTTTGATTTTATTGCCCACTTACCAATCTTAAATACGGTAAACGGTTGGCTTGGTGGAATACTAGGATTTCTAGAAGTTTATTTAATAATTTTTGTAGCACTACATATCGCTGCTTTACTTCCAATAGACTTTATACAACAAATGCTTGATCAATCGATATTAGCAAAATTAATCCTAGACTACACGCCGGTTCTTTCTAACCAATTGAAAGAGTTATGGATTAATAATCAATTTTAAAATTAGCAAACTTCTCAGTGAAATTGAGAAGTTTTTTCCGTTGCAAACACCTAAATTTGCGTACATATATACAGAATCGGTATGATAAGGGTAGAGGTGGTCTTATGAATAAAAAAGATGTCATTAATACACTAGAAACTATTGCGATTTACATGGAAATAAAAGGAGAAAACTCATTTAAGGTGTCAGCATATCGAAAGGCTGCAATGGCATTAGAACAAGATGAGCGTCCATTAAATGAAATAGAAGATCCATCAAAATTAAAAGGAATTGGAAAAGGAACGGCGACTGTAATAGAAGAATTAATAAAAGAAGGGAAATCAAGTTTATTAGAAGAACTAAGAGAAGCATTACCAGATGGGCTAATTCCGCTTTTAAAGCTACCCGGGTTAGGTGGGAAAAAAATTGGGAAGCTCTATCAAGAATTAAATGTCATTGATATTGAAACGTTAAAACAAGCTTGTCTTGACGAAAGTGTTCAAGTTCTTGCTGGTTTTGGTAAAAAAACAGAAGAAAAAATTCTTGCAGCAATTGAAACCTACGGGAAACAACCAGAACGATTACCGATTGCAGTTGTATTACCAATCGCTAAAAAACTAGAAGCTACATTAGCCGGTTTTAAAGCGATCGATCAATTTTCATTAGCTGGTAGTTTAAGAAGAGCAAGTGAGACGGTCAAAGACTTAGATTTCATCATTGCTACTATAGACCCTCAAAAAGTAAAAGAACAACTACTAAGCATTGACAATATCACAGAAGTAATCGCAAGTGGTGACACGAAAGTTTCTGTTACGTTTCAAATAGAAGACTTACGAGTTTCTGTTGATTTTCGTTTGGTAGAACCTCGTGAATACGCAACAGCATTACACCACTTTACTGGTTCAAAAGATCATAATGTTCAAATGAGGCAACTGGCGAAAGACCGTGGGGAAAAAATTAGTGAGTATGGTGTTGTTAACAACGAAACAGGAGAAATCCGAACATTCAGTACAGAAGAAGAGTTTTTCAACTACTTTGGTTTAGCTTATATTCCTCCAGAGGCAAGAGAAGGGACTGGTGAAATAGATAGCTGGAAAAACAAAAATGAATTCATTACTTTAGAAGATATAAAAGCCGATCTACATATGCACTCGACATGGAGTGACGGTGCCCATTCCGTTGAGGAAATGGCTGAAGCAGCTAGAAAAAAAGGATATTCTTACATTTCCATTACTGATCATTCCAAGTACTTGAAAGTTGCAAATGGGCTTACAGAAGAACGGTTGCGTAAGCAGCGTGAAGAGATTGACCGTCTAAACAAAACATATACAGATTTTAAAATCTTTGCAGGTGTTGAGATGGATATTCTTCCTGATGGAACACTAGACTATGATGATGAAGTTTTAAGTGAGATGGATTTTGTCATTGCATCCATTCATTCAGGATTTTCACAAGATCGTAAAACGATTATGACGCGCTTAATTAATGCGATGAAAAATAAACATGTCGATCTCATTGCGCATCCTACTGGGAAGATTATTGGTCGTCGTGATGGCTATGATGTTGACCTTGAAATGTTGATTGACGTAGCAAAAGAAACGAACACAGCTTTAGAATTAAATGCAAACCCACACCGATTAGACCTCGCAGCAAAATGGTTAAAACTTGCCCAAGAAAAAGGTGTGAAAATTATGATCAATACAGACGCACATCGCGAGAATCATTTCGATTACATGGAACTTGGAGTTTCTTATGCAAGAAAAGCTTGGCTGAAAAAAGAAACAGTGATTAATAGCTGGGATATAGGCGAGTTTACAAAATTTATAAATAGAGATAAATAAGGGGTTGAATCGATTGTTAGAACGAGTATGCCGCTTGTTGGAATATGACAAGATGAAACGGCAATTAATCGAACACGTTAGTTCTACTTTAGGAAGAAAAAAAGTAGAAGAGTTAAAACCAATGTTTGTAATAGAGGAGATACAATATGCCCAAGACGCAACCTTTGAAGGCACAAAGGTACTCCGTTTAAAGGGGCAGGCTCCATTAGGCGGAATTAGAGATATTATTGCTACCGTTAAACGTGCAAAAATCGGTGGTATGTTAAACGAGGCAGAACTGTTAGATGTCGCAAGCACCATTTATGCAGGTAGAAGGTTTAAAAAGTTTATCGAAGAGATGGTAGAAGACGAAATCGAATTACCAATTTTAGCAGAGCTGGTGTCTAATATTACACCACTCACAGACACTGAGCGAGAAATAAAAATGTGTATTGATGACTACGGGCATATGTTGGATTCTGCGAGCCCAACATTACGCACAATTAGACATCAAATAAAGAGTTATGAAGCGACCGTTCGTTCGAAGCTAGAGAGCATGACACGCTCCTCGAGCACACAAAAAATGTTATCAGATGCAATTGTTACGATTCGTAATGAACGTTACGTGATTCCAGTGAAGCAAGAATACAGGAATCATTTCGGTGGAATCGTACATGATCAGTCTGCATCAGGTGCAACATTATTTATTGAACCACAAGCGGTTGTTACGGTTAACAACCAACTTAGAGAAGCGAAGGCAAAAGAGAAACAAGAAATCGAAAAAATCTTGCATCAACTTTCCGCTCACGTATCAGAAGTGACAGAGGAACTGTTACAAAATGTGGAGACGTTAAAAGAAGTTGATTTCATTTTTGCGAAGGCTCTTTACAGTCATTCATTAAAAGCATCACAACCGAAAATTAATAACGATGGCTACGTTGGGATAAAGCGAGCGAGACATCCTTTAATCCCGAGTGAAGATGTTGTTCCAATTGATGTAGAATTAGGAAAACAATATAGCTCGATCATTATTACTGGCCCGAATACCGGTGGTAAAACAGTGACGCTAAAAACGACGGGATTATTAACATTAATGATGCAGTCAGGACTACATGTACCAGTTGACGAAGGTTCAGAGATGGCCGTGTTTCAATCCGTGTATGCAGATATAGGAGATGAACAATCAATTGAACAAAACCTGAGTACGTTCTCGTCGCACATGACCAATATCGTTGAAATATTAAAGCATGTTGATCATGATAGTCTTGTATTATTTGATGAATTAGGAGCGGGAACTGATCCAACAGAAGGTGCTGCGTTAGCGATTGCCATTCTTGATGAAGTCTATCATCGTGGCGCTCGAATTGTTGCCACAACCCACTATAGTGAGTTAAAAGCATATGCTTATAATCGCCCTGGCGCAATTAACGCGAGTGTTGAATTTGATGTTGAAACATTGCGACCGACTTACCGATTATTAATTGGTGTTCCCGGTAGAAGTAATGCGTTTGCCATTTCGCAAAGGCTAGGTTTACCGCTAGATATTATTGATAAGGCGAAATCGCAAATCTCAACTGAAACAAATACTGTTGAGAAAATGATTGTATCTTTAGAAGAGAACCAAAAGGCAGCAGAAAAAGAACTGAACGAAGCAGCACAGATTCGGTCACAAGCTGAGTCACTTCGAAAGCAACTTGAGCAAGAACTTCTTGCATTTGAAAAGCAAAAAGAAAAAGCATTGGAAGAGGCCGAGGCAAAAGCAAATGAAGCTGTAGAACGAGCAAGAGAAGAAGCCGAGTTCATTATTGAGGAATTAAGAGAATTACAAAAAGAAAATCAAATAATCAAAGAACATCAGTTAATTGATGCAAAGAAACGACTTGAACAAGCAGCACCTGAATTAAAAAATCAACAAAAGAAAACACCAATGAAACAAAAATCAACAAAAGAAATCTTACCTGGCGACGAAGTAAGAGTCCTAAGCTTTAATCAAAAAGGACATATCGTCGAAAAAGTATCCGATAAAGAATACCAAGTACAAATGGGGATTATGAAAATGAAAGTTGCAGTTGATGATTTAGAGCTACTTGATCGTCCTAAGCCTGTAGAGAAAAAACCATTGGCGACAGTTAAGGGTACAAGTCATCACGTCAAACCGGAACTTGATCTAAGAGGGGAACGTTTTGAAGATGCAATGCTTCGCGTCGAGAAATATTTAGACGATGCACTTTTAGCAGGATATAGCAGAGTATCAATTATTCACGGAAAAGGTACTGGGGCACTCAGAAAAGGTGTTTTGCAGCTTCTAAAAAAACACCCACAGGTAAAAAGTTCAAACATGGCGAACTTAAATGAAGGTGGATTAGGGAACACAATTGTAGAATTTAAATAGGGAGATGAAGAATATGGGGGAAATCTTTACTAATGAATTTATTTACACGACTGCTTCTTATAGTGTCGCTGTTCTGGCAATGATCGTATTCTTGTCAATTTTTGAAGTTGTCACGAAATATAACAATTGGACAGAAATAAAAAGCGGTAATATCTCCGTTGCTTTAGCGACTGGAGGAAAAATACTTGGTGTAGCAAATATTTTTCGCTTCTCAATTCTCCATAATGATTCGATTCTAACCATGTTAATATGGGGGACATATGGGTTTATTCTCCTACTGGTTGGCTATTTTATTTTTGAATTTTTAACACCTAAATTCAAGGTGGACGAGGAAATTGCAAATGGAAACCATGCAGTAGGTTTAATCTCCTTTATTATTTCTGTTGGACTTTCATTTATCATAGGTGCAAATATCTTTATCAAATAATTTTCAAGGTTTTAGGAGTAGCGATCAGGGTAAGATAAATAGTAAGCAAGTTATTAGCAGTATCAAAACATTTAGTGTTATACTACCGATGTGAGTAAAACTTTAGTTAATTAGGAGGATTTTAGAATGGCAATAGTTAATGTAACAGATCAATCTTTCAACACTGAGACAAGTGAGGGAGTTGTATTAGTAGATTTTTGGGCGCCTTGGTGTGGGCCTTGTAAAATGATTGCGCCAGTTCTTGAAGAATTAGATGCTGAACTCGGAGATAAAGTGAAAATTACAAAAATTGATGTTGATCATAACCAAGAAACAGCTGGAAAGTTTGGTGTTATGAGTATTCCAACGTTATTGGTCTTCAAAAATGGAGAAGTTGTTGATCAAGCTGTTGGTTTCCAACCGAAAGAAGCATTAGCTGAATTATTAAATAAACACGTTTAATTTAAGACTGTTTTTGCGAGCATTGTGCCTCTGACTGAGTCATTAGCAACAATCTTTAACAAAAGAGTCTTTAAAGAGTCTACACCTTCACTGGTTAGACTCTTTTTTTGTTGTAAAATGCAACTTTAGTTACATGAGGCTCTCAAGTTTGCCAATTTGTTCTTTTGTCTAATTCCACTGGCTATGCTATATTTGCACTATATAAAAAGAAAGATAGAAAAGAAGTGGTGATACATGGAGAAACTAAAAGAGAAACTGGCGGTGTTACCAAATCAGCCCGGTTGCTACTTGATGAAGGATAAACAAAACACTGTTATATATGTTGGAAAAGCCAAAGTGCTGAAAAACCGTGTCCGATCTTACTTTACAGGTTCCCATGACGGAAAAACTCAAAGGCTTGTGAGTGAGATTGTTGATTTTGAGTACATTATCACGTCCTCGAATTTAGAAGCACTTATTTTAGAATTAAATTTAATAAAAAAACACAATCCAAAATACAATGTTTTATTAAAAGATGATAAAAGTTATCCATATTTAAAAATTACAAATGAAGACCAGCCACAATTAATGATTACGCGCAAAGTAAAGAAAGACAAAGCAAAGTATTTCGGACCCTATGCGAATGCTGGGGCTGCTAGTGAAACGAAAAAGTTACTCGACCGATTGTATCCATTGCGCAAATGCCGTACAATACCTGATCGAGTTTGTCTTTATTATCATATTAATCAATGTTTAGCACCTTGTGTAAACGAAATTTCAAAAGAAACCAACAAAGCAATCGTCGAAGAAATCGCAAAATTCTTAAATGGCGGGCATCAGGAAATAAAAATAGAGTTAGTAAAAAAAATGGAGAAGGCGGCTGAAGAGCTAGAGTTTGAACGAGCGAAAGAATACCGCGATCAAATTCAACATATTGAAGCAGTGATGGAAAAACAGAAAATTACAATTGCTGATGATGTAAACCGTGATGTTTTTGGTTACGCTTATGATAAAGGTTGGTTATGTGTACAAGTTTTCTTTGTTCGCCAAGGAAAATTAATTGAACGTGACGTTTCGGTTTTCCCATTTTACCAAGAGCCAGATGAAGAATTCTTAACGTACCTAGGACAGTTTTATGCCCAAGAAGAACACCTCAGGCCAAAGGAAATTTTCTTACCTCATACGGTGGACGCACAATTAGCAATGGACTTTCTTGAAGTGAAAGTTGTCCAGCCGAAGAAAGGTCAAAAGAAGGAACTCGTTGATCTAGCAGAGAAGAATGCCGCTGCGGCTTTAAAAGAAAAGTTTGATTTAATTGAACGTAATGAAGCCAAAACAATCAGAGCAATTGAAAACTTAGGCAAAGCATTACAGATTCCTACTCCTCATGTCATTGAAGCATTTGATAATTCAAACATCCAAGGGGTAGACCCAGTTAGTGCTATGGTTTCTTTTGTGGATGGGAAACCTAACAGAAAAGGCTATCGAAAATATAAGGTGAAAACAATTATTGGTCCGGATGATTATGGTTCAATGAAAGAAGTCATTCGTAGACGTTATTTACGGTTATTAAAAGAAGAATTACCTCTTCCTGATTTAATTGTGATTGACGGCGGGAAAGGTCAAATTTCAGCCGCGCAAAGTGTTGTAGAAGATGAACTTGGATTAACAATTCCGGTGTGCGGCCTAGCAAAAGATGAAAAGCATCGAACATCTCAATTGCTCAAGGGTGACCCTGCCGAGATTATTCCTCTAAAAAGAGATAGCCAAGAATTTTACTTGTTGCAGCGAATCCAAGACGAGGTTCATCGTTTTGCGATTACGTTTCACCGTCAAATTAGGAGTAAATCTCTGTTTACTTCTATCCTCGATGACGTGGCGGGGATCGGTGAACAACGGAAGAAGAAACTATTAAAGCACTTTGGCTCAGTGAAAAAAATGAAGGAGGCATCTCTGGAAGATTTTCGCCACCTTCAAATACCTGAAAAAGTTGCTGAAATGTTAGTTGAGAAATTAAAACAACAATAATTCTTGTAAAACGTTCGGTTCTTTGGTAAACTGAGTTAGAAAAATTTAAGGTAGAGGCGCGAAAACCATCAGTATGTTTTTGGAGGACGATGAGGTCCAAAGAAAAAAGCAGAAAGGGGAATTCGCCGAAGTGATTAAAGTAACTCACTGCTTTAGTTGCTGGACTTGTATTTAAGAAATACAAGGCTGTCATACAACCGCCCCAAGGTTGTGTGGAGAACTATCTCACATGAACGCCTAACAAGTGTGTTTCTATTGTTTTAACAAAAATTGTTAGAGCAACAGTGAGGAGTTTCTTCCTACTGTTGCTTTTTTTATTGATCTAAAAGAGGAACAGTAAAGAATAAGAATATAGGTGGGGCATATAGAGGAAGGAGATAAAAAATGTCAATTGTTGTTCAAAAATTTGGAGGTACATCCGTCGGAGATGTTAATCGTATAATGAACGTAGCCAATCGTGTCATCAAGACAGTTGAACAGGGGCACAAAGTTGTCGTAGTTGTGTCAGCGATGGGTAAATCTACGGATCATTTGGTAAGTTTAGCGAAAGAAATAACAGATCAACCGAGTAAAAGAGAAATGGATATGTTGCTTACAACTGGCGAGCAAGTAACCATTTCACTATTAACAATGGCGCTTCAAAGTAAGGGCTACGATGCGGTATCACTGACCGGTTGGCAAGCTGGAATTGAAACAGAAAAATGCTATAGCAATGCTCGAATTTCTCAGTTGCATAATGAAAAGATGCTTACTCATTTGCTAGATGGAAAGATAGTTGTTGTGGCAGGGTTTCAAGGTATCACAGAGGACGGAGAGATTACCACACTTGGAAGAGGTGGCTCCGATACTACTGCAGTAGCGATTGCCGCAAGCTTGAAGGCAGAGCGATGTGATATCTTTACGGACGTAACAGGTGTATTTACAACAGACCCTCGCGTAGTAAAAACAGCAAGAAAGCTAAACTCAATCTCGTATGATGAGATGTTAGAACTTGCAAATTTAGGAGCAGGGGTTTTACATCCTCGCGCAGTGGAGTTTGCAAAAAATTACCAAGTGAAATTAAGCGTTCGTTCAAGTCTGGTAGAAGAAGAGGGGACAACAGTAGAGGAGGAAGTATCAATGGAAGAAAATTTAGTGGTAAGGGGATTAGCTTTTGAAAGTAACGTAACCAAGGTAACGGTTTGTGGTATGCCAAATGAAATGACAACACTGCCAAAGTTATTTACTACACTTGCTAATAACAACATTAACGTAGATATTATTATTCAGAATGTCATTGACAATGAGCATATGAATATTTCATTTTCGATCGACTCTGAATCTTTAAACGAAACTTTACGTGTGTTAGACATACACAATGAAGAGATCGGTATTAATGAAATTCGTCACGAAAGTGGCTTAGCAAAAGTCTCCATCGTAGGTTCAGGAATGATCTCAAATCCCGGTGTAGCAGGACAAATGTTTGAAGCTCTATCAAAACAAGAAATTATGGTAAAAATGGTTAGTACATCTGAAATTAAAGTTTCAACAGTCATTGATCAACAACATATGGTTAATGCTGTAGAGACGCTACATGAGACGTTTCAACTTGATCAAATAAAAGTTGGACAATAAAAAAATCGACAGCAAGAGTGTTGTGTTCCTCTTTCTGTCGATTTTTTATGTTGCCTTGCGTTTTGTTCAAAGGTAAGAAAGTATAAAATTTTGAAGTTAGACTGATATCTAGCTTCAGCGCCTACTCGCTCGAGGTCACTTCGGTCCGTCAATTGAAGCCAAATGCGTGCTTCTGCTTGCCGGCCCTCCAGTGCTTGTCGCTCGTGACCAAGGCGCTTGCGCTTTTTTACTTAAAACTTGTCTGTTAAATCCCATTTCACATGAAAAATAACTTTCGGCGATTTGCCTGGTTTAGCAATTTCCAACGTTTCAGTAATGTGACCTTTTAATTGTTGGATTTGTGCTGCCAAAAAACCGGCTTCTAAAGAGGCGGAAATCGTTTTTTTGTTATAAAAGCGAGGAGACCTGAGTTCAAAGACCATCTCGCTTCTTTTCGTTTTTAATAGCGTGAGATCTCCGAATCCAGCTTTCACGAAAAAATCCTCAATATGTTCAACACCTGATATGGGATATTTCCTTGCAAGTGATTTGCCAGCCCAATAGATAATTTGCTGGTATTCACTTCCAAGCAAGTCAGGAAGCACATCCTCTCTGATCAGTTCATATCCCAACATAGGTATTCGTTGGTCATTTACACCCTCCGCTTGTTTTTGCCCAAAAATCATATAATCCCTCCAAATTTTTATCTATAGGTTTAATCAAAAAAATTGCGTTGATAATAAATGTAAAAAAGCATAATAAAAATAACTTGATCGATATAAGTTGCTTTTCAAACCCACCCGAAAGACGCGACTCATTTTCAATTTAGACTTTGGATCCTTAAATGAAGTAGTTTTATTATATCTCTTTTTTTATGGATTCACTATATGAATACTCCCACCACTTAATTTCTACGAAATTTGGAGTGGGGGTTTCTGGGGTATCGACTTCAAGTGACGATTAACCACCAGTGGAGTTG
>CAZIRM010000058.1:0-12326 GCA_964541705.1 uncultured Bacillaceae bacterium | reverse complement strand
TTGAAGATTTTGAATGTTTTTAATAGTTAATATTTATTAATGCAATGCTAGTGATAATTGTTATAAAAAGAATTTGTATGTTTACTTATAATGTTTTGTATAATTGATAAAAATAAGAAAAGAGCAATAAAGCCCCTCTGGAAGTTTATTCGCTTGAAATGACTGATCTTTTTAACCAATCATAGTCGTAACGATAATAATCTGTTATAATGATTGAGGTGTTTGTTGAATAAATAAACACTTATACATAAAAGGCATATACTTAAGTATGGGCTATTATTAGTTTATTACTTTCGTTATTATTGAGTGTGGAGGTCCAATGTATGACAATCTACCATTTTATCGGTATTAAAGGTTCAGGGATGAGTGCTTTAGCGCAAGTATTGCATGATATGAAATTGAATGTTCAGGGATCTGATGTTGATAAAGTTTTCTTTACCCAGAAACCGTTAGAACAAAAAGGAATAAAACTACTACCATTTGATCGTAATAATATACAATTAGGACAAACGATTGTTGCCTCTGCAGCGTACTCTGATGAACATGAGGAAATTAGAGAGGCATACGTAAAAGGAATAGAAGTATATAAATACCCAACTTTTTTAGGGGAGTTCATCAACAATTTTACAAGTATAGCTGTTACAGGAGCACACGGAAAAACATCGACAACAGGACTGCTTGCTCACGTTCTTAAAGCAGCAAAGCCTACGTCTTTTCTCATTGGGGACGGAACAGGTAAGGGTGAGGAGAATAGTGAATATTTCGTATTTGAAGCTTGTGAGTACAGAAGGCACTTTTTAAATTATAATCCAGATTATGCAATTATGACGAACATTGATTTTGATCATCCAGATTATTTTTCAGATGTTGATGATGTTTTTAATGCTTTTGAGGAAATGGCCATGCAAGTTAAAAAAGCAATTGTCGCTTGTGGAGATGATCAACACCTTCAGCGTATTCAAGCACAAGTTCCAGTTGTGTTTTATGGTTTAGAGGAACATAACGATTTTCAAGGAAAGAATATCCAAGTAAGCGAAAAAGGGACACAATTTGATGTGTTTGTCCGAAATACGTTTTATGGAACCTTCAATATTCCAGGGTTTGGGATGCATAATGTCAAAAATGCACTAGCAGTTATTGCGATATGTCATTATGAAGATGTGCCTGTTCAAGTAATTGAAAAACAGTTAGTGTCCTTCCCAGGAGTGAAGAGACGCTTTAGTGAAAAACGAGTGGGTCATCAAATATTAATTGATGATTATGCTCATCACCCTACTGAAATATCAGCAACGATTGAATCAGCTAGACAAAAATATCCTGGCAGAGAAATTGTCGCAGTATTTCAACCACACACGTTTACTCGTACGAAAACTTTTTTAGATGAGTTTGCAGCTAGTTTGAGTGAGGCAGACAAGGTATATTTATGTGATATTTTTGCCTCGGCAAGGGAAAAAAATGATTCGTTAACGATTAATGATTTGCAGGCACTAATTGAAAACTCAACAGTAATCACGGAAGACGAAGTGAACAAATTAGGTATCCATCAAGAAAGCGTATTGCTATTTATGGGTGCCGGAGATATTCAGAAGTTTCAGCAAGCCTATGAAGAAAGTCTATAATGAAAAACTCGCTCGAAGAGCGAGTTTTTTTGCTTGAGAAATTAATTAAAGTTAAGGATAAATTATTTCAAATTCTCAGGATTTAATTGCTTTAATTCTTCAAGGACAAAACGGCCATCTTTTCGAATAAGCACATCATCAAAGTACATTTCTCCACCGCCATACTCAGGGCGTTGTATGTTCACAATATCCCAATGAATAGAGGAGTTATTTCCATTTGATGCTTCGTCATAGCACTGTCCTGGTGTGAAATGAAAACTGCCATCTATTTTTTCATCAAATAAAATATCTTTCATTGGATGTTGGATATAAGGGTTAACCCCAATTGCAAACTCTCCAATATATCTTGCTCCTTCATCTGTATCAAATATTTTGTTAATTCGTTCGGTATCATTGGCTTTTGCTTCAACAACTTTACCGTCTTTAAAAGTTAACTTAATATTTTCAAACGTGTACCCTTGATATGGAGAAGGGGTGTTATAAGTGATGGTACCGTTAACAGAATTTTTGACTGGAGCAGTAAAAACTTCACCATCAGGGATATTAAATTGGCCAGCGCATTTAATAGATGGAATATCCTTTATTGAGAATGTTAAGTCTGTACCTTCCCCAGTTATTCGAACTTTATCAGTTTTATCAAGTAAAGCGACGAGTGCGTCCATTGCTTTATCCATCTTTGCATAATCCAAATTGCACACATCAAAATAAAAATCCTCAAAAGCCTCTGTACTCATATTTGCGAGTTGAGCCATTGATGGGCTCGGATAACGAAGTATAACCCATTTTGTTTTTGGAACTCGGATTTCTCTATGTACTTTTTGACCAACGGTTTTGCCATGAAGTGCCATCTTTTCTGAAGGTACGTCTGATAGTTCACTAATATTATCTCCAGCACGTATTCCGACATATGCATCCATCTTACCCATAACATTTGCTTCAAACTCTGCTTCGAGCTTTAGTTGTTCCTCACTTGCCTGCATTAATAATGATCGATCAATCGAGTGTTCTTTTAAAGAAACAAATGGGACACCACCTACCTCGTATGCTTCTTCAACAAGTGCCTTTACCAATTCTGGTTGAATACCAAAGTTCTCAATTAACACTTTTTCACCTTTTTGTAGTCTAACGGAGTAGTTAATTAAATTTTTAGCTAAAAGTTGTATTCTCGAATCTCGCATTTTCTTCCTCCTTTTCGTTTCTATTCTAAGTGTACCCATAACTTTATAATAGATCAATTTAGTAGACGATTTTGGATATCTTTTTTACACTTTTTCTTAGATAACGAATCCAGAATGGAAAGGCAAATATTCATTATTGGCGTTGAACCCTTTGTACATTTTTTTTAGTAATGCTAAAATAATATAAATGAATGAATTTCATAACTACCAATTTTTGTTTAAACTATATATTTATTATAGTGACGAAAATAGTGAATTATGAAGTTTTAAAAGATAAACAATGGGGAAAAGCTTTGATAACCATTCTTAAAAAACAAATACATAGTTGGAGGTTAATCGATGGAAATTATTTTGTATTTAAGTGTCGCTCTTATTGCCGTCGCGTTTACAATTTTAGTTGTATACGCTGTCAAAACATTAACAACTGTTCAAAGTACTTTAGTGAATGTATCCCAAACATTAGAAGGACTAAACAAGCAAATGGAAGGGGTAACAAAGGAAACGACTGAATTACTCTTCAAGACAAATAAGTTGGCTGATGATCTACAACAAAAGTCAAACTCTCTGAACTTTGTTTTTGATTCTGTGTCGGATTTAGGTACTTCAATAACCGGGCTTAATCAATCAATAAAGGGAGTTTCAACAGCAGTTTCACAAACAGCCAAAAAGCAGTCTGATAATATTGCACATGTTGTTCAATGGGGGAATGTTGTTATTGATCTATACACAAAATGGAAAAATCGAAGTTATGACCGTAATAAGAATGAGTAAATCATTTTTTGAGCAAGCTAAAACAAATAATTAATTTGAGGAGGAATATGAATGAGTAAAGACAATATGAATGTAAAAGATTTTTTTATAGGTGCGTTAATAGGGGGGATAGTGGGTGCGACCACTTCACTTTTGATGGCTCCTAAGTCTGGAAAAGAGTTGAGAAATGACCTAGTTGAACAAGCACATACAATGAAAGAAAAAACGTCAAGTCTAACATCTAATGCTATTGAAAAAGGAAATAAATATGCTCAATTTGCTAAAGAAAAGTCATCAACGATTGCAAAAACCGTGACTGAACAATCAGCATATGTGGCAGATAAAGTAAAGGAATTAACAGAAAATGTAAAAAATGATATTGAACAATTAAGTAGAACTGCTAGTGATTTTATACAGGAGAGTAAAGATGTAGGCGACGAAATAGTAGAAAAAACAAGCTCGGAAGTGCACCAATTGTATGAAGCAGTAACAGATGGGGACGTAGAAGAAGAAAATGATCAAGAAAAATAACCTTGTCTAAAGGAGAACAATATGGCCTTAAAAAAACTAAATACCTTCAGTGAATTTGACGAACTTACTAAAGAAAAAGCACAATTAGTTATTTTTAAAAATAGTACGACCTGCCCCATTAGTCATACTGCTTTCGAAGAGTTTTCTAAATTTGCAACGGAATCAGACGAGCATTTTTACTATTTGAATGTTCAAGAACTCAGGGATGTCTCAAACGAAATTGCCAATAGGTATGGGGTTAAACATGAAAGTCCTCAAGTTCTAGTGATTCGAGACGAAAATGTGACATGGCATGCATCGCATAGAAATATCACCTATTCGACAGTAAAAGCCGCTATAAAGTAAAAGGAACATGGCACAACTTGAACAGTTGCGCCATGTTTTTTAGTATTAGAAATGAAATTTTTAACGTAGTTTAATGTCAATGAAGCAAGAAAGTAACTCCTACTTGTTGGACACGTCGCTCGTGACCAAGGCGCTTCCGCTTTTGTTCTAAACTTCAACTGTTTTTTTTTCAATCCATTTAATTTCTAAGTAATCACCATTGTGAATAGGTGTAGTAAAGGCAGCATCCTTTTCGTTACGTAAAATGACAAGTTTTTTGTTTTCTTGGACTGTTAGGTTAAAATCAACGAATCGAAAAACATCTTGAAAGATAAATGGTTCCTTTTCTTTTAACTTAAAGGTTAAGACATCGCCATAATGGATAAGACTGCTTTCCTCCAACTTTTCGTCACCCCTTGTCACCTCAACAAGATGCTTTGTCACTTTTACTTCCTCTCCATTAAAGTAAATAAAAATTTCTTGATTATAGGAGAGGTTCTCATGTGATAAAATGTCGGTTAAAGCAAGACATTGATCATTTCTAGCATTAATAGTTAATTCATCGTTGTCTTGAACATGACTATGACTAAAAGCTTTCAAACCGTTTTTAAGGATCATTCTCTCGTTAGTCATTGATAATTTCTTATTATTAATTGTAACTAAAAATGGTTGTAACGAGTCAACAAACTCATGCATCTGAAGTTGAGTTAGAACCTCCTCAACGGTTAAAGGCAAAGAAAAAGTTATTTCATCACGATCAAACAAAAGATCAGTAAAGGCAGCTTCTAACCCGTTTTTGTATACAGTTGCACCTACCTCATACCTTTTTCCGTTAATTGTAACGGTTTTATAAGGAAGTACTTCGACTACATCTTGGATCTCCGCTACTGCATCCTTCCCATTTTCTCCAGGTATAACTGTAATTTCGTCCCCATCTTTTAATTGATCGGCTAAGTTGGAAGCTTGTCCGTTTTTTTCTAAAATTGGTGGTTGTCCATGCATCCCAGGAATTGAGATTAAGCGACCGTTTACCTTTACCATTATTGCCATCCCTGGCTTGCCATATAGTTTTCCTAATTCTATACCTGCAGCCAATAAACCATCACCAACAGTTAAATTCTTTATATCAAATAATCGAATTGTTTCATGGTTTACTTTTATGCTTAAATATTCTACTGGGCTTTCCTTCGCGGCAATTGCGATTCCAATTGGAGTAACGAGTTCAGGACCTGCTTTAACCGTATCGGGAATATCTAATAATTGAATAGCATCGATTCCCCTAATTGCCACTCTGTTTTCAGGAAGTCCTAAAGCCTGAGCAATGTGCTTTGTCAGATTTGGTGTCATACTTCCACCACCAACAAGCATGACTGCTTTGGGTGGTTTTTTATTTAAATTTAAAATTTCATTTGTTATCGATTGTGCTAAATGCTCAATAGCCTCAGTAATCGGTGCAATAATATCTTCTCTGCTATAAGTTGTTTCAAAGCCTAGAATATCATTTAGTGTCACTTCATTCTCAACGAAAATCTTTCTTTTTACTTCTTCAGCTTCAGGGAAATCTAACAAGAAATGGTCGCTTAATGCTTCCGTAATTTCGTCCCCGGCGACCGGTACCATGCCATAAGCAGTCACTGTTCCTAAATCAGTAATAGCAATATCAGAAGTTCCTGCTCCGATATCAACTAGAGCAACGTTCAACCTTCTCATACTAGTGGGAATTAGCACATTAATTGCCGCAATTGGCTCTAATGTTAAAGCCTCTAGTTCTAGGCCCGATCGGTTTAAGGCAGCTAATAATGAATCAACAACAATTTTAGGTAAGAACGTTGCAATGACTTCGACTGAAGCCGTGTAACCTTTCTGATCGACAAGGCTTCCAATTTCTTCACCGTCTAATTGATATGAAAGAACTGAATAGCCGACGCAAAAATAATTAACACTTCGTTGACCTTCAAACTCCTGGGCGATTTCAAATTGGGCTTTTTGTACAGCACTTAACTCTAAATGAAGAATATCTTGATGTTCAAATATGGGCTGTTTCTCGATATCCATTTCGACTTTTGCTCGTTTAGTTTTAAGTGATCTGCCTGCTGCAGCAACACAAACTTTTTTGAGTGGTCCATGTTTATTTTCTAATTTTTCTTTTATAGAGGAAATCACTTTTGTTACGGCAAGTACGTTATGAATTTGACCATCTACCATGGAACGTTCGTTATGCTCTTCAATTTCTACATCCACAATCTCATAAGTTGTTCCAGTGTGTCGTAACAACATTCCAACGACAGAACGAGTGCCAATATCTAAGCCAAATATGTAACTTTGCGAATCGGTTTTCATACATTCACCTTCGTTTCTGAAAAATGTAATCGCTTTAACGCTTAAAAGCGTTTAATTATTAAAGAAAAAAGTAGTGACAACTTGGATATATTCGTTTATAATAATCCCTAATCATAAAAAATGTACCATATTTTTAGAATCTTTTAAATACTTTACAGGGAGTGAATGGAAATCATGGGTAATGATCAGTTAGAAAATTTAAGAAATCAGCTTGACGACGTAAACTTAAAGTTGTTAGATGTTATTAATGAAAGAGCAAAACTTGTCCAAGAAATTGGTCGAGTGAAAAGTACTCAAGGGGTAAATCGCTTTGACCCTGTTCGTGAACGTAAGATGTTAGATTTAATTGCTGAAAAAAATGAAGGACCATTTGAAACATCAACGTTACAACACCTGTTTAAAAAAATCTTCCAAGCTGGATTGGAACTACAAGAAGAAGACAATAGTAAAGCACTCCTCGTTTCAAGAAAAAAGAAACCAGAAGATACTGTGGTTACAATAAACGGTGAATCGATAGGTGATGGTGTCCAACGTTTAATTGCAGGTCCATGTTCAGTAGAAAGTTATGAACAAGTGGCTTCCGTTGCAAAGGCAATTAAAGAACAGGGATTAAAATTGTTACGTGGTGGAGCTTTTAAACCAAGAACTTCTCCATATGATTTCCAAGGATTAGGACTTGAAGGGTTACAAATTCTAAAAAGAGTTGCTGATGAGTATGATTTAGCAGTAATTAGTGAAATTGTAAATCCTGCAGATTTAGAAGTAGCCGTCGACTACATCGATGTCATTCAAATCGGTGCAAGGAATATGCAAAACTTTGAATTACTAAAGGCTGCTGGCTCCGTCAATAAACCAGTTTTATTAAAGCGTGGTTTATCGGCGACAATTGAAGAATTTATCAATGCTGCTGAGTACATTATTTCAAAAGGGAATGGTAATATCATCCTTTGTGAACGTGGTATTCGTACCTATGAAAAAGCTACTAGAAACACGCTAGATATTTCAGCAGTTCCAATTCTAAAGAAAGAAACACACTTACCTGTAGCTGTCGATGTCACTCACTCAACGGGGAGACGAGATTTACTTCTTCCAACAGCAAAAGCTGCTTTAGCGATTGGAGCAGATCTAGTCATGGCAGAAGTTCATCCCGACCCAGCAGTAGCATTATCCGACTCAGCACAACAAATGGACATTCCGCAATTTAACGAGTTTATGTCAGGTTTAAGAGATTCTGGGCTATATAAAAAATAATTGTATAAGAAAACAATAAACCTTCTACATAACGTGGGGGGTTTTTGTTTTGTATGTAAGTGATAGCTCCAAAGCGAATTCGACGCTCCACCACACCTGAAAACCACGCAATTTACCTACTCACCCTTACGATTAATAATTATAAAGTATAGTTAGTTAAATTGCGACAAATCCTAAAAGTACTTAATGATTTATGTTAAAGATACAACAGGGAAATATTCCCTTTATATTGTTTGTATGGTTTCATGTATAATTAAGAGTAATTCTAGGCATTCAATACTATTTTTCAAAGATTAGTGTAAGAAAACAGTGATAATGTCGATATAAGTAATGTAAAGTGATTGCAGACCTCCCCAATGTGTCGTATCATTACATTAACAATGAAAGGACTTTCAAAGGTTCGATTTAATAGAGGAGGACGTAAGACGTGAATGTAACGATATATGATGTAGCAAGAGAAGCAGGGGTCTCAATGGCAACTGTTTCAAGAGTAGTAAATGGAAACCCAAATGTAAAACCAACAACGAGAAAGAAAGTACTAGAGGCGATTGAAAGGCTAGGTTACCGTCCTAATGCAGTTGCTCGGGGTTTAGCAAGTAAAAAAACAACGACAGTAGGGGTAGTTATACCTGACATCTCAAGTATTTTCTTTGCAGAGTTGGCTAGAGGTATTGAAGATATTGCAAATATGTATAAGTATAACATTATCCTATGTAATTCTGATCAAAACAAAGAAAAAGAGATCCATCTAATTAATACGTTACTTGAAAAACAAGTAGACGGAATTGTGTTTATGGGTGGACAGATTACTGCTGAACATGTGGAACAATTTGAACGTTCCCCAGTTCCAATCGTCCTATCAGCAACAGTTGATCCACTGCGTGAGTTTCCATCGGTTAACATTGATTATGAGCAGGCTGCCTATGATGCTGTGAAATTTTTAATTGATAACGGAAATCAAAAAATAGGATTACTTGCTGGTTCGCTAGAAGATCCAATCAACGGTTATCAAAAATATACAGGTTATCGTAAAGCATTAGAGGACGTCGGTATGCGATTAAACGAAGATTATATCTTAGTTGGGGATTACACGTACACATCTGGTATTGAAGCTATAAATAAATTTATTGCTTTAGATGAAAAGCCTACAGCAATATTTGCCGGTTCAGATGAAATGGCATTAGGGCTTATTCACGGTGCTCAAGACCATGGTTTAAAGGTTCCAGAGGACATTGAAATTATTGGTTTTGACAATACGAGGTTAGTCGAAATGGTTCGCCCAACTCTAACATCTATTGTACAACCGATGTATGACATAGGAGCGGTGTCAATGCGCTTATTAACAAAGTATATGAATAAAGAGGCAGTTAATGATGCGGTAGTATTACTTCCACATCGACTTGAAGTGAGAAACTCGACAAGATCGGAAAAAATATAGAAAAGTAAGCAAAAGTTAGGGAGAGGTTTATGAAGAAACTTGACATTATGACGCCACTTGGAATCGGACTAGGACTTACAATGGCGATGATGGCCATATTTACAAACTCAGGTTTACAAGGAGTGCAGTATTTTTTAGATCCCGCATCATTGTTTGTTGTAATTGGTGGTATGATTGGAGCTATCTTCATCAGTTTCTCGCTTGCCGAGGTAAAGTTAGTTCCAAAAGTATTGAAAGAAGCCTTCCGTGAAGACCGTCAAGACTTAACCGAGTTAATCGATACATTTGTAGATTTGTCTTCGAAGGCAAGACGAGAGGGTTTATTAGCGCTTGAGGCTGGAATTGAAGAAGTTGATGATGTGTTTATTAAAAAAGGAGTTTTGTTAGCCGTTGATGGGATTGAGCCCGAGATTATTAAAGACATCATGATGGCTGAAGTAGTCGCGATGGAGGAACGTCACAAAAAAGGAAGAGCAGTAATCGAAAAAGCCGGGGAGTATGCACCAGCTTGGGGAATGATTGGAACATTAATTGGACTTGTATTAATGCTACAGAACTTAAACGACCCCTCAACTTTAGGGCCAAATATGGCCATTGCCCTTTTAACGACTCTTTACGGCTCCTTACTTGCAAATCTAGTATTTATTCCAATGGCTAGTAAACTAGAAAGTAAGACGGAAGAGGAGATTTTCGTAAAACAAATAATTGTAGAAGGTGTAATTGGAGTACAGTCAGGTCAAAATCCAAAGATTCTCGAAGAAAAATTAAGTGCGTTTTTACCAAAGCGATATCAAACAAAAGGAGAAGAAGTAGAGGGAGAAGTCGCGAATGGAGCGTAAAAGTTCAAAAAAACAACCTAAAGGTGCTCCGAAGTGGATGGTTACATTTTCTGATTTAATGACTTTAATTCTTGTATTCTTTGTCTTGCTGTTTTCAATGTCGGTGGTGGATGCGGCTAAATTTCAAGCGATTGCCGAATCTTTTCAGCAACGTGGGGTTTTTGACTTTTCTCCTTCAATGATTCCATTTGACAATCCATCAGATAGTAAAGATGTCCAGCGGGACCCTTTTGAAGATATTGGAAAAGGAGATAACTCGGATCGAGAGTTAAATAGATTGCTAGAAGAGGTAAACGATTATCTCGAAAGAAATGACCTTACTGACATGATTTCAGCTGCAAGAGATGATCGTGGAGTCGTTCTCGTCCTTCAAGAACGGGCATTATTTGATTCTGGTGAAGCGGATATTTTACCTGGAGCAGAGCCTTTTTTAAGAAAAGTGGGAACGCTACTCCAAACAATTCCAAACATGGTTAAAGTAGAAGGTCATACAGATAGTAGACCAATAAATACATTCCGTTACCCTTCAAATTGGGAACTCTCAGGTGCAAGGGCAAGTAGTGTAATAAGATTCTTAATTGATGAAAATGAGTTAAGTGCTAACAGGTTTATTGCAGTAGGCTATGGTGATACTAGACCCGTTGTCCCTAATACAACGGTAGAAAATCTCCAAAAGAACAGGCGTGTTATTATTGTCATCTCTGACCCGAGTTTTAACGAACAAGATACGTTTTAAAGAAAGCTTAGTTCACTCTAGGTTTTCTTTTTATTTTTGTTTGAATGATGAAACGTGTTAAACTGTAAAATAAAGAAAGTTTGATTGTAGAAAGGATGTATTTTAATTGATAATAGGAATAATCGGGGCAATGGACGAAGAAATAAATTTATTAAAGCAAGCAGTTACACTAAAGGGAGAAGTAGCAAAAGCCAGTGTCACATTTTATATTGGCGTACTGCATGATAAAGAGGTAGTGATTTGCAAATCAGGTGTTGGAAAAGTAAATGCAGCAATTACGACCCAGATTTTAATTGACCATTTTGCGGTAAAATCAATTATCTTTACTGGTGTAGCAGGTGCCGTCAATCCAGAATTAAATATTGGTGACATCGTCATATCGACTAGCTCAATGCAACACGATATTGACGCTTCTGCGCTCGGCTTTAAAAAAGGAGAAATCCCGTTATTCCCTTTTACTTCTGACTTTCCAGCCGATGAAAGGTTAGTGTCATTAGCTAAAAAAGGAGCAGAAGAATTAGGGGACGTTAAAGTGATGCTTGGTCGGGTACTAACAGGTGACCAGTTTGTCGCTAACTATGACAAAGTTAAATCGTTGTGGACCGAATTCTCAGGTGTGTGTGTAGAGATGGAGGGGGCTGCTGTTGCCCAAACAGCCATGTTAAATCAAACTCCAATTGTTATCATACGGTCTATGTCCGATAAAGCAAATGGTGAAGCAAATATTAATTTTGCAGAATTTACTGAACTGGCTTCAGAGCGCTCATTTAAGATTGTCAATTCAATTGTTCGTGACATCTAAGAAAACGCCTCACACGAAAAAATTACTCTTGCGCCACTTCGTTTGCTCGTCACAAAACTAAAACTGTACTGTAAGCTATTACACTTTAAAGAAGAACCGAGCCAAAGGCTCGGTTCTTTATTAATGACGATTTTGGTTTTCAGCTGGTTGTTCTGTATCATTATTGTTGTTATTATCAGAATTGTTACCTCCATTATTTACCGGAGGCTGAGTTGGACGTGGAGGCTGACTAGGTTGTTCATTCTTTTTATCTTTATCTTTATCTTCCTTCTTTTCTTCTTCCTCAATTTTTTCCTGCCAATTACCAGTAGTTATTGTGTTTGATGGTTGTGATTCTCTACCTACGACATCAACAGCTGTAACATGGTAGGCAAAATTGCCAGAGTCAGCCTTGAAAGTCAAGTTCTCGTCGGACCTTACAGTGCCAACTACAGTAAAGTTTGTTGAGCCATTTGGTGCACGGTACACACGGTATCCAACAATATCGTTCTCAGGATGTTCTCCCCATGTAATTGTCG
>CAZIRM010000057.1:0-12391 GCA_964541705.1 uncultured Bacillaceae bacterium | reverse complement strand
ATTGTTTTGCGTGAGAGAGACTCATATTTATTCCGAAAATAATTTCCTAACACAGGTAAAGATCCAACTAAACGATGCCAAGACAAGAAAGTTTGCGAAAACAGCTTCGGTATAAACTATGGATAAAAACAACGATTGTGATTGTTGGACGAAGGATAAGCGTTGCCACTAAATAAAGTACATTTAAAGAAGGACAATTTACAAGCTGTCATCAAGTGGAATATTCATAAAGTAATATTAAGGGAAGGATTGGTTTTATGAGGATGGTAAAAAAAGCCATTATTCCTGCAGCTGGCTATGGTACAAGAAACTTACCAATCACAAAAGTCTTACCGAAAGAAATGTTTCCAATCGACGGTAAGCCAGCGATCCATTATATCGTTGAAGAAGCAGTGGAGGCAGGGATAGAAGAGATATTAATCGTTGTATCACGAAATAAAAATTTGATTATCGATTATTTTGATCGCTCACTTGAGTTAGAAGCATATTTAGAAGCGATGAATAAACAACACTTATTAGCAGAAATCCGAATTCCCGAAGTGACCATTCATTATGTTCGTCAACCATTTGCCCAAGGGTTAGGAAATGCCATTTATTTAGGTAGACATTTTGTAGGAAATGAGCCATTTGCCATTTTACTTCCGGATGATATTTATATTTGTAAAAATAAAAATGCGCTCAGGCAGTTGATTGATGCTTATCAAACTTTAGAGAAGCCACAAATAGGTTTAGAAAAGGTTCCGGAACATAACCTTAAAAATTATGGAGTGATCAAAGAAGAGAGGTTGACCCATCAGCATTTTAAGATCCTTGACATTGTTGAAAAACCTAATGATCATCCGCCCTCACAATTTGCCGTAACAGGTAGGTACATCTTTAATCCGTCTATTTATACGTACCTAGATAAAATTGAAAAAGGTCTAGGTGGAGAAATACAATTAACAGATGCAATTAAACAGTTATTAGAGGATGAAGAATGTTATGGAGTAAGAATAGAAGGAGAACGATTTGATATTGGATCAGATGAAGACTACTTTCAGTTGTTGAAAAAAATATGGGATGAAAGAACAGAAAATCAGTAGCTTTTCTGTTCTAATTTTATAATACTGGATACGCACCCTCGCCAATATTGCTTCATAACTTATCAAGAGGATAATGCAGTTAAAATAATGGGGAGATGCGTGTGGAACAGGAATTGTCAAAGGTTATTGAAATGATAAAAACGAGTCTAGAAAGTCTAAATAAGGAATTAAAAATAGTAGAAAATTACTTGGGTGAAGTTGGATTGTATGCCTCTAACTATAAAGTAGAGAATCATCAAGTAGCAGAAACCAATGACGACGTCAACTTTGGCATTATTCATCATTCTAACAAAACGAAAATTTTTATAGAAATGATCGAAATAATAAAGGAAATTACGATTCATTTACAAGTTACTATTGTTCTTTTTACAATTGACAAACTTCATATCCAAAAAGGTATCATCGAGCAAGGGAAACTAATTTCAAATGGTCAAGTCCAAGATGTAAATGTAAAAATACCGCACTTCATCTATAACTATGTTCTCCACACAAAACCTTCAAGTATCGCAAAAATGAGGGAATTGAGAGTCCAGAATCAAACCACGATCGTAAATCCTATTAACCGGTTTGATCATGACGTTATCTATGATATTTGTCGTAGTGTAAGTAATTTTAAACAATATGTATTACCTCTTTTCCCATTTACAACTCAATCTTTAAAGAAAATGGCTGAGAATCACAACCATTTTTATTTGCTTCCTTTGCGCACGCAATTAACCGATCGCGCTATACGTGTTGAGAAAACAATGAGCGGTGAGAGTATCTTCTATACGGTTGTAAACGGTCAAAGTAAACTTCCGGTAAGAGAGCAACATTTGTATTACCAAATAAAAAAGATGATTAGAAATTCAAAATATGTCATTGTAGGATCCATTTCTCCATTATTTTGGGATAAAACACCTTTAGAAATTAGGACGTATCTCCAAAAAGGAAAAACAGGACAGTGGGGAGCATTGCATACAATTGCAAAAAAGCAAATTTTTTCTAAAGATTCTTTTTTAGATATGCAGACTGGTAGTGCATCGGAAATATTAAAACAACTTGTACCAAGTAAAGTAGATTCGATCATGACAAAGATCAATACGAATGCTACTGAACTGGCTACATTATTAGACTACTTTATGTCAGATTTAGGAAGTTGTTTTATTGATTATATGGTAAATACAGAGGGAGATCTGTATATTTTACGAGTTGGTGGCATTGAACAAAATGAACTTTTATTTGCACTGGACAATAGAGATTACTTTAGGCAGTATATCGAAAATACAATCGAACATTTGCACGGCTTAAAAAATTCGATAAACAAGGTGTGAACCATGATCTGGATGAATGTACTCAAATGTAAGCATTGTGAAGAAAACAGGCACACAATTTATATACCGAATGGTTTACTACCATTACTAGAAGAGAAGGTAAACATAAGGTTCGGAATGAAAGAAGTGCAAGTCGATGTCGTCAGAGTGTCCTTGGAAGCAATGGACTCAAGTAGTTTTTTTATGTCACAGGCCTTAATCGATGCGTTGTGCATTCCAGAAACACAGACATATCAAGTAAGACAATTGGATAGTCAAACTCTTGATTTGGGACCAGTGATAGGTCTGCTATTAGGTGAACAACGCTATTATTATCATGATAAATATATGAATGAATTTACGGACGCAATGCACAGGGAAAAAGAAGTTGGTGGTATTGTTATTGCGTTGAAACCTCGTTCGATTGACTGGGAAAACAACATCGTTTACGGACTTTATTATAACCAACTAGACCAAAAGTGGCGCTATAGTAAACTGCCAATACCAAGATACATCTTCCGAAGGGCGTTTAATCATCGGGATAGTGAGATAAAAAAAATTAAAGAATTATTAGGTACAAATCTTTTTAATAGCCGAAAGTTTAATAAATGGGAGATGTACGAAAAGTTAGTTGAAACTAAACATTATAAACATTTCTTACCTGATACTGCAAAACTAAGTAAAGCAGCCCTTGACCTATTTATAAATCAGTACAATAAGGTCATTGTGAAGCCGATTGATTTATCGAGAGGAAGAGGAATTTTTAAGATTGAAAGACAAGGCAGTCAGCTGTTAATTCGAGACACGATTGATCATGATTTTCCAGTAAAAAAGCTGATAGAAACGAGAGAACTTGAATCCTATTTGTTGAATAAAGGAATTGATCATGAGCGGTATATCATTCAGCCATATTTAGATTTAGCAAAAATTGATCAAAATCCTTGGGATATTCGAATCATCATGCAAAAAAATGAGGAGTTTAAGTGGCGGTGTAATGGGATCGAGTGTAGGCTTGCAGGATCGAACCAATATATTACCAATATATCGAGAGGTGGACGCGCTCTTACGATCCATGATGCGTTGACGTTAGCATTCGGAGCGAATGTTGATGCGGCGAATATTAAGAAAAAGTTGATCGAGATTTCGAAAGAATTTTGTGAAATATTGGATGATAACAACGAACATTTTGCAGAGTTCGGTTTAGATTTTGCGATCGATTGTGATCTAAATTATTGGTTTATAGAAGCGAATGTTCGACCTACTTTTAATGGATTTAAAAAGATGGATAAAAAAAACTACCTCCATATTTGCTCAGCACCAATTCTGTATGCTACGGCATTAAGTGGCTTTAATAGGAGGAAAAAGCATGTTACAAAAAGTTAGGGTTATACCAGACCTTAAATACACAAACCGAATGACATTGAATCAAAAAAAGTGCCAACATAAGAAACGAACATTCTTACGTTTTGGGCTTCACTGTGCCGAAGTTTCATTGTTTCATACTGACGAGTTGGCTGAAGATGAACTTGTCATTTCCCGAAATATTATTGAGTTCTTGAAGCTACCATTAACACCAACGTATGAAATAAAGGTTCGTGAATACGAAATCGAACTAGGACCTTTTATCGGAATCCTTGCTTGTCGTAAGAAGGAAAATCTTCACGAAATGGTCAATGTCTTAACAAATTACGTTTATGACTACAGTGAAATCAGTGGAGCAATTGTTGCCTTCTCACAAGATTCCATCGATATCGAGCAAGGGTGTGTGAATGGGTATGTTTTTCACCCAGTGGTAAAAGAGTGGGAGCAAACGACTGTTTTTTACCCAAAGGCGATAGTCAAAAGAGCGGGTTTGAATAAAAAGATGAGAAATCATCTTCATTCCTGCTTAGGGAACACGATTTTTAATAGTTATATCTTTAACAAATGGGAGATGTACTCGTGGCTTTCGACTAACTCAAGTGTAAACGGTTATTTACCTGAGTCAATTTTATATGAGAAAAGTGCGGATGTCGTCTGGTTTTTAAATACGTACTCTAAAGCATTTATTAAACCGATACACGGTAGTCAAGGTTCAGGAATTATCCAGGCTATCAAAAAGGATGAAACATTTATTCTGAAGTATGAAGAATCATTGGAACAAGTTGAAAAGGTTTTTCACAAAGAACAAGAGTTGAAAACCTTTGTGAAAGATAGATTGAAACGAAAAGAATATATCATACAGGAGGCATTATCATTAATAAAAGAAAATGATTGTGTCATTGATTTCCGACTTATGCTCATAAAAAATAGCGAGGGACATTGGGAAGACATGGGATTGATTTCTCGCCAAGGATCAGTAGGGAACTATATTAGTAATATTTCAGCAGGGGGAAGTGCGGAATTAGCTGAAAACACGTTAAGACGAGTTTTTCAGTTCAACGAATACGAAGTTTTTCAATTTAGGAAAAAAATCACTGGAGTTGCCATTGCTGCTGCAACGGCACTAGAAATGTGTGGTCTACATTTAGGCAATCTAGGTGTAGACATTGGAATTGATCAGGAAAAAAACATTTGGATTATTGAAATTAATAATCGAGACCCAAATCATACAATTGCTATTGATGCAGATGAGCGACAAATGTTTTACAAAATTAAACGAATGAACATGCTTTATGCAAAATACCTTGCAGGTTTTGGGAGAAAGGAGTAAAAAATGAGGCTCAATAGAAGTGATGCTCTCTTGGATGGTCAAATAAGCTTATCTCCTTTGTTCTTTGCGCATGTTGAGGTATTCCCAAAGAAGTGTATCTTGCAGTATGGTCATGTAAAACAAGAAGTAGAAATTGTGATCGACGAGTCAGTATCACGAGATACACTCTTGCTTTCAAAAACAGTCATAGCTAAAGTAACAATCCCAACTTGTATTTCGTTTCAAACGAAATGGGACGGTCGTACATTATCCATTGGTCCCGTCATTGCATTTTTTACGGTAGGGACAGTAAACGCTCTCACTGCGAACTTGGAGAGATTTCTACCTTACTTTTCAATTTATCCCCATTTTCGTGGGTTAGTCTATATTTGTGCTTGTGATGGTGTTGATCGAAACACCAAAACAATTCATGGGTACTATTACGATTATCACGATCAAAACAACCCGTGGAAGGAAGGCACTTTTCCATACCCCAATACTATTTATCGGAAAACAGGGTTTAGTCGTGCACTTTACAATGAATTTGTTTCTGAACTAGGTGATAACATCTTCAACACCTATTTCTTTAATAAGTGGGAACTTTGGGAATGGTTAGCTCAATCTACGAAGTGCAGTCAGTTTCTGCCGTTTACGGAAAAGTTAATGAACAATGCAACTCAACTCGAACAGTTGCTTGAAACCTTCGATGAAGTTTACCTTAAACAAGTTGATGGTCACAAAGCAAAAGGAATTATTAAGGTGTTTAAAGATGAACTGGGAACCCACTTCAAGTATCGTTTAAAAGGTGAAAGAGTACTGCAAACAAAAGAAGAAATAGAAGCGTTTCTTAATGATATCAATGTGCGAAAAAATTATCTTGTTCAGCAATCAATACCGATCAAACGCTTTGAAGCGAGGAATTTCGATTTTCGAGTAATTATGCAAAGAAATCGAACCGGCAAGTGGATCTGCACGGCAAATATTGCGAGGTTTGGCAAAAAGGATAGCATCGCTACGAATTTTTTACTAGCGGGCTTCGCATTGCCAGGAGTAGAAGCAATAAAGAAAGTGTTCGATCTGCAAGAACGTGACGCATTTAAAAAAGAACAAGAAATGATTCAAGCCTGTACAGTGATTTGCGAACAGTTATCTAATTGTTGTGGGAATTATGGAGATGTAGGAGTCGACGTCATTCTTGATGAAAACCAAAAGGTGTGGGTTTTAGAAGTGAATAAGCTTCACGATCATAAATTCCCACTTTATGCGTTAGAGGATGAGCAGATGTATTACAAAGTCATTACCACACCATTTGAATATGCTAGTTATTTAGCGGGTTTTTAAAATAAGGGGGAATCGTTATGTCTTTACCGAATATTCCAGATATTCGTCCATTTATAGACTTAAATCGTAAAGATGTAGTAAATCTACTACTTGCGTCGATTGCACTTGAAGAGATTGCTTTAGCACACGTCACAAATGCTGAAGCTGAGAAAATTCAAGAAGTCTTAAAGTGTAATCCCACAATTGAAGAGTTACTAGAGATAAATGATAGTGTAAATCATACGCTCGAAAACGTCATAAAAAAAGAAATGCTCCTGCATTTTCAAATGCAAGAAATTATTAAACTAGAATGCGAGAAAACTTGTGATGAAGAGTAAGTTTGCTAAAAAGTCAGCTAATGGAGGATTCATTCTGTGAAAAATAATAGTTTTGAGCAGCTTGTACAAATCGTTCAAGGAGAAGTTGTTTCGGGAAGCACAGACAATTTTCAAATAGAGTCGATTGCTACTAGCCTTAGTTATTTAAAAGACAATGGGGTCTTTTTTCACTATCGTAGTGGAAGAAGATTGCATTTAAATGATTTCTCAAAGTTAAAACGTTGTGCAATTGTCACTAGTAGACTAGAGAACGTTGAAATGGAATTGCAATACCGAAGTGGGATCACGATAATAAAAACGAATAATAGTAAAGAAACGTATTGGAGGTTTGTGGAAGCATACCGAAGCCAGTACCAGATTCCAATCATCTGCATTACAGGTACATGTGGCAAAACAACAACGAAAGACATGTTGGTTCATATTTTAAATCAAGAAAAAAAGAAGGTTGTAGCGACAAAGGGAAGCTACAATTCTTTAGAATTATGTATAAAATATTTAACAGAGATTGATGAAGAGACAGAGGTAGCGGTATTGGAAACGGGTGTGGCTTATCCAGGTGACTTAAATTTTAGTTTGCGCCATTTTAAGCCGACGATTGGGATGATCACCAATATCGGAAAAGACCATTTACAAGGTTGTAAGACATTTGATCGATACAAGAACGAGAAGTTTCAAATGCTAGGTCACATAAAAAATGAAGGGTTGGCACTGCTTAATTGTGATGATCTAACTATTCATGAACAAGACCAAGTAGGTAAGGAAAAAATTATATGGTTCGGAGAAGATTGTAACGCTGCTGATTATCAAATACAGGCGATACAAGTATTGGCTGATAAGACACAGTATAAAGTAATCGCCTTAGGTAAGGAATACAATGTTACGTTAAAAACGATTGGTGCTCATAATGCCTATAATGCAACAGGCGCAATCGCATTAGCGAACATGATTGGAATTCCTATCGAACGCTCGGTCCAACATCTGTCATCTTTCTCCCCTCTACTTGAACGACTTCAAGCGTATCCAAATGGCTATCAATCTGCGACGATTTTAAATGACACCTGGAGTCACAATCTTGTGTCCTTATCATCCGCATTACAAGCACTAAAACAAATTGGCAAAAATAAAAAGAAGATTGCGATTATCGGTTCATTACCAAGAGTGCATAATGAAGTTAAGGAAGAATATAGGAATATAGCTGAATTAATTTTTGAAGCCAATGTAGACTTATTTATTGCTATTGGTCCCGATCAAACACATGCCATTACTCGTGCTTATGAATTGGGTATGCCTCAATCATCTGTTGTTCACGCGAAAAATGAAGAAGAAGGGTATCATTTTGCGAGATCATATATGGATAAGGATTCCATCGTTTTAGTAAAGATAGAGGATGCAAAGCGTCATTTAATAAGAAAAATGTTGTACCGAAACAAATAGATAGTACTGTGCACAGGATTTAACCAGCCTGTGCTTTTTTGAGTGTTGTCATTGAAGCAATCACTCGCTAAAAATAGTTGCTTAAATCTTTGAACGTGTTATAATATTAGTACCAACTACTAATAACAACTATTTATGGTTAGAGGAGGCTTTATTCGTGAAATTATCTTTAGAAAATAGAACATATGTAATTATGGGAGTAGCAAATAAACGCAGTATTGCATGGGGAATTGCACAGTCATTAGCAAAAGCAGGAGCTAGGCTCGTTTTTACTTATGCAGGGGAAAGGTTAGAAGACAATGTTCGTCAGTTAGCGGAGACGTTAGAGAGAAAAGATACGCTTGTCCTTTCTTGTGATATTACAAGTGATGAAGAAATTGACAAGACTTTCGCTACAATCAAAGAAGAGGTTGGTGTGATTCATGGGATTGCACACTGTATTGCTTTTGCCAATAAAGAAGAACTAGGTGGAGAGTATTTACGTACAACTAGAGAAGGATTTTTACTAGCGCAAAATATTAGTGCCTATTCATTAACAGCAGTAACAAAAGCCGCACGTCCTTTAATGACTGAAGGTGGAAGTATTGTGACTCTCTCTTATTTAGGTGGAGAGCGTTATGTGAAGAATTATAATGTCATGGGTGTTGCAAAGGCTTCTCTTGATGCGAGTGTGAAATATTTGGCAAAAGATTTAGGGAGAGAAGGCATTCGTGTAAACTCAATTTCTGCTGGACCAATCCGTACTCTTGCTGCAAAAGGAATTACTGGGTTTAATGATGTCGTTAAGGAGATAGAAGACAAATCTCCACTAGGTAGAACAGTGACACAAGAAGAAGTTGGAGATGCCGCTTTATTCCTTTTTAGCGATCTATCAAGAGGGATCACAGGAGAGCTCTTACACGTGGATAGTGGATATAATATTGTAGGTTTAGATCGTTAACAAGTTACCTGAGCTTTGAACAATATGTTCAAGCTCTTTTTTTTTGTTTGATGGGACACATTTCTCTCTAGTTTAATACGATATAAAGGGGTTAAATGCAACATTTAATCTATGTTGAAACTCATAAGGTAGTAGTTCTAAATAAAATTAGGAGCGGGAGGGAAAGATGGATATCTCAATTTTTGAATTTGTTATTATTTGTTTAGCTGCATTTCGTCTCACTCGTTTACTTGTTTATGATACAATTTCAGGTTTTATCCGCAAGCCGTTTCATGAAATTGTAGAGGAAACAAGTGCTAGCGGTGAGAAAGAAACTTTTATCGTGATAAAGGGAAAGGAAAATGGGATCCGCTATTGGATCGGCTATTTATTAAGCTGTTACTGGTGTGTTAGTGTTTGGATGGCGTTTTTTTCATGGCTATTTTATTCGCTATATCCTACTGTTACAGGGCCAATTCTCCTCATTGCTGCAGTTGCCGGTGTTGCAGCCATTATTGAAGCGTATGTCAGTAGAGTGATAAATTAATATTTTTCGCTACTTGTTACTCTGTGACAACAGCCTACACAAACTAGAATACTAGGCATAAGTTAGTATAGATTATATTTGTCTAGAAGGAGGAATCTCGATATGAAGAAAAAGAAAGTCTCACCAAAGAAGAAATTAGAAGAGGTCAAAATAGAAGAAGTGACTACTGAGGAAACCGCAAAAGACCATGCGATGGAACCAAAACAATCACCACAGCCTATTCGTACTTGGAATGATCTTTTATTCATGCGACCGATCCCCGTAGCGCCTGTTCAAGATCAAGCGCCGGTTGAGAATGTTGATCCACAAGAAACACTAGAACAACCAGTAGAAGACCAAGAGCAAACACCGCCACAACAACGTATAAGACCGTGGTGGTCTTGGATTTAAACTTAAATGTAATTAGAAGATAGGTCCTTGACGGAGGCTCTGTCTTCTGTTTTTTTAAAGTTGAAGTTAGACCGGTGTCTAGCTGCAGCGCCTACTCGCTCGAGGTCACTATGGTCCGTTAATTAAAGCGAAGTGTGGGCTTCAATTAACGGACTTCCAGTGAAGCTGCTGTTTCGAATTACTTCGACGAGTAATCACGGGAGCACGTCGCCTCGTGCTTTTAATTTTCTTTATTAATCATTTTCGTGAATGTCATAATACAGTATTCATGTCATTGAGATGACCATCTAGTTGCATAAAGATTGTAGCAAACTAGATGGTCATTCATTTCATTTACTTTTGCGAACGATGAAAATCATTCATTTACAATTTTATAGGTTTTTGAAATAATTGGATTTATAAAGGTGTCTAATTGGATAGAAAGTACGGTGATGAAATGACGAAAAGATTGGTCTCTTTAGATGATATGAAAATACTTGTTTCAAAGGAAGAAAACCGCAGCATCTCATTTACTAATAAAGAAGCAGCATATTATTATACACAATCGCATGATAACAATCATGTGGAGTACTCATGGTTTGAAGGATTGAACATTGCCAAGAATAGAATCTTTGGTGGTTACATTTTGTTTGACGGCCACACAAAGCTAGAGAATTTAGAGTCTAATGTTGTTGTCTATCCGTATAAACTGGTACGTGAGCATGAAGGAAGCATAAGAGAAGAACTTTGGATGTTTGACTACAAAAATTGTCTAGAAATTAGTCTTGCAGGTTTTACGTCTACGATTGGAATTATTTTGAAGGGGGTTGAATTGATAGAACAAACGGAGCAGTTCGCCTTTTTTACTTCAATGGAAGGCGATTGGGTAATTGCTGTTCGTTCAAAAAACGGTCAACCAATAAAAGTTGAAAACCACATCATCCTCACCAATCATGATGCTGCAGGTTTTTACATAGCTGTCGGTGAGACGAAAGAAGCGACAGTAGCGATGATTCACGATATTAAAAACAATGGAAAAAAATACAAAAACGAACGAAAGAAGCGCATGGAAAATTATTTAAACAACGATGCGTATGTAACGACCGACAATAATTCACTTGCTTTAGCATTAAATTGGTTAAATACAACGATGGACCAATTAGTTACTAGGCAGCAAGGAGATGGTATTTATGCCGGGTTGCCATGGTTTAATGAATATTGGGGGCGAGATCAATTTATTGCTTTACCTGGGGCGACGTTAGTGACGGGTCAGTTCGATGTTGCTAGAAATATTCTTTTGTCATTTGCAAACTTTCAAAACAATGACGAGCAGTCTAAATACTATGGCAGAATACCTAATATTTTAAACCTTGATGGTATTAATTATCATACTACTGATGGTACACCTCGATTTATTATTGAATTACAAGATTATGTAAAATACTCTGGCGATACTGAAATTATCAAAGAACTGTATCCTGCAGTAAAAATGAGTATTGAGGGATCAATTATATATTGGGTAGATGAAAAAGGGTATTTAAAGCATGAAGATAATGAAACGTGGATGGATGCACGAGATGCTGATTTAAACGCATACTCTCCTAGAGACACTCGTGCCAATGATATTCAAGCACTTTGGTTTAATCAGTTAAAGGCAGGGGTTTACTTTGCTGAATACATGAATGATGCAAGTAGTCGGGAGAAATGGACGGTTATTGCCGATAAATTAAAAAGGAATTTTGAAAATGATTTCCGAGATGAAGCCTATAGTTATTTGGCAGATCGATTAACAAGAGGGGATGAACCGGATTTTTCTTTACGCCCTAATCAACTCTTTGCATTGGATATGGTTGAAGATCGTCATTATAAAGATCGGGTCGTTCGCACAGCATGGGAGGAATTAGTCTACCCATGGGGTGTTGCGTCTTTAGACAGACACCATCCTTTTTTCCATCCATACCACTTAACAAGTCATTACCACAAGGATCAAGCGTATCATAATGGAACGGTCTGGCTTTGGCTAAATGGAATAGCAATGCAACGAATGATAGAATCTGGTCAAAAAGAAACAGCCTATCAACTGTTTAAAAACATGAACTGGCAAGCATTAAATCTTGGAGTCGTAGGTGGATTAACTGAAAACATGGATGCGTACCCAGAGGAAGGAAAAGATTGGCCAAAACTAACAGGTGCATATCTTCAAGCATGGTCAAATTCTGAGCAATTAAGAGTTTGGTATCAACACTTTTTAGGGATCCAACCAGATCTAATCAACAATATGCTTACGTTAGCGCCTAGAATACCAGAGCAGATCAAAGAGTTGACGTATAACATAAAAGTTGGGAATGGAAGAATTGATGCTAGTTAGGTATTGCTGAATAACAAACTATTCAATCACATAATGATCAACTTGCTTTTA
>CAZIRM010000056.1:0-12393 GCA_964541705.1 uncultured Bacillaceae bacterium | reverse complement strand
AAAAAAAAGCGAAGTGCAAGATTAACTTGCCTTCGCTTCTTCGTTACTTCCTTTATAAATGTCAATACCAGCGTCTTGGAGCATCCATTCAATATGACCACCATAGCCACTAGTTGGATCATTAACAAACACATGGGTTACTGCCCCAACTATTTTTCCATCTTGAATAATTGGGCTTCCACTCATTCCTTGAACAATACCACCCGTCGCATCGAGTAATTCGGGGTCAGTTACTTTAATGACCATGCCTTTTGTAGCAGGAAACTTTTGCGGTACAGAACTAATAATTTCGATATCAAACTCCTTTACCTGATCACCATCTACAACAGTTAAAATTTTTGCTGCTCCTTCTTTTACCTGGTGGGACAATGTGATCGGCAGTGCTTGATCCATAATATCATTTTTTACTTGTTTATTCAGCTTACCGAATATGCCAAAAGGGCTGTTTTTTGTTATTGACCCTAGTATCTCTCTTTCATTTGAAAAGCGAGCAATTTTTTCTCCCGGATCACCATTACTTCCCTTTTCGATCGAAGTGACCATAGAACTCACGATCTGACCATCATTCACTACTATTGGTTTTTGTGTGTCCATATCTGAAATCACATGTCCTAAAGCTCCATATCTTTTCGATTCCGGATGAAAGAACGTAAGCGTGCCTACTCCTGCAGCTGAGTCTCGAATATACAAACCAAGGCGATAAGATGTTTCATTTTTTGCCTTTTTAGGAGTTAGTTTTGTCGTTATTTTTTTACTATCTCTTAACAATTCAATGGTTAACGTTTCTCCAGTTTCTCCCGCCTTTTGAACAATAGGTCCAACTTGTCCCATGTTCTCGATCTCTAAATTATTGATTTTGGTAATAATATCCCCAATTTCAATTTCAGCTAATTCTCCCGGAGATACTTCTCCATCTTGACTATCTACAAGGTGATGTCCAACAACTAAAACGCCTAAAGTGTTTAACTTCACACCAATGGACTGTCCACCTGGGACTACTCTTATATCTTTAAGAACTTTGACATCCACGTACTTAGATGGTGCACCGGCCAATTTAACTGTCATGTTAGCATCACCCTGCTCTAAAGCATTTACAGTCGCTTGCTCTTGGTTCACCTCAAGAATTTTACTATTTGTTTCGATTTTTGAAACTGGAATAGCTGTAGCAAATGTTTCTTGATGACCTTCAAAAATAACAAGTTGCTTCGGAATTTTTACATACTCCTGTAGCGGTTTATAAAAACCTAATGATACAACGAAAACAAGGAGAATCATACCTAAAATTTTTCTTCCTTCCAACATATACAAAAATCACTCTCCTCGCTCCTAACCTACACCTCCATGTTGGCTGTACTATTAATGTTGCCTCCAATAGCGACATTTATAACAAGAGAAAAAGAAAAAAGCTACCCTCAATTGGTTAGGTTTTCTTCTTTTTATTAAGTGCTTGTTTTAGTAATTGCTCGGAATGCCGCCTAGTTAAATCAGTCACTTCAACACCTGCGATCATACGAGCAATTTCTTCGATTTGTTCTTTGTTACGAAGTGTCGATATTTTCGTTTGGGTCGTTTGTTCCGTTTGTTCTTTTGAAATATAGAGGTGATAGTCAGCCATTGCTGCTACTTGCGGTAAATGCGTGATACACAACACTTGGGAATGATTAGATATTGCATAAATCTTTTCCGCTATCGATTGCGCAACTCTTCCACTAACTCCGGTGTCTACTTCGTCAAAAATCAGAGAAGTAACCCCGTGTTTCGATGAAAAAATCGTTTTTAACGCCAACATAATTCTTGAAATTTCTCCACCGGAAGCTATTTTTGTAAGTGGCTTCACTGGCTCTCCTGGATTTGTAGAAATTAAAAACTCAACTTTATCGATTCCTTCTTCAGAAAATGCAACATTTTCGCCATTTATAAGCCTATTTTTGGATGAATGTCTTGGCGTGATATTTACTTTAAAGGTTGTCTTTTCCATGTATAAATCCTTTAATTGCTGCTGAATTTTTTCTGTTAGATCGATTGCAATCTCCATTCTTAGCTTGGTCAATTGTTTAGCATGAGTAAATAGTTTTACTAACACTTCTTCTAACTCTATGCCCATTTGTTGTACTTTAACATCTTTGTTCTGCAAAACCTCTATCTCTTCTTCAATTTTCGAGGCATATTCCACAATTGAAGACACAGTTGAACCGTATTTTCTTTTAAGTTGATTAATTTCATTTAGTCGTTCTTCTATATAGTCTAACCGATTTGAATCAAATTCGATTCCCTCGTAATATTCTCTTAATGAATAGGCAGACTCTTCAAGCAAATAATAACAATTACTTATTGTCTCGCCCAGTTTTTTTAGGTCTTGGTCAATTAACATTCCTTCTTCAATGTTATTCATTGCAAGCATTAACCACTCTAGCCCTTTACCATCTCCATACAAGGCATAATAACAATCATAAACTGCTTTATATAATTTTTCACTGTTAGCTAACTTTATTTTTTCGCTAGTTAAAGACGTATCTTCTTCTGAAACAAGGTTGGCTTTTTGAATTTCTTCTAATTGATATTGAAGCAGATCGAGTCTTTGTACAAGCTTCTGTTCATTTTCGGTGAACTGTTTCACTTGTTTATGTAACATCTTGTAAGTAGTATATTGTTGTTTGTATGCAAGCAATGGGCTTCTCAGTTGTTCTTCTCCATACTGGTCGAGCATAAAAAGGTGTTGCTCCTGTTGCATAATGTGTTGATGTTCATGTTGACCGTGAATATCGACAATCGTTTCTCCCAATTCTCTTAGAACGGTTAATGTAACTAATTTATTGTTAATTCTGCAAATACTTTTTCCTTGAACATTAATAACCCTTTGCAAAACAACCATACCATCTTCATCAATTTCTATACCTATTTCATTTGCTTTTTGATAAATGGGGTGTTGTTTGTCATCAATAAAAAACAAACCCTCAATTTCTGCCTTTTTAGCACCATAACGAACAAAGTCTGCTGAACCTCTACCGCCAACTAAAAGACCTATAGCATCAATAATTATTGATTTACCGGCTCCTGTTTCTCCTGTTAAGACAGTTAAGCCCTTTTCAAATGATATATCTAATTCTTCGATAATTGCAAAATTTTTAATTGATAATTCAGTTAACATTCCATCACTTCTTTCAGCATTTCTACTAGAGCATCTCTAGAAAACGTTCACTGACGACTGGGGCATCCTCTGTTGAGCGAGTTATTATAAGAATCGTGTCATCACCACAAATTGTTCCAATAATTTCTGACCAATCTAAGTTATCAATTAGCGCACCAACTGCATTAGCATTACCTGGCAGTGTTTTCATAACAATTAGGTTATTTGCTTTTTCAATACTGATAAAACTGTCGACTAAAGCACGTTTCAATTTTTGTAATGGATTAAAACGCTGATCTGCAGGGAGGCTGTACTTGTATCTTCCATCCTGCATCGGAACTTTGACAAGATGCAGTTCTTTAATGTCTCTAGAGATCGTTGCTTGGGTTACATATACACCTGCATTTTTTAGTGTATCTACTAGGTCATCCTGCGTTTCAATCTCATTATTTGCGATAATTTCACGGATCTTTATATGCCGTTGTCCTTTATTCATTTGAATTTCCTCCAGATCTATTTTAAACACGAATATCAACATTTCTACCTGTATATTAACTTATTTTTATACACGATTCAACGTAAACTGTCGATAAGTCGAACAATTTGTTTAATTTTAAATTAGAGACAATTTTTTTTACACTAAAAAAGAAGAGAAACTGAGTTTCCCTTCTTGATTTTTAAAGGTGTTGGTGTGCACTATTTACAATTAATTCTGGATTAACCACATTATTTGTGCCTGTTTCCTTGGTTGAATTCCAATGTAAATGCAGCAAGAATTCGATGTTACCTTCGCCACCTTTTATAGGTGAATAGGATAAGTTGAGAACATCAAAGCCGATCTGGGTAGAAAATTCAATCATCTCCTCGACTACTCTTAAGTGGACCTTTGGGTCTCTTATTACACCCTTTTTTCCAATCTCATCCTTACCCGCTTCAAATTGTGGTTTCACGAGTGCTGATACATGGCTATTGTTTTGTAACACGGAAGATAAAACAGGCAAAATTATCTTTAGAGAAATAAAGGAAACGTCAATTGTAGCAAAATTGGCTAACCCATCTTTAAAATCATTGGGTGTAACATAACGGAAGTTCGTTCTTTCCATTACACGTACTCGGCTATCCTGACGTAACTTCCATGCAAGCTGGTTGTATCCTACATCAACAGCATAAACAAGTTTAGCCCCTTTTTGCAAAGCGCAGTCTGTAAACCCACCAGTCGAAGAACCAATATCAAGTACAATTTTATTTTCAAGGTCTAATTGGAACGCCTCAATTGCCTTTTCTAGTTTTAAGCCTCCCCGACTTACATAAGGCATCATGTCACCTTTTATTCTTAATGAAGCATCTTCAGAAATCTTTACACCTGGTTTGTCAACCCGTTCATTGTCGCAATAAACAATTCCAGCCATAACGGCTCTTTTCGCTTTTTCTCTTGTTTCAATTAATCCCTTTTCCACAAGAAGAATATCAATTCTTTCTTTTTTAGTTGACATATAAACCCCTCTGCTGTTTTCGTTTTAACAAACGATGTATTCGCTTCACTACTTCTTCCGAGGTTAAACCAATCTCATCCAATAAGCGATCAACACTACCATGCTCAATGAATTGATCACCAATCCCCATTCTATCGATAATGGCATCGTAGAATCCTTGCTCATTTAAAAATTCTAATACTGAGCTTCCAAATCCACCCTGTAACGCCGCTTCTTCGAGAGTTAACATCGGTAAATGGTTTTGTGTCAAACTTGCTAGCATTTCCTCATCTAATGGTTTAATAGACCTAGCATTAATGACTTTTAGACTTATTCCTTCTTTCTCTAAGCTTTCAGCTGCTTCCAAAGCTACTGGAATCATAGTACTAAAGGTTAAAACAGCAATGTCTGTTCCTTCTCGCAATACTTCCCACTTCCCAATTGGGAGTTCTTTTAACTGCTCATCCATTTTTACACCGTAACCATTACCACGAGGGTAACGGATAGCAATAGGGCCATTTTGATACTTTAAAGCTGTGTACACCAAATGCTGTAATTCATTCTCATCACTAGCAGAAAGAATTGAAATGTTAGGAATATGCCTTAAAAAGTTAATATCAAAAACCCCTTGATGGGTTTCGCCATCTGCTCCTACAAGTCCTGCTCGATCAATCGCAAAAACGACGTTGAGGTTTTGACGACAAATGTCATGTAGTACTTGATCGTAGGCTCGTTGTAGGAAAGTTGAATAGACAGCAAACACAGGCTTCATTCCTTTAATAGCTAGTCCACCTGCCATTGTCGTAGCGTGCTGCTCAGCGATACCTACATCAAACATCCGTTGTGGAAATTGTTCTGCAAATAAATCAAGCTTCGTTCCACCGGGCATAGCCGCTGTAATCGCAACAACCTTTTCATCTGTCTTTGCAATTTTAATTAAAGTGTTTGCAAAAACTGAACTATAACTCGGTGAACCTTCTTTCGTCAAAAGCTCGCCTGAATTTTTTTTATAAGGGCCTAGTCCGTGCCACGTACCTTGTTCATCATTTTCTGCTGGAGCATACCCTTTGCCTTTTTTTGTTAATACGTGTATAAGGACTGGTCCCTTTGTCTTTTTGGCGTACTTCATATTTTCTAATAGATCATCTAAATCGTGACCGTCAACAGGACCTAGGTAAGTAAAGCCTAATTCCTCAAAGAAGATCCCCGAAACAAGCAAGTACTTTAGGCTGTCTTTTAAACGTTCGGCTGTTCCAGCAATTTTTCCACCTAGAGCCGGGATTTTCTTAATTAGTTGTTCTAGTTCCTTTTTTGCGTGACGATATTTACCCGCTGTTCGGAGTTTACCAAGGACATTGTGGAGGGCGCCTACGTTAGGAGCAATAGACATTTCATTATCATTTAAGATAACAATTAAGTCTTTTTGTTCATCTCCAATATGATTTAACGCCTCTAATGCCATACCGCCAGTTAATGCGCCATCACCTATAACCGCAATGACCTTTTCCTTCGTCCCTGCTAAGTCTCTGGCTGTAGCCATCCCCATAGCAGCAGATAGAGAGGTTGAACTATGTCCTGTTTCCCACACATCATGTTGGCTCTCAGTGCGCTTAGGAAAACCACACAGCCCCTTATATTGTCTCAATTCATCAAAACGACCGGCTCTGCCAGTTAAAATTTTATGTACGTAAGCTTGGTGTCCTACATCCCAAATAATTTTATCAGTTGGACTATCGAATTCTTTGTGTAAGGCTAGAGTAAGTTCAACTACACCTAAATTCGGCCCTAAATGTCCTCCTGTCACTGACAATTTATTTATCAAGAATTTTCTAATGATTTTTGCTAAGTCTTGTAATTGCGTTTTATTGTACTTTTTTAAAAACACAGGGTCCTTTATCTTTGTTAAATCCAAGAAAAGCCCTCACTTTCTCTTCTTTTTCTTCTCTTTTTCTTTATTATTCCTTATAATCGTTATGTTTAATTTTAACTCTAATAAATAAAATAATCTACCTACTTGGAAGATAATTGGTGTAGCGTAGTGCATTGCTAGTGTTTTTCCTAAAGATTTACCGCCGACTGTAATGGCCGCGATCACACTAGTAAACAAAACGGAAATCCAAAATTGAAATGCCTGGTTATCTTCTTGCCCTAATTGTAGCGCAAGTTGCAAAACAACAAAAGCTGCTGCTGTTCCGCTAATAATTCCAGCTATATCACCGATAACGTCATTACAGAAATTAGCAAAGCGATCGGCATTTCTCGTAATTAATACGGCGTGTTTCGCACCGTGTAGTCGTTCTGCTGCCATGGCATGAAAAGGAGCCTCTTCAGCAGCAGTGGCAGCAACACCAACTGTATCAGAAATAATACCCAAAAGCACAATAATAAATACAGTCACCATTCCTATTGCCCAAGTCACGCCACTTAAAATGAATGTTGAGACGATTGAAAAAATAGCCGCTAACACTAAAGTGATAACGGCGATAGCTACAGTCCAATTTAGAGACTTCTTAATTTCCTTCATTATCGTATTACACACCTACTTTTTTATGTAGGAGTGGCCATTCAAAGAGTAAAGACTGCGTCTTAGGTCCAGTAGGTTTTCCCAAGCCAATACCTAAGTGTCGCCACTTTGGCGGTTTCCCTTTAAATCGACCTTAACGTTGTCGCCAAGCGCTAGACTGGATTACCACTTAGTACGCACTATAATCCCCTTTAAATGTCCATAGGAACAGTCTAGGAGTTTTCCTCAACAGCCCCTTATCACTCTCTATCCTCTTTTGCAGAGCAGATTTCATATGGATGTATACAATCTAGTCCCCATAATCCCCTCTACTCCACTCAAGGCAGGCTACGCTGCTGCAAGAGTTTCTTGCGAAGCAGGTTCATACCCTAATTGCCAGTATTTCATATCCCATATACTTAATACTAACAAATTAAGGCCTCCGCGGTAGCAGGGTCAACGCCCACATGCCATTGTGGATCGCCCTGCTTCCTTTACTCCCAGCATTGACCCAAGGCTGGGCGCCTCAAGCCAAAACTAGGAACTTCATCGATGTGCCCTTTAGCGGATTTTTAGGCCCGCCCTCGAGAATGGAGGACTGACTAGAATACTGCACCACTCACTTTTTAAGATTATACACGGTTATAAAAAAATACTCAATTAGAAATACATAGGTGAATTTCCTCAACCATTATTCTCATATAGTTGCATCAGCACCATTCGCAAACTATATTGATTCAAGTGACTCCAAAAAGTTCCTAGTGATCCCTTGTAAGAATATAATCGGTTAGTCCCTCAAGAATCGTGTGATTCATTTTTACTTTGTATAAATATTCTTTAGCTTTTACGATATGACTATCTAGCTTTTCTTTTGCACCACCTAAAGTTAACAATTTAGGGTAAGTACTTTTCTCATTTATTTCATCACTACCTACTGGTTTCCCAATAAGTTCTGAGTTTCCTTCTACATCAAGAATATCGTCTTTAATCTGGAATGCTAGACCTAAGTGTTTCGAAAATTTAAGTAAATGATTAATATCTTCTTCTGTTGCTTCTGCAATGATTGCACCGGCAATAACCGAATAACTTAGTAAATCACCGGTTTTATGTGTGTGAATATACTCTAGCTCTGTTAACATTAACGATTTTTTCTGTCCAGCGATATCTGCAACCTGTCCTCCAACCATACCCTCAGGTCCTGCGGCTTTTGCTAATTCTGAAATTAGCTTCAGTTTATTTACACTTGAAATCATAGCTTCTTCAATGTTTGCGATAAGTTGAAAGCTGTATGTCAATAAGGCATCTCCTGCTAAAATGGCAATAGCATCCCCAAAAACTTTATGGTTTGTTAATTTCCCTCTACGAAAATCATCATTGTCCATCGCAGGTAGATCATCGTGAATGAGTGAATAGGTGTGGATCATTTCAACTGCACATGCAAGTGAAAGTCCCGCTTCAACATTCTTGCCAAACCCCTCAATTGTTGCAAATAATAACATTGGCCGTAGTCGTTTACCACCAGCATTTAGGGAATAAAGCATTGCCTCTTTTAGAAGCTTAGGGGCATGTAATTGCTCAATATACGTTGGGAGTGCCGTTTCTAGTATATGTTTCTTTTCTTTGAGGAAATTTTCATTCATATACTACATCTCCTCCTGTAGTGGTTCGATTTCACCATCTTCATGCAGTATTTGATCCATTTGTTTTTCAACTTTTGTTAGCTTATCATGGCAAAGTTTGGAAAGTCCCATTCCCTGCTGGAACATTTCGATTGCTTCTTCTAGTGGAACATCCCCCTGTTCAAGTTTTTCCACGACAAGTTCTAACTTTTCCATCGCTTCTTCAAATGATAAGTTTGCCTTCTCACTATTACTCATGCTTTCACCTCTAATCTTTTTACATCGCAATATATAGAACCATCCATTAACTTAATTACAATCTCTTCATTTGTACGTACTTGGGTGATTGACTTAATTAACGTTCCATCCTCCTCTTTATAAGACAAGCTATACCCCCGGTCCATTACTTTTAAAGGACTCAATGCTTCTAGTTTTGTCACGAATTGACTAAATTGATGTTCTCTCTCTCGTTTCAAAGTCGATAAGTGTTGCCTTAAAGCTGTAGCACCTCTCATTAGCCGCTCTTTTTCTTTATCTACGAGTATTTTGGGGTGATTCGACATAAGATCTCTCTGTACTTTTTCTAAACGACTTTGTTTCTTTTCGTATAAGGATTGTAAGTTTCTTTGCAATAATTCCATTAATCGATCAAGCTCTTGTTCCTTTTGTTTAAACAATTGTTCTGGATAACGAAAAGCATAGGATTTTTGAATATTCGCTAAATGTTTTCTTTCTGTAAGCACTCTTTCTCTTATGACTCTTTGTAATCGTAGTTTTCTTTGATTCACACGTTCTAGTAACTCTTCTATATGTGGTACAACTAATTCCGCGGCAGCCGTAGGGGTTGCCGCACGAACATCAGCGATGAAGTCTGCGATCGTAAAATCAGTTTCATGCCCTACTGCAGATACGATAGGTATGGTTGATTCATAAATCGCCGACGCAACGATTTGCTCGTTAAATGCCCAAAGCTCCTCTATAGAACCACCACCACGTCCGATAATGAGTACATCTAGAAATTGACATTGATTCGCTTGAGTAATTGCCTTTGCAATGGATTGCGCTGCCGCTTCACCTTGAACAAGTACAGGAAACAATGTAATCTTTGCAATAGGAAATCTTCGTTTAAGCGTCGTCACAATATCACGAATTGCAGCACCAGTAGGGGATGTTATCACCCCTATATTGGCAGGTATTTTAGGCAGTTTCTTTTTTATTGCCTCATCAAAATAGCCAGCCTGCTCTAGCCTTTGCTTTAGTTGCTCATAGGCTAGAAATAAATTGCCTACTCCGTCTAACTGCAGTTCATTAACATACATTTGATATTGACCATTTGGCTCGTATACTGTTACACTCCCTCTGACCAGTACATTCAAGCCATCTTCCGGTATAAACTTTAGGAAACGATTATTACCGGCAAACATAACCGCCTGAATTCTGGACTGACTATCCTTTATTGTAAAATACATATGTCCACGGCTATGTTTTTTAAAGTTGGAAATTTCACCTCTTACCCATACATTCTGGAGTAATTGATTATTGTCAAATGTACGTTTTATGAATTTGGTTAAATCTGCAATTGAAAGAATTTGCTCATTTGACATTTGATCACCTTACTTTTGCATTTTTTTTGCAGATTCGATCGTATTAAATAATAACATTGTAATCGTCATTGGACCTACACCGCCGGGAACCGGAGTAATAAACGATGCTTTTTGTTTAGTTTCTTCGAATTTTACATCCCCGCATAATTTTCCATTATCTAAACGATTAACACCAACATCGATGACTACACAACCATCTTTTATATATGTCGCATCAATAAAGTTTGCTTTTCCTACAGCTACAATTAGAATATCAGCTTGCAGAGTAATTTCTTTCATATTCTTTGTTCTAGAATGGCAATAAGTTACGGTTGCATTCTCATTTAAGAATAGTTGTCCAACTGGTTTTCCGACAATATTACTTCTACCAATAACAACAACATGCTTTCCTTCAATGGAAATCCCTTTTGACTTCACCATCTCTACAATGCCAAAAGGTGTACACGGTAGAAAGGTCTCTTCACCAACCATCATTTTACCAATATTTATTGGATGGAAGCCATCTACATCCTTCTTAGGATCAATACTTTCTATAACCGCTTTTTCCGATATCTGATTTGGTAAAGGCAACTGAACAAGGATACCATGAATTCTTTCATCATTGTTTAACTCAGCAATCTTTGTTAGCAACTCTTGCTCTGTACACGATTCATCCATTTTGTATAGACTCGAATAAATTCCGACCTCTTCACATGCTTTTTGTTTTGCTTTCACATAAGATTGGCTAGCAGGATCGTTCCCTACTAAAATAACTGCTAAACCTGGAGTCACACCTTGTTTCGATAATTGTGTTACTTCTTCAGTCATCTTCGATCGCTTCTCTTGGGCTAACTCTTTACCACTAATGATTTGTGCAGACATTCGTTTATCCCCCTATATTGTCGTTCTCCTCTATCTGTTATTTCCTTTATGTATAATTACGCTTTTAATGTTTTTGCAATTTTTGATAGTACACCATTAACGAAACGCCCAGACTCTTCACCACCAAAGCTTTTGGCAACTTCCACAGATTCATTCAACGTTACATTAATAGGAATGTCTTCTAAAAACATCATTTCAAAGATCCCCATTCGGATCACCGACCGATCAACGCTTCCCACACGATCGAGTGTCCAATTTTCAAGATGTTTAATAAAAACGTTGTCAATCTCTGAAAGGTTGTCAACCGTACCCTGTACGAGTTGATTTAAGAAGTCACCAATTTGCTCCTCGTCCTCTAAAACATTTTCGATCGCGGTGTCAACTTCAGTTTTATTCATATCTACTTGAAAAAGCGATTGAACCGCTTTTATTCTAGCTAGTCTTCTATTCATCTTTTCTATCTCCTTTACTTGATGAAAATTCATCACCTATAACTATTTTATACTCAAGATCATATCATAAACAATTATGTAGCACATTAGTATGAAAAAAATAATAATTTTGCATTAATCTCACCATTCCCAATAATGGATCGTATCGACCAAACTCTCAGTTACGAACGGTTTTGGGCAACTTTTTTGATTTTTAGTGACGGGTGTAATTTTATTTCTACCATAATAAACCACTACTTTGATGGCTGTTATTTAAAAGAAAAAACCAAAGGCTGTTTCGCCTTTGGTGACATCTTATTGTTGTTGTTCTTCGGCCTTTGTTTCTAATTGAACGCCCACAACATGAACATTAACAGCCAATAATGTAATTGCTGTCATCGTTTTTAATGTTTGAAAGATATTATCCTGGACTTTCTTTGCTACGGTAGGAATAGAAACTCCATACTTAGTTGTAATATAAACGTCAACAACTATGCCTTCTTCTCCTAGCTCGACCTTTACACCTTTTCCATGACTTTTTCTACCTAATTTTTCTGCAACACATGTAGCAAAATTGCCACGCATATTGGCTACTCCCTCAATTTCAGAAGCAGCTAGCCCAGCAATTACTTCTATTACATCTGGAGAGATTTCTACCTTACCTAATTCGGTATATTTTTGCTCTACATCAATCACGTGATTTTTTTCTTTCATGTTTTACCCTCCTCGTATATTATATTTAGTCCCCTATTTCAGGACAATTTCCAATTACTATT
>CAZIRM010000055.1:0-12395 GCA_964541705.1 uncultured Bacillaceae bacterium | reverse complement strand
TAGTCGTCGACATTTTATGTCCAAATCCACCTGCTTTAGCGGGTGGTCGTTTAAGCAAAAAAGCTTCAAAAACAAAACAAGCTGCAGTGATGACCACTCGTTTTGCGGAACGATCAAAGTAGACAACATATTACCTGACTGATACAACTTCGAAATGTTGCTCAATTCCGTTTCTGAAAAGTTGGACTACGTCATAGTCCTTATCCATATTTACTTTGTAAAATGCTAAATACTTCAATGTTTCATCTGAAAAGTCTTCCGTCTCTACCTCTTTATAATAAATGTTTAAGATATCCCCATCAAATTCAACGTTAAAGTCGGAAAAGTGTGTAGCTTTTTCCCCTTGCATGACATTTCTTCCGTTTAACAACACATACACCCTATCTCCATCATAGTAAAGGTGTACACCATTTGTAGCCTCTAAATCTTCAAAAAAAGAACGTTCAGTTTGAGTTGCTTTACTAAGTTCGATTTCTGACCAAGTTAAATTTGACCCACAACCTACCAATAGAAGTAATGAAACAAAAGCAATTATTGTAAACTTCATTTTGTCCTCCTCCCTCAACTGTAGAACACCATATACCTCTCTTCTAGGTTTTCTTATTCAACCCCACCGTTCATTAAAACCAGAAGCGGTGAACACGTTTATTAAGCTATTGTTAAGCTATTTTTAATTATCCTATTTGCTCGTGAAAACAGGCAAATGTATGTCGCTTTTTCAAACTATTATTTCTTTCCAATTGCCCCTCTCATACCTTCGTAAGCCCTTAAAGCAGAATAGCAATGTCGTCTTCGTATTGTTGGAGTAAGTTGTCGATATAATCGTTTATTCGAACCTCTAGCTCGTCGGTATGATCGCTCTCTAAATCTAACATTTCGTTAATTAAGTGATTTATATAAAGATCACGTTCTAACCATTGTAGATAGTATTTTTCATAATATTCTTCCACCGTTATCCCAAGATAATCTGCTTGATTCACGAGAAATTCATCGTGTTTCATGTCAGCAAAGGGAAATACTTTTTTAAACATCTCTAGTTCTTCTGTTACGTCAATCCCTAAGCTCTTCGCTTCAAGCAGCATTACTTCTTCCTTCACAAAATTTTCAACCATTAAAGGAATTTCTTCGTCCTTTACACTGTATAAAGAACGAATGTCTTTTAAGGTAATCTCATTCTCGGCTACAATCGCTACTACAGTTGCATCTTCAGTCACCTCGTTTGAACATCCAAATCCGAAACTAATGAATAATAGTAGAATTAAATATTTCTTGAACTTTGCAATTTTACTCATCTCCAATCTCCACCTCTATACCAAAATGATCGGATACAACCGGTTTGGATTTTCCATTAAAAATGATCTTAGAAGAACGAACCTTTAAAGGTTGACTCGCAAAGACGTAGTCGATACGAATTCCCTCTTTATTTTTACCCCAACCGGCTATTTTTCCACAAACAGTGATTCCTTCGTCTTTCTGCTCTGCTCGTTGATATGTATCGTACAAACCTTTACTTAAAAGATAATCATACCCTTCGTTTTCGTTCGCTGCATCATTATTAAAATCCCCCATTAAGAAAAAAGGTTCGTCTTTCGGCACAAAAGACAGTAACGTGTCAACTTGTTTTGTAAAAGGTTCTTTGTCATCTTCCCACCAACCTAAATGACAAGAATAAAACGAATAAGGTTGATTGTTATAGAGAATTTTTGCGCCTACAGTTTTTCGTGTTTTCCAATGGAGCGTGTTTGTAGATTGCGAGACAAAAAATGATTGTTCATCGATGATTTTGTGTTTCGTTAAGAGTGCTACTCCTTCTTCGTAGTAGACAAATCCAATGTGAGAAAATCCCCATACATATGAATAATCTTCTACTCCTATTTTTTTAAGTTCTTTTAGGAGAACAATGACAAAGTTATCTTTTTTAACTTCACCATCTACTTTATTGCTAATGATTTTTTGACTTACTTCTTGTAAAGCTATGACATCATAAGAGTTATCTTTGATCGTTTCAGCTAAGATTCTAATTTTATTTATTTGATCTTTCTCTTGCCACGAATGGCAGTTTAACGTCAGTAGTCTCATCTTTACTCACCTCTATCAATGGCATTTGTAATGACTTGTGACGTGTACGCATGAAAATCTTGCAAATGTGTTTCTAAAATTTTTTGTAAAATGTTTATATTTATCGTCTGATAGTCATGGACAGCTATGTTTCTAAAGCCAACCATTGCTTTCATAACATTTGCAGTTTCTTCTGTTATGATCCCCTGTTGCAACAAGAGTTCAAACCCGTCACGGCTATTTTGGGGTATGCCATATTTCTTTTCCGCGACGATATGCATAGCAAGGTCGATCGACGCCTCACAGGCTCTTTGCAAATTTAGCACAATCGAATCTTGTTTTGTAAAATCTACTAGAGAATTGGGGTTATCATCATATACGTCAAGAATACGGCGAATACATCTTTCAATTATACTTATCTTATTAAGGATGACATCATCTTTCAAAGACTTCACCACTCTCAAGTATCTTATCTAATACAACTTTTCGTTCCTCATTTAATTTTGCGTACATTTTTAACGTTAGCATTTCAAACTTCATTCGCTCTACTTCGTCTTTGCAATAGATGCTTTTACCTTTACTAATCACTTGTGTTTGAAATACAGTTGAAGCTTTTGTTAGATCAATTAAATCTACGGATATATTTAAATCACCAGCTATTCTTTGTGCAAGCATAAATCGATCATAATCCTCTAGTTGTGTATTGGATAAATATGCAATATCTAGATCACTCGTCTGTCTTTCTATGCCCTTTGCATAAGAACCAAAAACGTAAACGACTACGGGAGCTAGTTTAGGTACTAGTACATCAATAATTACTTCATAATGATCTGCATTCATACATTACTCCTCCGCTCCTTATCTTCTTTATTTTACCATAATTTCGATCTCTCAGCACAAGGACGGCAACATTCACTCGCCATGCACCACACTCTCAACTTCATAAAGGGAATTATTCACTAAAAATCGACAAGCAGACCGCTTGTCGATTAGATTGATTCTAAAGTGCATTCCAGAAATAAAAGATCCACGATAACGCGACTGAAAACATTGCAAACAATGTATAATGGACTCTACCTAAGAGCTTCCAATACCCCTTCACCCATGAAACAATCGCAAAAACGAATAACGGAACCGTTACGAGTACAATGCCATAAGAAACAAAGCTGTCTACTATCACACTAAAGATTGAAGGTTCAGTAAATGCCGTTTTCGGTAAGCCGTATACCGGGTCGACCTCGCCATTGGCAAGAAAATTAGCCAAAAAAGTGAACGTAAGTATGCCTTGTAAAATAGCGACTCTCTTTGCCCATCTCGATCCATTGGTGAATCCAAGACTGTTTTTTCTACGTATTTTCTGAACTAGTGCTTTAATCCCCCAATATACTAAACTACCAATCATGAATAACAGGGAAGATATGAGCGTCAAGAAGGTGAATCCACTAGATTCGTACCAGGCTGCTTTTGAGTAACTCATTGGTCCGTGCGTCATTAACATAGTTCTACCGTGCGAATCTGTGCTAAAGACTATCGTACTAAAATCTCCCCAATAATCGTTGCTTCGCTCATCACTCAAATTAGAGTAAACACCTGGCTCTACTTCTATGAACCGATTCATTTCCCCAAGATGGTTCACTTCTAAATAACCAGCGTCATCAACACTAACACGAATAACCCCCATCATTAAACTCAACATTGCATCAGCAGTCGTATATGAACGTCTGTTCTGGTAATACTCTCCCGCAAATTGTTTAGACCTTTTTTCCATGTTCACTGTTGGCTCAGGGGCAAATGTACCAACTTGTTCAGAAGGGAAAAAGCGGTTCATAAAAGCTTCAAAAATATCTTTATTCACAAAAGCATTCCCACCGCTATGAGAGATGAACACACCAACTTCCTCTTCAGGTATTAAAGAAAGCCACGTGCTATAAAGCATCATGCCGCCAGCATGCTGGAATATTTCTCTTCCATTGATGCGATCTGTCATAAATCCATGGGCCATTCCTTTTAAACTTGGATGCTGGCTATCTTGCTCGGAAAACATTTTTTGCACTGTTTCCTCTTCCAAAATCCTTGCTCCCTCGTGTTGTCCCTCTTGAAGATATGCAAACATGAACTTTGCCATATCTAACCCAGTACTACTCATGCTTCCTGCTGGTTCTGAGACATATTCAAACTCTGCCTCTAAGAACTCACCATTGACATAGCGATAAGGTTTAGAGATCTGATCAGCGAGTTGACTCGCTAATGGTTGACGAAACGTACTATTTTCCATCCCAAGTGGTTGATAGATGTTCCGCTCCACGTAATCAGCAAAAGGAATTCCTGACACCACCTCGACAATGTAGCCTGCGAGTGACGTACCATAATTCGAGTAGGCCGGAACCTCACCAGGTGTAAAGACCCTTTTCGGTCTCTGTTCACGCACATACTGGCTTAGTGGAACATCTTCAGAAAGTGAAAAAACGTCAGACATATAATCTTCAAATCCCGGTGTATGACTCATCAGATGTCTCATTGTAATCGGTCCGGTTGGATTGTTTCCTCGTTTGTATTCCAGAGTTTGAGGAATTTCAAAGTCTAAGTATTCATTTATATCCGCATCTAAATCAATTTTTCCTTGTTCAACAAGCTGCATGACAGCCGTCCAAGTAAACAGCTTTGATGTTGAGCCAATTCGAAAAAGCGTCTTTTCGGGGTCTACTGGTTTCTTTGTTTCAATATCCGCATGCCCATACCCTCTTGCAAAAATGACTTCTCCACCAGATACGACAGATACAGTTAAGTTTGGAATCTGAAATTCGTCCAATTTCTCTCTAATTAAAGTGTCCAAAAACTGTTCGACATCAGTCGATTCAAGTTCTACCGCAGCTGCTCCTAAGCTAGGATGTAACACAAAAATCATCACTAGATAGCAACACAACAATTTTTTCCATTTCCCCATATTGCCGCTCCCTCCATATTGAACCATTTTCATCGGCTCAAAGAACCAAATATTGTATATGTTTATTTTACTACAGTTTAACCAAACCGAGGGGTGTATTTCGAGAAATGCTTCGTTTTTTTATGCACCTTTAAAATGCCCCGGAGCCACCACCACCGCCACGTCCGCCTGAGCCAAATCCAGACGAGCTCGAATTAGAAGCTGGGGTAGTCGTTTCTCCAGCCTTATGAAAACTTTTCGACGCTGAATTTGCTAACATGATGAATAGCAAAGGGTTATAGGATTTCAAAACGCCCGAATCAACACTTACAGAATTATTCATGTTAAAAGCTTCAATCATCTCTTCATTTTTCTTTCGAAAGCTCTTTGCATTTACACCAATACCGTATATTAACACCTTCATTTGATCTTCCTGTGATAAACGATTCCACTCTTCCATGTCTAAGCTTTTCAATCGCTCTTTTAACTCATTCCATTCATGTAAGATTTTTGCGCCACGCCAATTCGTTGTTTGGTAGCCGATGGCAAAAAATAAAATTCCTAAGAACAAAATGAAAGCAATAACGAAACCACCCATTAAATCATATATGAATAAACCTAACATCAGTGGTAATAAAGGCAATGCCGCAAACCCTATAAATGTCCTAAATTTTGTCTTCTCCTCATAAAGGTCTTCTTCTTTTATGCAATTGTGAAAGGCCAACTGCCATTCATGTTCAAGTTCTTGATACTTCTCGTGATTTTTCTCTTTTTTTGTGTATTTCTTTAGCATTTCAAAATCGAACTGATTGTTTGTTCCTATCTCTTCAAATAGCCACTCAATTAAAGCCTGGTCATATTCCGCAAGATGATCATTTTTTATTAATCGGAATTTCTGATCACCAATTAGTTCTACATTCCCTCTTCGAACCAAATCAAGTAAATGCGCTGCCATTAATTCAGATGAAGCAAGCTTATAATGAGTAAAGTAGATGGTCAGTGGCATTGAGAGTTCCAGGTCTGGAAGAAACTTTCTCTCTACTTCTCTTTCAAGTGCCATATTTTTTAGCTTTTTTTGGAACGCTACTTTTAGGAGAATGAATAAATATAAGATGAAGAATAACGGAATAACTATTGTTGCGATTGTTGATAGTCTTTGCTGCCTCGTTTTAAATCGGATGGCATTATAAATCATTGCTTCCCTCTCTGCTATAACATCCTCCCTTATCTCCTTATCAATCCTGTTCATCGTGTGTGGAAAAAGCTCTGCCGGTATTAAGACGCGAATATCGCCATTTCGTTTCCTTCGCACTCTTCCCAAATCAAATCGAACCGTGCCATCATTTAACACTTGTTCCGATTCAAACGCCTCATCATACCCAAACGCAATAACTTTAGTTGTTGGCGCCGGTGGATGAATTGTTATTGTCATATTTTCATAGGTTGATTCGTTCTCTTGCGAAAAGACTGACCAAAAAAAATCACCAAAATCACTATAAACGGAAACTGCTCGTTCAATCGTATACTGCAAATCGATCGTAATTGTTTCGTCTTTACCTTTCCGGTAAATTCGATGTTCAGCACCATCCGTTTCAACCTTCAAGGGAGACCCTTGTTCAAACGCTTGAAGTTCAACAATTTCTGCTCCATCGTTTGAGATAAGGTTACGGATGATACCATTGAATTCACCATCAAACTCGTACGTATGCCTTTCTACTACATTCACATTCCCATCACTTTGTAAGTAAGCATCGATTTCAACATCTGTAATCGTAAAATCAACCGCAAATACGTTTGTAGGAATAAAAAAGAACAATACAAGTGCAAACAATAAACATTTTTTATACATTTCGTCACCTACTTGAATGAAATTCATTGATTTTTTAGAAATCTAGTAATTTATACGTAAATCATATCAAATGGGTTTCAAAAATTATACAAATTGATTGTAAAACTTTACAAATATAGAATACAAATGTCATGATGAGATAAAAAGAAAATGGTGGGATGACGAATGAACTTAACAAAAGAAACTACAGTGATTGGATTTATCGGGATTGGTGTGATGGGTAAAAGTATGGCCTCTCATCTACTAAATGCTGGCTATGAAGTTGTCATTTATAATCGTACGAAAGAAAAAGCGCAACCTTTAATTGAAGCTGGATGCGTATGGAAAGACACTGTACAAGATGTTGCAAAAACAGCGAATGTGATTATTACGATTGTTGGCTATCCACGAGACGTTGAAGAAGTTTATTTAGGGGTGTCAGGATTAATCAATCAAGCAAGACAAGGGACATATTTCATTGACATGACTACGTCTAAACCATCCCTCGCAATCAAGATTTATGAAGAAGCGAAAGCAAAGGGTATGCACGCAGTTGATGCCCCAGTCTCTGGAGGCGACATCGGCGCAAAAGAAGCAAAGCTCTCAATCATGGTTGGCGGAGATGAACAAGATTTTCTTGCTGTTGAACCTATTTTAAAAACCATGGGAGAAAACATTGTCAGGCAAGGAGACGCGGGTGCTGGTCAACACACGAAAATGTGTAATCAAATTGCGATTGCCACAACTATGATTGGCGTTTGTGAAGCGATCGTTTATGCCCAAAAAGCCGGGCTTTCTCCTAAAACTGTCTTAGCTTCAATCGAAACCGGTGCTGCTGGTAGTTTTTCATTAAGCAAGCTTGCCCCGAGAATGATCGACGGTGATTTCGAGCCAGGTTTTTACGTAAAGCATTTTATTAAAGATATGACCATTGCCCTTGAGTCCGCTGAAGAAATGGGGCTAAGCACACCAGGATTAAAGCTTGCAAAACAACTTTATGAAGAACTAGCTGCTAACGGCGAAGAAAATAGTGGTACACAAGCGTTGTATAAAATATATAAGCTTAGATCTGTAGGAACATTTACAGGCAGGAGATGAAAAGTATGAAACGCCACAACTATTGATAGCGATTGGTTTAATAGTGATCAGTTTATCGATTGTTATGAAACATACATTTGATTTTTCTGATTTCGTTACCAAGTTTGGAATTTTTTTCGGTATTGGGCTTGAATTTATTGGGGCTTATTTGTTTCAGAGAAAAGCAAATTAACCAATAGCCTGTATGTTTGCATACAGGCTTTCATTTTCCATCTCTAACGCTCCCTACTCCAGATCAATCTATTATCGTCCCTTTTTGATCCTTGCAAATAAACATTTTCTACATCTTTAAAATTGTCTTCAATGACGATATTCGCTTCCCCACTCTGATTAAATGTACTGACTAAGCTATACCTTATTTTAATATATACATTTTCATCTTTCACTTTGTAAGAATAACCACTATAGGCTTGACCACTACTATTTGTAGTTCCAGTAAGGTGTAATATGTTATCTTGTACTGTAATTTCTCTTACTGAATAGTTTTCCACTCCAATATACGAACCGTATACAAATCCTACGAAATAGAAAGTGCTTAACAACAGCAGGATCGCGATGACCATTGCAATCATGATCTTTGATTTTTTATTTAAATAAGAGAGTTTCATTTTGTTCCTCCTTTAATTAAAAATCCTTACCCAATACATTTTTACTGAAACCGCAATAAACCATATCCCTAGTAAAACTTGCGCTACTAATGAAACAAAAGATATAGATGTAAGAAAGTTTCCAATTACAAAAATAATTAATAAATTAGCAATTATTATCCCTGATTGAATGATCGAGATAACGGCAATATTTTTGCAAACGACTAACTTCTTATAAATCAGGTAAAGGATGCTTGAAACAAAAAGTTGAAATGGAGTTAAAAGAATCATTGCAAAAAATGCCCCACTGTTAGTGGCTCATACCATGGCATCGACTCAATTGTACTACTAAAAACAATAGAAAATAGACAAAACAGAACGACTTGAAATATTAGACAACATACGCATAAAGTGAACAATAATTTATTTTTCATTTTTCTTCTTCTCCCAATCTCTACTACTGTTCTTTTGATAACTCTTCTAAGTACTCCACGGCATCTTCCTTGTCAAACGTACTGCACCATCGATAGTTATGTTCATCAACAACACGGTAATGATGACTCACTACGTTTTGTTGCAAACGAAACCGTCCTTCTGATCGCACTTCCTTCCACCAAACCTTTCCACCGAGAGTTTTTTCTTTCGGTCTTACAATGCTATGATGCGCAACTGTTTCAAGGATTTCTAACGGATCACTACTTAACGAATTTTGTAGCACCTCACTATTTCGGAACAATGCACAAACGGCAATAATGGTTGTCCAGTTCGCTTCCAGCCTTTCTTTTTCAATTTGCACGAGCGTTTTCTTCGATAGTCCTAAAACTTCTGCCATCCGTATTTGTGTATAGTTGGTCTCAACTCTAATTAATTTTAATTTCTTTGAAACAATGGATATTAGCTCATCTTTTGTCATAAAATACCCCCCTACACTTATGGTGTAATTTTACACATTAAGTGAAAATATAGCAAGAATATTTTTCCAATATAAATCGACATATCTCTTACAATGCCTAATCACCAAGCGGTTTCATGTCTAATTCTGCGCTTTCCCGGGAAAGGAAATAAGCGCAGAGTTTCCTCTACGCTTATTTCCGAATTCTTATTCTATTTGTTTAATTACTCTCGCAGGGTTCCCGCCAACAACAGTATTTGCCGGAACGTCTTTTGTGACAACTGCTCCCGAAGCAATCACAGCATTATCACCAATTGTGACTCCTGGGTTAATGACTGCTCTCCCACCAATCCACACGTTATTGCCGATCGTCACTGGCACCCCAAATTCTGGTCCCTTGTTACGTTCGACTGGGTTGAGGGGATGACTTGCTGTGTAAATATGTACACCTGGACCCAGCATACAGTTGTCACCAAAACGAACCTCGCAAACATCCAAAATCACACAGTCGAAATTCGCATAAAAATTCTCACCAACATGGATGTTATAACCATAATCACAACGGAAGTTTGGCTCCATATAGACGTTTTCTTTCGTCGATCCAAACAAATTTTTAATCGCTTCTGCTCGCGCTTCGTATTCCGTTTCTGTTGTTTGATTAACGATTCGGGTTAAATATCGTGCCTTTTCACGGTCTTTTATTAATTCAGGATCCCAAGACTTATATAATTCTCCGGCTAGCATTTTTTGCTTTTCTGTCTTCATCGTAAAACCTCCTAGAGCGTTGTACTAACACAATACCATATCCAAATCGATGTGAAAAATCTGGGATTGATCGCTTTTAGTCTTATTCTCAATGGACATTTCTATATTTGAAATGTATTCACTGTCTCTTGTAAGGATGTTGCCAAGTTCCTTAAGTAATCAGACGCCTTGGATACTTCTTCAATTGTAGCTAGTTGTTCTTCTGATGCCGCTGCGACCTCTTCTGCATTTGCTGCGGATTGTTTTGCAACTGTGGCCATTTCGGAAACTGATGCTGTTACTTGTTGAGTACTTGCCGACATCTGTTGCGACACTGCCGAGAGCTCTTCAATTTCATTTGCCACTGTTGAGATTGAACTCAAAATAATATTGAACGCTAAACCGACGTCTTTTATATCATCAATTCCTTGAGCAACCTCTCGTTTTCCTTGGAGCATTGATTCAGATGCTTTTATTGTATGGTTTTGCATATTCCCAACCAAATCTGATATTTGTGTTGCTGAGTGTCTTGTTTGATCAGCAAGCTTTCTAATTTCATCAGCCACCACCGCAAATCCTTTTCCAGCCTCCCCAGCCCTTGCTGCTTCAATTGCCGCATTTAACGCCAGTAAGTTCGTTTGATCCGTTATACTCGTGATGATATGAATAATTTCATTTATTTGAATGGAGTCTTGTTGTAAGCGATCCACAATCTGTGTCGTTTGTTCTGTTTCTTGCTCAATTTTTTTCATTTGCTCAACTGCAATGGTTAGTGTCTTTCCACCATCATTTGCTTTCCCGTTCATGATTTTTGTTGATTCACTAATGAGTGCTGCCGTTTCGGCCACTCTTTGAATGCCTTTAGCCATATCTTCCATTACCGTTTCTGTTTCTGTAGAACTAGTGACTTGTAGCTCTGCTCCTTGTGCGACCTCTACAATTGAAGCAGATACGTCTTTACTAACGACTTTTGTTTCATCCGCACTTACAGATAATTGCTTTGAAGATAAAGATACTTCGGTTGAAGAGTTCATCACTTGACGGATAATCCCTTTCATTGCAGCTTGCATCTTATCAATTGATTGAAACATTAGTCCAATTTCATCTTTACGGCTTATATTCTCTTTTCTCAAACTCTCAGAGAAATCTTGGTTTGCCATCTGTTTTAAGATTCGAACGGTTTCTTTTATTGGTTTTGTAATCCCTACAGCAAATACATTTGCCAGAATCGCACCAAAGATCGAAACTATAATTAAGGCTAGAAATATATAGTTCCTGAGTGAATACAAGCTCGCAAACACCTCATCTGAACCAACCTCGATCACTAATCCGACAAGCTCATCACCCATTTGAAGCGTACTAACTGTACCTAACACGTCTTCTCCTAAGTAGTTTTTATACTGATCGTTTGTTCGAAATGATCGATCGTTTAATAAAATTGGGTCTTTTAGCCATTCAGTTGCTTTTGTTTCCATTGTTTCATTCAGAACCGCTTGCGTAACGTAATCACCTCTACGTGTATTACTAAGTAACAGACCCTCGCTATTCACTAAATAAGCATCACCCGTTTCCCCTAAATAAGCAGTACCAGAATGTACAACATCGGTTAATTTCTCTTCATTAATTAAAAATGTAATCGTGCCAATCACTTTGTTAGAGAATCCATCTTCATAGACTGGTGTAGATAACATCATTGCATTAAAACCAAGTACCGTTTCAATAAGCGGACTCCATGCTTGATTTCCTTTTATTGCTTGTTGATAATAGTCTCGGTGCGAAATATTAACACCTTCCGTTTGCTCTTTATTTATCGTCGAATAAATAATGTTCCCATCTTTGTCAGTCAAAAAGATTTGATCATATTCTAACTCATTTTTAGCGAATGAAAGGTAACGGTCAAGATGCTGATAACCCAAGTGAAATTGACTTGATTGTTCTGTTAAGAGGTCTATGTAATCATATACATCACTTGATTGAGCAAGCAAAACACCCTCCGCCTTTTTTTCGTGAAAATAACTCTCTAATTCTTCCTTTACTAAAGTGGTATAAAGCTCACTTTCCTTCTTTACTAAATACGAGATATTTCCTTTTGATAGACTGTAAGAAAAGATGGTCACCGCAATTAAAGGAATGAAACCCGTTATAATAAAAACGACAACCAATTTCTTAATAAATGATAAATTTTTCATAATTCATTCTCCTTAGTTCAAAACGTATTGTCAAAACTTTATATAGAAATAGGTTAGTAAATCCTATCTTAGAGGG
>CAZIRM010000054.1:0-12483 GCA_964541705.1 uncultured Bacillaceae bacterium | reverse complement strand
TTCTAATTTGCTCAAAAACCACCTTTTTTTGCTGGGATAATGTGCTCCTTTACAGTAATCGCTGGGTTACTAATTCCTTCATCCTTCACAGTTTTGGATATGGTTTCTAATGTGCCAACAACAACCTTTTGACTTTGCATCGTCCCCCATTGAATGACGGCTACCCCTGTATTCTTATCTTTGCCATGTGAAATTAAATTTTCACAAATGTATGATAAATTATTAATTCCCATATAGAAAGAAATCGTATCTATTCCGTTAGCTAATGCGTTCCATTCAATTTGAGGGTTTCCAGCCTTGGACTGATCATGACCAGTAACAATGGCAAAGCTTCCTCCATATTCTCGGTGTGTAACAGGGATTCCTGCATAAATAGGGGCGGCAATTCCAGAGGTAATACCGGGAACGATCTCAAATGGAATTCCAGCTTTTTGTAACGACGCAGCTTCTTCACCAACCCTTCCAAAAACGCTAGGATCTCCCCCTTTTAATCGAACAACAACTTTCCCTTTCAATGCATTCTCCACGAGGAGTTGATTGATTTGTTCCTGTCTGAGTATATGCCGCTTTGGCAGTTTTCCACAGTATATAAATGTTGCATCGTGCTTTGCATCTAAAAGAAGAAGTGGGTTAACAAGTCGATCATATAAAATGACGTCGGCTTTTTTTACACATTCTAACCCTTTAACTGTTATGAGCCTTTTATCCCCTGGACCCGCACCGACAAGGTAGACAATTCCTACCATAAGTCCACCCCCCTTACCGCTTCTCTTCTGTAATAACAAAGGCCACTCCTTTTTGTAAGACCTTTTTCCTTTCCGTTAGAACAATCTCCTTTATAACTGGGAGCTTTAAAAATTCTTTCTCCATTTCAATTTCCGCTAATAGAAATGCTTGTTCATCTGACTCTGCACATACAACCACGGGATAACTCTTGTCTGTGTTTAGCGTGACAGTGAAATTATATAAATTCATCGTTAAACAACCTTTTCTAGGATCCCGTCTAATACTTCCTGAAGTGAAGATACACCAACTCTATTAACATACCCGAAAAAGCTTTCGCTTACTTGTTTTGTTTCTTTAAAGGAAACTAATAACTCTTGTAATACTTCATGTAGACGATCTGCTGGGATTTTTCCTTTAAGTTTTTCATTGAAGCGTGCGTGTTCTTTTTGTAGTGTACCACCTATATGCAACTCAAATGCTTCAACCATGCCTAATTCTTTCGTTTTCATCTTTATTCCTTGAATCCCGATATCTGCAATTTGACGTTGACCACATGAGTTAGGGCAGCCGACCATATGAATCCTTACCGGCACATCAAGTTCAAGGTGGAGATCTAAGTACTCCGCAACATCTTTCATCCGTTGTTTCGTTTCAACAAGTGCTAAGTTACAATATTCCGTTCCAGTGCAGGCGACGGAATACGCAATGAATTTTTTGGGATTTAATGATAATCGTTCGAAAATGCTGTTTTTTAGCATGTCAACGATCTTTTCATCAGGGACATTAGGGATAACGACGTTTTGTGAATTACACGTACGAATCTCACCATTCCCATATTCTTTAGAAATTCTAGCCAATTCGATTAACTCCTCAGAGTTTAATCTCCCTACAGGAACGTTAAAACCTAAATAGCTTAGCCCTTCTTGTTTTTGTCGATGAATCCCATAAAAATACCCTGCATTCCAATCTACGACACGGTCGATCCCTTTTGGTCGTAAATCTTTGCCATAAACTTCTCTTAACTTATCTAAAAATTTCTCAGGACCCCAATCCGCCATTAAAAACTTAAGCCTTGCACGATGTCTTTTTTCACGATACCCATGATCTCTATAAATTTTGACTATTGCAACTGCCACATCTTTCACTTCTTCTGGTCGAACAAAAATATCTAATTGTTCTGCTAAGTATGGTTTTGAGGAGAGCCCACCACCGACAACAACGTGAAAACCTACTTCTTCTTTACCATCAATGTCTTTTGATGCCGGTGTGAAAGCCACACAATTGATCTTATCGTGTCCGGCATTATGAATATTAGCTGAAATTGACATTTTGAACTTTCTCGGCAAATTAGAGAAGTCTCTATTTCGTTGGAATGTTTGATAGACATCTTGAACGATATCCCTCGTGTCAAGCAACTCATTGCGGTCGATTCCGGCTAATGGGTTACCAACGATTGTTCTAGGTATATCCCCACAAGCACCGACAGATGATAAGCCAACTTCTTGTAATCTCTTAAAAATATCTGGCATTTGCTCAATCGTTAACCAATGAAATTGAATTGCTTGTCTTGTTGTAATATCAACAACATTACGGCCATAATCCCGGCCGATCTTCGCTAATGCGATCGCTTGTTCATTTGTTAAGATCCCAGAAGGTATATTTACCCGCATCATGAACAAACCCGCTTCTTTTGGTCTTTGCAAATATAGACCAGCCCATTTAAAATGGTTCCATTGATCTTGAGGGATTGCTTCAAACCCTTGCTCAGCGTACACCTCTATGTCATCTAAAATCTCTAATCCATCTTTTTCTAGTTTACTAATCTCTTCTTTACTAAGTTTACTATTATCCGCCCAAACTTTTGTATACCCCATCGTATCCTCCTTAATAATGGTTCCTTTTCACTTTCGTTTTAATGAGAAAAGTAGGTGCCCGCAGATCGGCTATGCTCCCGCTCCGTTCCACTAGCTCGTCGCAAAACTTCACTGAGAGTCATTCATTTCGAACCCGCTTGTAGGTTGTTTATAGTTATTTTACTCATCGGAAATAATGAATGTTATATTTTCTTACATACCTAACAATTTATTTTAAACGCACCTTCTCATTTTTTTCAAGTTGGATAACCTTACCATCTTGAACAATCAACGTAATTGACCCGTAGTTAAAGCCTTTTAACATTGCTTGAATCTTTAAAAAAAGTTTTTCATTTTGTAGTGTTTGTTTTTCCACTTCAACTCCCCCTATTCAAACCCGAGTTATTTTATATGATTAATGTAATTTTAGCGATGTCAGAATTATAAGTCAACACAATTTTGAACTTTTCATCTCTAGTAACGAAAAAAGAAGCCGCCAGTCTATATAAGACTAGCGGCCCCTTTTAAGATCTATTTTAATGGCTTTTTAAGGAATGCTACCATCAATGCTGTAACAACAGACCCAATCGAGATTGCTAATAGATACAATGCCCAACCACCTGTCACGAATGGGATTACAAATAGTCCACCGTGAGGGGCTGGTAAGCCAATACCAAACATCATTGTAAGGGCACCGGCTACTGCTGAACCAACCATAATTGACGGAATGACTCTTAGTGGGTCTGCTGCAGCAAACGGAATCGCGCCTTCTGTAATAAACGATGCACCCATGATATAGTTAGTTTTACCTGCATCTTGCTCTTGTTTCGTAAAACGATTTTTAAAGAATGTTGTGGCTAACGCTAAGCCTAGTGGCGGAACCATTCCACCTGCCATGATAGCAGCATGTGGAGCAAGGTTTCCTGCATCAATCATTGCAATACCAAATGCAAACGCTGCTTTATTCACAGGACCACCCATGTCAAAGGCCATCATTGCTCCTAAAATAAGTCCTAGTAAAGCTAAGTTTCCAGTACCAAGTCCTTCTAACCAACCCATTAAGCCTTCATTTAATGCTACAACAGGACCAATCACGACATAATTCATAATAAGACCAGTTAACAAAATTCCAAACACCGGATACAGTAACACAGGTTTAATGCCTTCCAATGAACTCGGCATAGATGCAAAAAGTTTCTTTAAACCAACAACTAGGTAACCTGCTAAGAAACCGGCAATTAAACCTCCTAAAAATCCAGCTTCACCAGTCGCTGCCATCATACCTCCGACCATACCAGGTGCAAAACCAGGACGATCAGCAATACTCATCGCGATAAACGCAGCAAGTACAGGAACCATCAAACCAAAAGCATTATTACCACCAATTTTCATGAGTACTTCAGCAATTGGGTGATAATCGGCATGATTAGGATCGAAAGCTTCGATACCGAACATAAATGATAGGGCTATTAAAATCCCTCCACCAACCACGAACGGAATCATGTTTGATACGCCACTCATTAAGTGTTTGTAGAACCCAGACCTTTGCTTATAAGCGCTTTCATTTTTATCAGAAGTTTTTCCAGTTCCTTTATAAACGCTTACATCCCCACTTAATGCTTTTTCTATTAATTGACCAGGGTTTCTTATCCCTTCAGCAACAGGAGCTTGAAGGACTTTTTTTCCAACAAATCGTTCCATTTCAACTTGTTTATCAGCTGCGACAATAATGACATCGGCTTCAGCAATCTCTGCCTCTGTTAAAACATTTTTTGCACCACCTGAACCATTTGTTTCTACTTTAATGTCAATACCCATTTCTTTCGCCTTATTCTTAAGGCCGTCAGCTGCCATGTACGTATGAGCAATCCCTGTTGGACAAGCAGTTACTGCTAAGATTTTTCTCTTTTGAGCCATATCGGCATTCTCCTCCTTTAATACTTCAAGTTCTTTCTCATCAATAATACGTAGAACCTCTTCCTCTGAAGTTGCAGAGAACAACTTTTCACGAAAATAAGTATCCATTAAAAACGAAGTCAGTCGAGATAATGTTTCTAAGTGTTGCTGGTTTGCTCCTTCACTAGCAGCAATCATAAAAAATAGATTACTAGGTTTACCATCTAAAGAATCATAATCCACCCCCTTTATTGATCTTGCAAAGCCGATACTTGGTGTACGAACAGCAGAAGTTTTGGCGTGTGGTATGGCAATTCCTTCTCCTATTCCCGTTGTACTCTGGTGTTCTCTCTCCCAAATCGCCTCCTTAAATTGCTCTTTGTTATAAAGAGTACCAGCTTTGTCTAACTTCTCTGCAATTTCATCAATGACCCCCTTTTTTGTATCCGCTTGCAAATTTAGGATAATGGTGTTTCTCGTGATAAGCTCCGTAATTTTCATCATTCGTACCCCTAACTTTCTATATTTGTGTTACAGTTATTTCTTTTAGTAGACTGGTTACTTTTACATTTGTTGCTAAACCATGAGAAAAAGCGGTAGCACTTCCTGCAGCAATACTGTAGCGAAACGCTTCAAGCAAATCACCATTCTTATAATAGGAAGCTAAAAACCCTGCCACTAAAGAGTCTCCTGACCCAACGGAGTTTATTAATGTTCCTTTAGGGACATTTGCTTGGGCAACTAAGTCTTTTGAAAATAGTAACGCCCCTTGTTCAGCCATAGAAACGATTGCGTGTTGTGCACCCAATTCAACTAATTTTTTCCCATAAGGGATGGCTTCTTCTTTCGTGGTGATGGAACAATTGAAGATCTCTCCTAACTCATGGTGATTTGGCTTCACTAAAAATGGTTGATATTCTAGCACCTTCATTAAAGCAACTCCTGAAGTGTCTACAATAACATTTGCGCCTCGCTCGGATGCTAATTTAACCATCTGATTATAGAGATCGTTTGGTAAATTCGATTGAATACTCCCAGCAAGTACTAAATAATCATTTTGCTTAAGTTTCTTTATCGCGGTTAACAATTGTATTAACTCATCATCTGTGATCGTCGGACCAGCACCGTTTATTTCTGTCTCTGTCTCACCATTGTTTAGCTTAATATTAATTCTACTTTCACCATTTACACGGATGAAATCAGTGCTTATATTTTCAGCTTCTAGTGCTTGGATAATAAATTCTCCAGTGAAACCTCCAACAAAACCTAACGTGTTACTAGTTAATCCAAGGTTATTAAGCATTCGAGAAACGTTAATCCCTTTTCCCCCAGCCACCTTGTGATCGCTTTGGGTTCTATTTAACTTTCCTAATTCAAAGTCGTTTACTTTAATGAAGTAATCGACTGATGGGTTTAGTGTCACTGTATATATCATGGTGTCACGACCTTTACTTTCGTTCGTTTATAGTATGGTTCTAGCATCTCATCATCTTCGCTTTTGGTTGTAATAATGGTTGCTAACTCGATGTCTGTTATTTTAGCAAAAGAAACTTCACCAAACTTTGTTTGATCTGCTAATGCGAAACATTCTCTGGATAGTTGAAGTGCTGTTTGTTTTACTAACGCTTCTTCTGGATCCGGAGTTGATAAGCCATGGATATGGTGGATGCTATTTACACCTATAAAACATTTATCAAAGCGGTATGATTTAAGCGTTTCCAACGCCGCTCTACCGATTAACGCACGCGTTTTTCCTTTTATCATTCCACCGAGTAAATACGTTTGGATTCCCATTTCTAATAATGGTTCAACTAATGTAATTCCATTTGTAACAACGGTAATATCCTTCTGGGTTAAATACTGAATCATTTGCATTGTAGTTGTACCAGCATCTAGGAAAATTGAATCCCCTTCTTCAACTTGTTGTGCTGCATATTGGCCGATTTGTTGTTTTTCCTGAAGGTTTTTGGTTGATTTTTCACTGATGCTCTGTTCGGTTCTTTTCCCTTGCAGTAATGATGCTCCACCATGCACGCGCTTTAAGTAGTTGGCCTCTTCTAATTGAACGAGATCTCTTCTAATCGTTGATTCTGATGTTTTTGTCAATTCAACTAGCTCTTGAATTTTAACAACTTGTTTTTCTTTTAATGTATCTAAAATGATTCTGTGGCGTTCTGGAGTTAAAATCACCATCACCTCCTCTTTCCTGTTACTTAGAGTATACAAAATTCCAATTGTAAAATCAATCACTTTCTTTCAAAAACTATCAAAAATATCCAAAACGACACCGAAACCATTCAAAAGCGTTCAATCTTTATAAAGTGACAAAAAATGAAGAAGGTTTAAAAACGAGCTGAATAAGCATTCACTAAAAGCTAAGTCTGGGGACAAAAGTCAAGCAGAAAAAGTAGGGGCCGTCCAAAAAGTCAAGTCACCTTTTTGGACAGCCCTCTCGCTTAAACTATGGAATTCACTCAATTGACTTGATAAATTTTTCAATGCGGTTGCATCCTTCTTCCAAAATCGTCATGCTATAAGCATAGGAAAGGCGCAAATAACCTTCACCGAAGCTTGAAAAAGCGGTACCAGGTACACATGCGACACCGCCACGCTTTAACAACTGGTGAGCAAAATCATTTGAACTTAGGCCAAATTTTTTAATTGAAGGAAACAAATAAAATGCGCCTTGAGGTTTCACAACTTCAATTCCTAGTGAAGTTATCCGGTCATAAACATAGTCACGACGTTTCACATATTCTTCTCGCATTTCATTTGCATCATTGATCCCATTCGTAAGTGCTTCTAGTGCTGCATACTGTGAAATCGAACTTGCACAACTTACATTATATTGATGCACTTTCAGCATATGTTTTATAATTGTTGCATCAGCAAATACAAACCCTACTCGCCAACCTGTCATTGAATGTGACTTCGATAATCCATTTATCACAATTGTTTTTTGTCTCATTTCTGCAAATGAAGCGATAGACGTATGTTTTTCTCCGTAGACCAATTCACTGTAAATTTCATCTGACACGACAAAAATATCTTTATCTTTTAGAACATCTTTGATTTCAGCTAACTCTTTCTCTGTCAAAATACAACCTGTTGGATTTGATGGATACGGAAGTAATACGCATCTCGTTTTGTCTGTCATATGATCCATTAATTGTTGTTTTGTTAATTTAAAGCCTGTATCACGAGTATCAATATAAACTGGAATCGCTCCACACATCCGAATAATCGGTTCATAAGCTGGATAGATAGGAACAGGCATAATTACTTCACAACCTGGCTCTAAAATCGTTCGAAAAGCAATATCGATTGCTTGGCTCGCGCCAATTGTTGTAATCACTTCTGAGTTTGCATCATAGTCAAGCCCATACTTCTGTTTCACAAAATCTACTGCAGCTACACACAAATCATCTAAACCAGCATTTTTCGTATAGCTAGTTTGGTTTGCTTCTATTGCCGTGATCGCAGCTTCTTTAATATGTGTCGGTGTTGGAAAGTCAGGTTGTCCTATTGTTAATTGGATGGCCTCCGGGTATTGAGCAACTAAATTGAAGAATTGACGAATTCCAGAAATTTGTATTTTTTGCACATGATGATTAATTAAATGTTCCATTGTTTCTCCTTTCGGCTGTTGAAAATGTTCTTGTACGATTATGTATTCCGTAATTGATCAATACCTTCTTTGCATACGCCGTAAGAAAGCCAAGAACAACCTTTACATAAATGATCTAAATCGTTAGGGTGGACTCGTTCTTTTGTTCGTTTAATCATTTCAATCTTCATATATTTGGCATTAGCTTCTACGCCTAGGTGTTGAATAACTCGTCTATCCATTGACGTCACATGCTCATTAGATCCTTCACTTGCGACGCAAATTGTCTCTCCATGGTGTGGGCACTTGCGACAAGCATCATCTAATTCTACTAAAACTTGAATTTCTTGATCGACAGTCATGTCTTTTATCTCGTTTACAATCTCCTGCATATTTTTAACAAAAGAATCGCTATATCCCATTCCTCGAAACCCATGGATACAAAGCAAGTGATGCCCTCTTAGCTTTCGCATAAAAGTCTCCCCTTTTACGATACACCTATTATTCTTCAATATATCATATTTTTGTTTTTCGTAGGGAGGCTTTTGATGCAAACATTTTATATCACCGAGGGGGCAAAGCGCTCAACACAACTTCTAAGTTATTTTATTGAGAATCGTTAACACTGACAGCTCTTTCTTTTTAGCTTCAAACATAAGGTCTACGTCTCTATTGCCTAACAAATCGATGAATTGTTGATAATCTTCCATTAAGATGTAGTCGTGGTGACGGGGATCCTGTTTATGTTCTTTTCCTGAACTAATGTGCATTTTCGGTATGCGGGTCCAAGTTGCATACACTTGGTTAAGCAAATCTTGTAGTGGTTCTTCATCGTAAGGATTACATCTGTGATGATGAATATCAAAACACACCGGAACAGATGTTTTTTTACTAACATCGAGTGCGTCTTTTACATGGAACACCTTATCATCATTTTCGATTAATAATTTGTTTTGAATATCCTTATCCAACTTGTGATAGTTGTTAATAAAGCTTTGTTTGGCAACTTCTTTATCTCCATAAGCACCACCAATGTGAATAACCATATCTTTGCCACCGACAAGGTTCATTAATTTATTATGGTAGTCAAGATCTCTAAACGCATTTTTGATCACTTTCTCGTTTGGCGAATTAATGATTGTATACTGTCCTGGATGAACTGACAGTCTTACTTGATTTCTTTCTGAAATAGATTTAATTTCTTCAGTAAGATCGAAAACATCCTCATCTCTCCACCAATCCCATGTCAGTACTTCGTGGCTTCCAAACGGAACAATGTCACTACTGACCCGAAAAAAATAAATGCCATTATTTATGTTCCAATTAATCATTTTTCGGACTTCACGAAGGTTGTGAAGTGTTAATTCTTTTATCTTCGAGATTCCTTCTAACTCCACTGTTTTTAAGCGGCACGTCCGCATGATTGTTTTTAACGTTATATTTTGACAAGCATATCCTAACTTCAAGCAAATAACCTCATTTCAGTATAAGTTAATAAACCATTGAATTTTCACATTAAGACCAAGTACAGTATCCTTCGCTGCTCATATGGTATTTCTTCAAGTTCAACCGATTAAAAATAAGTGTGTCGCAAACACCCGTTTTCTGTTATAATTTCGTTCGTATAACGAAGAATTGGGAGAGATATTTAGAATGAACTTAAGTTTGAATACGCTAGAAAAAATAAGACAATTTATGTATATTTTAGGGCCTATACTTGTGACTCAAGTAACGCTTTATTCGATGAACTTTTTTGACACGGTCATGTCAGGAAATGTCAGTTCAGTTGATTTGGCTGGTGTTGCAATTGGTTCTAGTATTTGGGTTCCTGTTTTTACTGGGTTGAGCGGGATTTTAATGGCGATGACACCTATTATTGCCCATTTAATTGGTTCAAATCAAAAAAAAGATATCCCATTCTCAATTGTACAAGGACTATATTTATCAATTATACTCTCGCTTATCGTTATTATAGGTGGGATAGTCTTTTTAAATCCAATCTTTCGTCTTATGAGTTTAGAGCCCGGAGTTGAATTTATTGCCAAGCGCTACTTATTCGGACTATCGATTGGTATTATTCCACTTTTTTCCTATTCCGTGCTTCGCTCATTAATTGACGCACTCGGCCACACGAGAATAACAATGATTATTACACTTCTGTCGTTGCCGATTAATATCTTTTTTAATTATGTTTTAATTTTTGGTAAATGGGGGTTTCCGCAACTTGGTGGTATTGGAGCCGGATTCGCATCTTCAATTACTTACTGGTTTGTATTTATCATCGCGATTTATTTTGTAGTAAAGATTTCTCCCTTTAAAAGGTATGATATTTTTAGAAAGTTTTATAAACCATCAAAATTAGCCTTTCAAGAACTGCTGAAGATTGGCGTTCCTAGTGGCTTAACAATCTTTTGTGAAACAAGTATTTTTGCAGCAGTCACATTATTAATGAGTAGATATAACACAGTAACAATTGCGGCACATCAAGCTGCTAATAACTTTGCGGCTCTCCTCTATATGTTACCTCTTAGTATCTCAATGGCATTAACGATTACAGTTGGACGAGAAGTGGGTGCGAAGCGCTACAATGATGCGAAGATCTACAGTTATTTAGGCATGAGCATCGCGATTGGTCTCGGGGTATTTGCAGCTATATTCTTAATTATTTTTAATAAACAAATTGGAATGCTTTATACTAATGAACCTGAGGTCTTACAGTTAATTAAACAGTTCTTAATGTTTGCAGTGTTCTTCCAAATGTCCGATTCAATCGGCACACCCATCCAAGGGGCGTTACGAGGATACAAAGATGTGAATGTCACTTTTTTAGTTGCAGTTGTATCTTTTTGGTTAGTGGGCCTTCCGTCCGGTTATTTACTTGCTACATTTACGCCATTACAACCCTTTGGCTATTGGGTCGGCTTAATAACCGGATTAGCGACTGGGGCAATCTTTTTATTCTCTCGATTACGCTATGTTCAAAAAACGAAAGATAAATATAAGGCTACCTGAATTAAAAAAGCGCAAGCGCCTTGGTCACGAGCGACAAGCACTGGAGGTCCGTCAATTGAAGCACGCATTTGGCTTCAATTGACGGACCGAAGTGACCTCGAGCGAGTAGGCGCTGCTCCTGCGGTTACTCGTCGCAAAACTTCCCAGTAAGCAATTCATAGAAGCGTCTTGAAGCTAGACGTCAGTCTAACTTAAAAATTTTATAAATTCTTCTCTTTCAAAAAAGACTGATCTCCTTACATAGGAGGACAGTCTTTTCATTTATCCTTGCTTTTTGTTAAGTATGCTCTCAATTCATCAAAGGAGAGGGGTTTACTAACATAAAAACCTTGTATAATGTTACACCCAAGTTGTTTTAATAAATTCATCTGTTTCCATGTTTCAACACCTTCAGCCGAAACCTTAATGTTTGTACGCTTCCCTAATTCAACCATTAAATTAACAATTTGCAAATTCTTCTGGTCTAATTCAATATCTCGAACGAAAGACTTATCTATTTTTAAAATATCACACGGTAGGTCTTTTATATACTTTAACGATGAATAAGCTGTACCAAAGTCATCTATCGCTACTTGTATCCCCAGCGAACGTACTTTTTCAATCACTTTGCGTATTTTAGAGATATTATTAATTGCAGCTGTTTCAGTGATCTCAATAATTACATGTTCTGCTAAAATATCGTTTTCACGTATTTCTTTAATCAGTTTGTCGTAAAAAGTTGGTTTGTTTAATTGAATAACTGAAATATTGATTGATATTTTTAAGTTTGGACTCATTTCAATCAATTTTTTTGCTTGTTGAAAGCTTTTTCTGATCACTAAATCCCCTAGCGTATCCATTAACCCTTGTTCTTCGGCAACTTGAATGAATAGTTGAGGAGAGACGGAGCCGTAAATGGGATGTTGCCATCTTAAAAGAGCTTCTACACCAAACACTCTATCTTCTTCAACCTCTATTTGCGGTTGATAATAGAGTTCAAAAACGCCTTGTGTAATTGCCTTAGCTAACTCTTCTTCAATCGTTGAACCTTGGAATGATTCTTCATACATATACCAACGATGAGTACCCTTTTTCTTAGCAATTTTCATTGCAGCTTCTGCTGGTTTTATTCCAAGGGACAAATCTTTATCGTTATACTTACTAATACCGATTGAACAAGTGATCAATATTTCTTCTTTTTTAAAAATAATTAATTTTTCTAATACTTTTAATAATTGTTTGGCGCTTTTTATACACTCTGCCTCGGTTACTTCAGGCATAAATACTACAAACTGGTCGCCATTCCATCTACCTACTCTACTGTTTTTACCAATAAATTGTTTGATTCTATTTGCTACTTCTACTAATACGTAATCTGCAACCTCATAGCTATAATACTGATTAATTAAG
>CAZIRM010000053.1:0-12862 GCA_964541705.1 uncultured Bacillaceae bacterium | reverse complement strand
GGGGGAAAATCCTTGTTAATACAACATTTTTTAGTTATTCAGTAGACTCTATTTAGTATATTCCACGCATATAGTAAATTTTCATACAGTAAATGGCTTGACACAGAGCCTCTATGGGCATGACTTTATGGCGATAAGGCGAGCAGGAAAAAGCTCGCCAAGGAAAATGAGCCTATCATGCCCACCTCTCCATATCAAGCCGTGCACGCCCTCTATGCAATTATACATCTGAAATAATTTGAAAATCACAATCTGGAATAGCGTGCAGATTTACAAAAGTGAAGGTTGAAAATAAACGATTTACACGCAGTATTTTAAGTAACATTCGTGCATTTTTATCTATAGTGCTTATCATTGCCATTGGTGTAGGTTTCTTCATCTCTTTAAAGACGATTTTAATTCAATATGAAACGACGACAGAAAGTTATTTTGAGTCACAAAACCTGGCTGATTACACATTAACAGGTGTCGATTTCGACCAAAAAGATGTTGAAACGCTTGGAGAATTGGCATCTGTTGAAGGGATTATCGGAAGGGTTAATGTCGATGTCAAAAGAAACGAAACAGTTTTAAGAGTTCTCTCCTTACCTCAAGACAGAGAAGTTGCTGTAAATATACCGTATCTTTATCAAGGAACAATGCCTAGTCGGGATGATGAAATTCTCGTTTCAAACAAATATGCCACTGAACATCATTTAAGTATTGGTGATCGAATCGAAATCTTTTATGCGAATCAATTTGTTGATTTTGTGGTATCTGGAATTGTTGCTTCACCTGAGTATGTTTATTTAGCACAAAGTGCAAGCATGCCTATGGTCGATCCATACGATTTTGGGATTATATATGTCAATGAAGGTTTCTTCTTTCGAGAAGAGGAGCCCATGTACAATGAACTTATGATAAAATTTTCTGAAGACGTAACAGAAGAAGTAGCGATCGCTGAAATTCATCAACGATTAGAAAAAACGATTATTCAGGCAACGAAAAAAGAGAATCAAACGGTACATGATGTATAAAGAGGACTTAGAGCAAATTAATACGTTTGCCTATATCTTTCCGATTGTCTTTCTACTGATTAGCTCTACGATGATTTATGTATTACAAAAAAGAAATGTTGTGAAAGAGCGTAAACAAATAGGGATCTTAAAAGCATTAGGATATAGTGATTGGAAAATTATTCGATCCTATATCAAATACGGATTTTTCCTAAGTTTATTTGGTAGCTTGTTAGGTTATTTCATTGCTTTTCTTTTTGGAGATTATATTTTAGCTATATTTCATAACATGTTTGAAGTTCCAAACCTTTCTTTAAAGGTTTTACCTCAATTATGGGTAACCGGTTTTCTTATTGCGTTCTTTATTTGCACAACTGCTACGGTTATTTCCGTCATTCATATTATAAAAATCTCACCAGCAGAAGCGATGCACGCAGAACAACCTGAAGATGGGAAAAGAATATTTTTGGAGAAGTTCCCTCGGTTTTGGGTGAAGTTATCATTCAACTCAAGGTACGCATTAAAAACAGCATTCAGAAATAAAGGAAGATTCTTTACAGTTGTGATCGGTATGGCTGCGACCATTACGTTACCGCTATTTTCATTAGGTCTAGCGGATTCATTTAACTACTTGATTGACCAACATTACAATCATGTTGTCCAGTATGATTTTCTTGCTGAAACACCACTGATGTCAATAGATGAAGAGATAAAAAGGGAAGATGAATTAACAGCGGCTTCAAAAGCACTGATTGTACCGATAAAGATTGCAACGGAAGAGATGGAGCAACAAGTACCTCTTCTATTGGTTGAAAAAGAGTTGCCATTTTTAAACTTAAAAAATAAACAAGGAAATGAAATCACGATTGGAGAAGGCGTGGTCATTACACTAAACTATGCTGAAAAATTAAATGTAGGTATTGGAGATGAAATCTCAATAAGGTCATACGATGGAACTGACGAATACAGTGTAGTCATTAAAGATATTAGTATTCAAGGCGCGGGGTTTTACCTCTATTCAACGTACGATTATATAAATCAAGTAGCTGATACAAACGTTAATGTTTATAATCATTTATTTATTATCTCAGACCTAAGCCAAGAAGAACTACTCAAACACGAAGACATTTTGAATGTTGATTCGGTTGAGCATGAAAAACATACGTTACTCAAATTGATGGAAATCATAGATGTTTTCATTATTGTATTAGTAAGTTTTGCATTGATTTTAGGTGTAACTGTACTTTATTCAGTAAGTACTATAAATTTAGCAGCAAGAAACTATGAATTTATCGTCCTAAATGTGTTGGGCTATAACACGAAGGATATACTAACTGCTTATGTGAAGGAAACCATTATCCAATTTATCTTAGCTATTCCACTAGGCATTGCTGGCGCCTACTTTATTCTTCACTCGATAAGAGAAGAATTTACAAATGATGCGTTTATGCTGCAACCCTATATTGCTCCACGTAGTTTCCTGTACGCGCTGATTATTATGATATCGGTTAGTCTCTGTACCACACTACTTGCTAAAAGACATATTCATAAACTTAACATCGTTGAAGGGTTGAAAATGCGAGAGGAATAAATGTTAAAACGGGGTTGTCAAAATACTAAAAGCTGAGTCTATGGACAAAATTTAAGTGAAACAGAAAAAGTAGGGGCTATCCTAAAGGTCAAATCACCTTTTCGGGTGGCCCCTTTTAATTTATTCACCAATAGCTGGTTTTTGTGAAATAAGATATATGGCATTGTCTACAAGATCGTCTAAACGAGCAATCATGTTTTTGGCATGATCATCGTCAATTTTACGATAGTGATGATTTCCTTTAGGTTCTTCATCCATTTCATCCGCTAGAGCAACAACTTGTTGTAAGGGATCTAAGTGAAGTTGCCCCTTTGGTAAATAAGAATCTGTATGAAGCAAAACTGCTAACGATATTTTCTTTGCTTTCACCGGGTGTTCGCCTAGACGAATGAGTAATTTATGAGCTCGCTCTGCTCCCTTAATGGCATGAATGTCATTTTGCTTGTATAGGTCATAATCCCATTTTCCGTCTCGATACCAAGTGTAGTGACCAATATCATGCAAAAAGGCAGCCTTTGTCGCGAGATCAGGGCATACATTAAACTTGTTTGAGAGGTTAAAGGCATGATAGGCTGTAGAAATTGCATGTGCCATTCCTGATCGTTGCACATACTTTTGTGTTATGTTGTGCTTGAATACTTGTGTTAACGAAACGTCTCTCATCATGAAACCCTCCTCGTTTGTTCATTTTCTGACACTTTTTCAAAGTATTTTTACTATTATACATATTTCATAGGGGCAGATCAAGTGATAATTATTCCAACATATTTGTATAATTGTGATTAACCCCACTGACATTTTTGTCAATGGGGTTCTTCTAGTTAAAGTATTCCTTCCATCTGTTCGCAACTTTTTCTACAATATCTTCTCTCATTTCGACAACAGGCGGATAAAATGGTTTCATCCTTGCATCAATGATAATAGGGCCTTTATAACGAATGTTATTTCGGATAATATCTGCGTTGGCATAAATATCATAACCTGGATCGAAGCGAGTAAAGGTTGTCCAAAGGAATGAGGATTGAGATTTTACGATGAAGGCATCATCAACAAGGAACACGAGTTGCCAATCTTGAATTTGGGAATAACTTTTTAGTGTTTCTGCAAATGTAGGGGCTTCTTCATACCTATACCCTGAAACGACTAAGCATCCTCCACAATAAGGCTGTACATTCGCAATTCCAGGAATTGTGCCACCTTCATACGTTCGTACTAATTGACGAATTGGCTTCCCAAGACCAGTCAAAATCGCCTTACTTCCTACATTAAATTTTCGTCCAGTGTAATCAAGTGTATCCATCGACGTATCATTTACAATTAATAAATCACGCTCAGGCATAAAGCGCTCAAGTACTGCTTCTAACAGTTCATGAAAGTTAGCTAGGTTAACCAATTTATCTGTCACCATTAAAAACTTTGTTAAAGTTAACTGTCCTTCACCCATAATTCGAAAAGCGTGTGCTAACCCTTCCTTATAATACGTTTCACGCACGACAGCGCCAGCTAAGGAGTGAAATCCAGTTTCTCCATATGTCCATAAATCTTTTACCCCATTCATGACAACAGGAAAAATCGGGCGCATCAATCGCTGCAAATATTCTCCGATGAAATAATCTTCTTGTCTCGGTTTTCCAACGACAGTTGCAGGGTAGATTGCATCTTTTCTTCGCCACATTTTTTTCACGTTAAAAATTGGAAAATCATGAACTAAGGAGTAATACCCGTAATGATCGCCGAAAGGACCTTCAGGTTCTCTTATGTGTGGTGGTACTTCTCCTCCAAAAGCATATTCCGCTTCTGCAATAATTGGATGAGGATGGTCTTTCACATTTACCACTTGTAACTTTTCACCGATTAGTAAGGAAGCAAACAATAATTCAGGTACAGCCTCGGGTAAAGGTGCGATCGCAGAAATCATTAATGCGGGTGGTCCACCGATGAAAAGGGTCATAGGTAATGGTTGATTTTTTTGCTCTGCAACATGATGGTGAAATCCTCCACCTTTATGGATTTGCCAGTGAATTCCCGTCTTTTTTGCATCTTTTATCTCAATTCGATACATCCCGAGATTATGCTCTTGATGATCGGGGTGTTCAGTGTAGACGAGTGGAAGTGTTACAAAAGGATTACTATCGTTTGGCCAACCTGTTAATGCTGGTAATTTTTTCATGTTAATCTTCGTAGAATAGACGTCTGTGATGGGTGCTTTATCATAAGATACAGGCTTCGTTCCCAGTTTAAGTACTCCGGAAAGCAGCCGCTTATGTTTCCATAACGAATCAAAGGAAGGAGGCATAAGCGAATCAAGTGCACCAACGATTTCCTTTACAAACAGCTCTGGCTTTTTTCCAAATGCTAAGGTAACGCGTTTTGATGTACCGAATAAATTTGTTGCCACTGAAGTTTTACTTCCCTTTACATTTGTAAAAAGGAGTGCTGGACCTTGTTCTTCTACCACCCTCCTGTGAATTTCAGCAATTTCTAAATAAGGATCCACCTCAGCTGTTATTTCGATGATTTCGTTTTCAGAGCGCAATTGATTAATGTATGAACGTAAGTTTTGATGCATACTCTCACCTCACTTCATTACTTCAACTTACGATTAAGATATCCTTTGTTGAAATATATCAAAAAATGACAACTTTTTTCCTTAAAGTTATTGGTATTCAACCTCGTCATCTGTATAATTCTATATATAAAGAGAATTATTCAGTGGAGTGGAGGAACTTTTTTGTACGTTTCAGTAAAAGAAATAGCCGAATATTTACATCTCTCACCCGATTATGTACTTCAGCAAATTCAGTTAGGCAACATCAAAGCCGTTCACGATGGTCATTCTTTCTATGTCAATAAACAACAATTCATTGAATCAAAGGAAAACATCGAAAAAGAAATTCTGCGTTGGAAGGAACAACAAATCGAGGAAATACCAGAAGATATCGACGTTAAAGATGAAGACTAAACAAAGAATTGAGGGATAATATGGGGAGAAGAATACTTTTATTTGTTTTATTAGTCACTTTCATTTTCCCTTCTACAGGTTGGGCGGAAGAGAAGATGGTTACGAATCATAGTCAGAAGCTAAGTGAACTCAAAATACCACAAATTCCTGATCAATTAGCAAGATTTATCTTCCAATCAGAGTTTAATTTTGAATATCCAGATGCAGTAAGAGGAATTTATGTGACTGGACATTCTGCAGGTGGAGCTAGGTTCGATACGTTAGTCGATTTATTAGATCGGACAGCATTAAATTCAATGGTCATTGATATTAAAGATGATCACGGGTATCTTACTTATTTACCAGATAAAGATTCTCCTTATTATGGAATAAGTAAACCTTATATTAGAGATCCACATGATATGATGAAGCGTTTAGAAGAACATAAAATTTATCCTATTGCTCGAATTGTTGTTTTTAAAGATTCAGTATTAGCAGAGAAAAGACCTGATTTGTCATTTAAAGAAGATGGGGAAGTTTGGAAAAATAGAAGGGGAGAAGCCTTTGTTAATCCTTTCTTAAAGGAAGTATGGGATTATAATATTGATATTGCAGAAAAAGCTGCAATGATGGGCTTTAAAGAAATACAATTCGATTACGTACGTTTCCCAGAGGGGTTTGAAAGAAGAGACGAGATCTTAACGTACGATGTAGGGGAATATACAGACGGTGGTAAAGACAATGTTCAAAAGCGAGTCGATGCTGTAACTGATTTTGTTGCTTATGCTAGAGAGCGCCTTCAAATGTATAATGTAGATGTATCCGTAGATATTTTTGGCTATACAGCTACTTTACCAGAAGCTCCAGGCATTGGACAAAATTTCACTCGAATTTCTGAAAATGTAGACGTAATCTCATCAATGATTTACCCAAGCCACTGGACTTCGTACTTTGGAATTACAAAGCCGGATTTACATCCATATGAATTAGTGACTGAATATGCAAAGGTAGAAAACAGAAAGTTAGCGGAACTAGAAAACCCGCCAACCTCTCGTCCTTGGTTACAAGATTTTACAGCTTCCTACCTTGGCGCCGGAAACTACAAAGTGTACGGAAAAGAAGAAGTAGAAGCGCAAATTAGAGCTCTTTATGAGCAAGGGATTAATGAATTTCTCCTGTGGAACGCTGGTAATCGTTATACAGAAGGTGTGAATTATTTATTAGACTAAGTCATTTTGATTTAGTCTTTTTACATTCAAAAAATGTTAATGATCACCAAACATGGACAATTTCTTTATTGATACTTAACTTTTGCGAAAAATAGCATATACTATATTATAGACACCACCTTCAGAACTTTTTCTTGTGATCACATCATTCAATTATTTCGCCATTTTATGATATGGTTAATTTAAATAATCTAACTAGAAATATTACTGGAGGGAAAAAATGAATTGGTATGAAAAACTGAATCAATACTTTCCGATCGAGGAAATGAAATCACAGCAGCATATTGAATTATTATTAAAAGAAAAGGGCGATATTTATCATAAAGATGAAGGACCAAATCATGTTTTGATGTATGTTGAAATGGAAGACTTTGTCTTTATTGATTATTTATTTGTGTCAAAAGCAGCTAGAGGACAAGGCTTAGGGAAACAGTTATTAACGAAACTTAAGGCAAAACAAAAACCTATTATTTTAGAAGTTGAGCCTGTGGATTATGAAGATACGGACACAGAAAAAAGACTGAAGTTTTATGACCGTGAAGGCTTCCAACACGCTTCATCTATTGGTTACAGGAGAAGATCATTAGCGACAAATGAAGTTAATAAAATGGAAATCTTATATTGGTCCCCAAGTGGAGAGTCGGAAGAAAGTATATTTGAAAAAATGAAACACACATACGAAACGATTCATACGTACAAAGATAAGCAGTTATACGGAGAATCTTATGAAAAGGTCGATGAAGTTTTAACGTTTCATGAAGAATAAATGAGGTAGGTGACAAAAAATGAAAGGCCGTGAAAAAAAACGCAAAAAAAAGCGTGAACTATGGAAAGATTTATTAAAGAAAAAGTTTCCGGGGTGGAATCCGCTACCAAAGCGTAATCCTGTTTCTTCATCTCGTAAAACAACGGCATAAAAGAGAAAACACCTTCACAGTCGCTCTGTGAAGGTGTTTGTTTATTCAGCTAATCGCCTTTGTTTTTTCAGATTTCGCCTTTGCTTTACTAAATCAAATAAGTAATAAGCGGCAGGAACTAATAGAAGAGTAATTAATGTTGAAAAACTTAAACCAAATACGATTACAATGGCCATTGGTTGTTGAATTTCAGTTCCTTCTCCAAAACCTAATGTAAGTGGAATTAGCCCTAAAATTGTTGTTAAAGCGGTCATTAAGATTGGCCTTAACCTCGTTGGACCGGCTTCTAATATCGCTTCATACGTATCGATTCCTTGTGCTTTTAACGTATTAATGTAATCAATTAAAACGATTGCGTTATTGACAACAATACCGGTTAAAATTAAGATTCCGACTAACGATCCTACACCTAATGGTTGGAATGTGATAAATAAGCCGACTAGAACCCCAATCGCAGTTACTGGTACGGAAAACATAATGATAAATGGATAAAAAAACGATTCAAATCTTGCTGCCATTACCATATAGACTAAGATTACGGCTAAAGCAATTGCTCCAGAAAGTTTTAAGAAAGCATCTTGCATTTGTTCATTTTGGCCTCCAAATGAAATTGTATATCCTCGAGGCATGAAAGGCTGCATTTCCTCTTTAAGGGTACTCTCAATATCCCTTATCACACTGCCCAAATCACGATTTAGAATGGAGGCGTTAATCGTAATTTCACGTAAACGATCAGACCGTCTAATTTGGCTTGGCCCCTGACCTCTTTCAATTGAAGCAACAGCGTGAAGTGGTATCTTTTCTCCTAAAGGTGTTTCAATAAGTAGTTCCCCTAAAGCATCAATTGAGGTTGTATAACGATCTTCTAATTGAAGACGCACATCTATCTCTTCACCGCTACGTGCAAGCCTAGTTGCGACGACACCTCTAGTAGCATTATTAATGGTTGAAGCAACTTGAGCACTAACAATTCCGAATTGAGAAGCTTTGTCCCGATCAATTGTAACGGTAATTTCAGGATTTCCTGATGCATAATTTGACCTTGGTTCACGTACACCTTCTACCGTCGAAATATGTTCAATAATTTCACTTGATAACATTTGAAGTGTTTCAAGATCACTTCCTTTAACTGTTATTGAAATAGGATCACCCATTAATCCAGAATCACTAGCTGAGACATTGATCTCAGCGCTAGGAATATTGACGAGGCGATTTCTAATTTCTTCGGCGACTTCCACGTCAGAACGATTTCGATCACCGACATCTTTTAGCAATAAATTATACCGAGCACGGTTCGTTTGTGTCCCAGGAGTGAAAGAAAAAGGATCTGCACCACCAACACTAACATAACTAATATCAATTTCCTTTATATCACTTATGAGACTATCAATTTCATGGACAACTTCTAGCGTTGCACTTAGCGAACTACCTGCAGGTAATTCGGCATTAATATTAACAGAACTTTGATCTTGAGTAGGTAAAAACTCCGTCCCGATGAATGGCGTAAGACCAAAAGAACCAATTAATAATAGGAGTGTGATGAGAAGCGTCGTTTTTGGTCGATGTAATACTTTTTGCAATACAATACGGTACCATCTTGTCATCCGGTCGAAGCCTTGCTGAAAAGATGACTGTTCAGTATTCACTTTCATAAAGGTGGATGACAATAACGGTACAATGATCAGTGCAGTAAATAAACTTGCTAATAGTGAAAAAGCTACGCTTAAAGCCAATGGCTTAAATAGTTGTGCAGCTAGGCCATCTACAAATACGATAGGTAAAAAAACGACAACTGTCGTTAACGTCGAAGCTACGATTGCTCCACCAATATCATTTGATCCTTCAATGGCTGCTTCCTTAATGGAGTAGCCTTCTTGCCTTAATCGATAGATATTCTCTAATATAACAATCGCATTATCGACCATCATTCCAATTCCGAGTGCTAAACCACCCAGTGTAAGTACATTTAAGGTTTGACCACTAAAATACATAAAGATAAAGGTTGTAATAATAGATATCGGAATCGAGAAGCCAATGATCATCGTACTACGAATGTTGCGTAAAAAGAGATAGAGAACAACCGCTGCTAAAAAGCTACCGATTAACATATTTAAGGCAACCGCACGGATTGATTGTTCTATAAAGCGACTTTGATCAAAAATTGTTTTTATCTCTACTCCTTCAGGCAAGGATTCTTGGATTTCTTCGATTCTTTTATTTAATGCTCTAGCAACCGTAACTGTATTTGTCCCTGACTCTTTTAGGATTGATAATCCGACGCTAGGCTCACCGTTTAAGTAGCTTTCTTGGGACATTGCTTTTGTCGTGTCCTTAACTTCAGCAATATTCTCTAAAGGAATGACACCTTGTCTTGTAGGAATGGGCAAGGTCTTTAAGTCGTAAACGGAAGAAAATTGTCCAGTGACACGAATTGGCAATGTTTGATTAAGATCCTCAAGGGACCCTCCAGGAAAATTTAAATTTTCACTCCCAATAATTTGTTGGAGTTGCGTTATGCTTAAACCGTAACTGGCTAGTCGATTTGGATCAATGGTTAATTGGATCTCTTGTTCTGTTCCTCCTTGGATTGAAACAGAAGCAACTCCATCAACCGAATCTAAAAACGGTTGAATTTCGTTTTCGACAAGTCTTTTCGCATTGATCAAGTCACCTGTAGGTTCTGTTATGGCTAACTGTAAAATTGGTAACATACTCGGATCAAAGCGGAGCACTTGAGGCATTGGTACTTCGCGTGGGAGACTATTTCGAATTAAATCGAGCCTGTCCCTCATATTAAGCGTCGCAAAGTCCATGTCCGTACCCCAACTAAAAGAAACTAATATTAGAGCGCTACCTGTTCTTGAGGTGCTCGAAATTGATTCAACATTCGGGATACTCGACATCATTTCTTCAATTGGTCTTGTTAAAAGTTGTTCAATTTCTTCAGGACCCGCTCCTTCATATGTGACAGAAACAGCCGCCGCTGGAAATGTTAAGTCTGGAAATAGGTCAACGGATAGATCACGTAATGATACCAACCCTAGAATCATAATTAATAAGATAACCATCGACATTGCGACTGGTCTAAGTACAGATAATTTAGCTATATTCATTTTCCTTGTCACTCATTTCGTATCGTGATTTCTGAGCCGTCTGTTAAACGTTCTTTGCCCCGTGTAACAACACGTTGTCCATTTTGAAGTCCTTCAACGACTTCTACGTAAATACCTGACCTCATACCAAGCACAATATTTTTGTGAATAGACGTATCTTCTTCAACAATAAAAACATATGGCTCGTTATCGCTATATAATACACTATCGATCGGTATCACTAGTGCCCGTTCGATATTTTCTAAATGGACATAAGCACTGATGCGCATACCACCTTTAATGAGATGTTGATCATTAGGAATAGGAATTTTAACCTCAAATAAATTTGTTTGAGGATTTATAGTTGGAGCTACCGTTTCGATTTCACTTATAAAAGAATCGCGTAAACCTTCAACTTCAATGGTAGCTGTCATCCCAGGCTGTAACTTTGTCACTTCATAACTGTTAACAAAGAAAGTTGCGTTAATTGGGTTTAAATTTACAATTGTAGCTAAAGGAGTATTCGGTAACGCGAGTTGATCTTTTATTACATTTAGCTCAGCCACTACACCTTCAATTGGTGAAGTAAGTTTTGTTGCTTCTAGAGCACGCTCAAGCTGTTTCACATTTCCTTTTGCGACATCTAATTGCATCTCTAATTCATTCACATTTATCTGAGGGAAAGCATTCAGTCGTCCAGCAGCTTGAGCTAGCTCTGCTTGTTTCAGTGAAAACTCTAGAGCTTCTTGGATAACAGTGAGGATGGTTGTAGTTGAATCCTCTTCGCCTAGATCCTCAATTAAGCTTCTAGTGTTCGTCAACGATTTCTCAAGCTCTTGTTCCATTACTTTTAACTCTTGAATACTTTGTTGATTACTTGCTTGAAGTTCTTTTGCTTTAGAGATTCCTTTTTCAAGCTCAGTCACAACTTTTTTTGCTTGCTCTACTTGTGATTTTACTTGGGTTTGGTCTAATTTTATCAATAAGTCACCTGTGGTTACTTTATCTCCAACTTTTACTTGGACATCCTGTACTTCAAGGGGGGAGGGGGTAAACAAGGGAATAATGGTGCTAGGTAACGCTTGTCCATTGAGATCTAACGTTTTCTCAAGATCTAACTCCTGCACTTGAGCTACTTCAACAGGAATAAATTGACTTACTTCCGAATCACTTGCAATGTCGTCTGTCGAGCAAGCAGCAAGGAATAATATAGAAAGAAAAATACCAATACGCTTCATTAATCTTCATCTCCTAAGAATGGAAAAATATTATTGCTCTAGGTACTAAGTTACTATATTTCTTCTTCTATTACAAAACATACGTGTAGAGGGAGTTGTGAAGGAATTGTGACTTTTAAAATATTTTAGGCTATTTTTTTTCAGATAGGTTTGATATTATAAAATCTAGGGTATAGAATTAGGACTAGGTAATTAAACAACATGAACAAGTTGTTTATATTTTGTTTACTTTTTATTTAATAAGGGGTATGCAATTTAGAATAATTATTGTATAATAAATATATCAAACTATGATACAAACAATGAAAATGAATTTATCCAGGCTCTAAGGTAATTACACTGGTTAATTCATTTATAATAATACCTCAATCCAAAATAATTAGGAAAAGAGAAGGGAGAAACGATTATGGTTACCTTATTTACGTCTCCAAGTTGTACTTCTTGTAGAAAAGCCAAAGCTTGGTTAGAAGAGCATAACATCGAATACGTTGAGCGCAATATTTTTGCTGAACCATTAACGATTGATGAGGTAAAAGAAGTCATTCGTATGACAGAAGATGGAACAGATGAAATCATTTCTACTCGTTCAAAAGTGTTTCAAGAGTTAGACGTGGAAGTAGAAGCTCTCTCTATGCACAGATTATATAAAATCATCAGTGAAAACCCAGGGATTCTTCGTCGCCCAATTATACTTGACGAAAAGCGTTTACAAGTCGGATACAACGAAACTGAAATACGTCGGTTTTTGCCACGCAAAGTTCGTACATTCTTTCTACAAGAAGCGCAAAAAGCTGCAAATGAATAATAAGAAACACTCATGATTTTCCACTCACACCCCGGCATGAAAATAAATTCATGC
>CAZIRM010000052.1:0-12984 GCA_964541705.1 uncultured Bacillaceae bacterium | reverse complement strand
CCTCTAAGATAGGATTTACTAACCTATTTCTATATAAAGTTTTGACAATACGAATTGTTATACTGGGGTGTTTAAAATGGAAAAATACCAAAAAAAGTTTATTGAAAAAATTGAAGAAACTAAGAAGTGTTGGATAGAGAAGGAAGTTGTCACAAGGGATGAGCTATACCGCTTTCTTCATAGTATAAAAGGTACAGCGCCTACAATTGGTTTAGATCGTTTGGGCTCAATTGCTGAAGAAAAAATGAACCGACTAGAAGACGACAATACCGAAAAATGGTCTATGACAACGTGGAAAACATTTTTACATGACCTGTTGCACAATACGACCGAACAATCCTCTAACAATCAAGAACAACCAGATCAGGAAAAGCAAACTTTTGAAAAGTTAATATTACTCGTTGACCATGATCCATTGATGATTAAAGGTGTAAAAGAATTATTGGAAGAGGAAGGATTTATGGTATTGGTTGGCTTGTCAACAGAGAAGGCTATACCGATCTTTTTTGATCATAATCCTGATCTTGTCATACTGAATATGAATACACCAAATAGTTTTACTTTTTTTTCAACAACAAAGCAGAGAGTGCAGTCTCATTTCACACCTATTGTGACAATTGTGGACAAAGATAATAAGGATCTTGGCCTAAAAGCGTATGAACATGGTGCTATGGATGTCATCTATAAACCTTTAGACAGATCTGAACTATTAGTCCGAATCTGGAATAGACTAATGTATAAACAATATATCAATAACGCTGTTTTATTGGATGAGTTGACGGGAACATTTAATCGCAAATTCTTAAATTTAGAGTTAGAACGATATTTATTTGAAATGAAGAGAACAAAACAATCATTTTCACTTGCACTTCTTGATATTGATCATTTCAAGAATGTTAATGACCAGTATGGACACCAAATGGGTGATGTGGTGCTAAAAGAATTCGCGGCTTTTATTCTTAAGAAGAAGAGACATTCTGATTACTGCATCCGCTTCGGTGGCGAAGAGTTTCTTTTATTGTTACCTCACACAAAGGCGAGTGAAGCAGCTACATTTTTAGATCGGTTACGAAGTGACTTTCAAGATTTTTCTTTCTCTTCCGAAGATAGAGGAAAGTTTACCGTTACCTTCTCAGCAGGAATTGTCGAAATTAAAGACACCTTACTAACAAGTGATGAGCATATGAAACGTGCCGATCACGCACTTTATGAAGCAAAACAAGCAGGTAGAAACCAAGTTCGTGTATATGGTGAAGAGAAACCAATTACTGCTAATAGCAAAGTTATTCGAGTAGGTATTATTGATGATGATACGATCGTGCATGAAATGTTAGAAGAACGGTTATCGAAATTAAACTTCGAAAATCATGTAATAGATCTAAAGTCATTTCGAGAAGGAGAATCCTTTTTTACATCAGAGTGGCATAAACAGAACGGTAAGTATCTCATTATTCTAGATGGAATGATGCCTAGAATGGATGGTTTAGAGGTTTTACAAAGACTGCGTGAAAAATACGACGAAAAGAAATTTATTGTTTTAATGCTAACTGGAAGAAAAAGTGAAAACGATATCGTTCGCGCATTAGAATTAGGAGCTGACGACTATTTGACAAAGCCATTCAATTTCGCCGAACTAGAAGCAAGAGTAAAGCGTTTAATCGCAAGGATGATGATATAAGGTGGTTACAATAAGTATTGGTACACTTTTAATAATTAATGTTATTTTATTATTCGTTTTGGTTGTTTCTTTACTTTTGTTATTAGGACAAAAACAAAAAACAATGGTAGAAAACAGTCGAAAAAAAATCTTGAAAGAAAAGATCCGTCCACATTTGCATCAGTATTTAAGGGAAGGACATTTACAAAATGCAGCCATCGTTGAACAACCTGATCAAACGATGTACAAGGCGATTGAAGAAATATTTAATGAATACCAAAAAGTAACGAAAAGTACCACCGTAGACCAAAGAATCCATCAATTTGCCGAAAATTATTTAAAAGATCATTATGAAAAAAAGTTAGCAAGCCGCAGATGGAGCATAAGAATGAATACTCTTTATTCGATTGAGCGTTTTCACGTCGCCTCATTACGAGCTCATATTTGGACGCTATTCAAACAGATGAAAGAAATGGGAAGTGAAAAACAGCAGTTGGCTCGCATTTTAGCAACTTTTCAATGTAGGGATTTGCTAAGTTACTTTTATGGAACAGATGAACAATTTCCACTACATTTGTATAAAGAGTTACTTAGGAGGTATAATCCTTCAATCGTTGAAGAACTCATAAGAAATTATAATTATGCAAATGAACGCTTAAAAGTTGCTATTTTGGCAATCATAGCCGAGAAAAAAGAGGTTAGTCATTTACAGCTTGTGGAAAAAGAATTAGAAAGCAACTATTTAGATATACGATTACAAGCGTTAAAAGTAATAAAGAATATTGGTTATATCCATGATGTAACGATTATTACCCCTTTTGCGACCTCTTCCCATTGGCAGGAGCGAATGCTGTTTTGCCAAACGAGTATGGCATTAAAGAAAGAAAGATTCAAACCTGTTTTAAGAGAATTAATGAGTGATAGCAATTGGTGGGTCCGAAATGCAGCAGGGGAAGCGCTTAGCAAGTTTTCAGATGGGAGTCTTATATTGGAGCACATAATGGAAACACACGAAGATTCGTTTGCAAGAGACATGGCTAGAAAGTGGTTAGGAAGTGATACGAAATGATTGAAACAACGGTGACTACAATTACGTATTTTATCATCGCTTATATGATTTTTGTGGCCGTTTTCTATTTGTTTATGTTGATTGTTTCTACGAGATATTTAAGAAGCATGTTTCAATTAGATGATAAGTTGCCGTATGAAGAACTTCTTCATTCATCGGACACGAAGCCAATATCAATTATTGTACCTGCCTATAATGAGGAAGTGGGTATATATAGTAGTGTTCGCTCGTTATTAAGTATGAACTACCCCGAGTTTGAAATTATTGTTGTAAATGATGGTTCAAAAGACGACACAGCAAAAACCATGATCGAGAAATTCGCAATGGTGAAAGTAAATCTTGTGGTACGAAAAAGTCTAGAAACTAAAAAAGTCCATGCAATTTATCAGTCAAAGATTTATCACTCACTTTACTTAGTCGATAAAGAGAATGGTGGAAAATCAGATGCTTTAAATGCTGGAATTAATGTTTCCAAATATCCATATATTTGTTCTCTTGATGGTGATAGCGTTCTTGAAAGAGATGCTCTGTTAAAAGTGATGAAACCAATCGTGGAGTCCAACGGGGATGTTATTGTCACAGGTGGGAGTATTCGTATTGCAAACGGATGTGAGATTGAGCGTGGAGAGATCATGAAAATAGGTCTTCCAAAGAACCCTATTGCGGTTATGCAAGTGATTGAATATCTTCGTGCTTTTTTAATGGGGAGAATTGGTTTAAGTAAACACAATCTTTTGTTAATTGTCTCTGGTGCATTTGGCTTGTTTCATAAAGAGTGGGTCATAAAAGCAGGAGGCTACAGAACAAACACGATTGGTGAAGATATGGAACTTGTTGTTCGTATTCATCGTCTTTTAAAGGATGAAAAAGCGAGCAAGAGAATTGAATATATACCCGATCCGGTTTGCTGGACGGAGGCGCCAGACTCAATAAAGATACTCCGTAAGCAGAGAATGCGTTGGCATAGAGGGTTATTTGAATCATTATGGATTCATAAAAGAATGATATTTAACCCGAAATACGGTAAGGTAGGCTTAATTTCAATGCCCTACTTTTTATTTGTTGAGTTATTAAGTGCACTATTTGAGTGCATAGGTTACTTAATCGTTTTTGTAGGTTTATTACTATCTCTTATAAATTTTCATACTGCATTTTTATTTTTCCTAGTTGCTTTTTTATATGGGTCTATTTTATCGATGTTTTCTGTCTTATTAGAAGAATGGAGTTTAAGAAAATACGAGACTAAAAAGGAGCTTCTCACTCTTTTTTTCTACGCTCTTTCAGAAATTTTTTGGTACCGTCCGCTGACGGTCTTTTGGAGAGTTGAAGGGCTATTTCAAGCATTAGTTAATCGAAGGCATGTTTGGGGAGAAATGGAGCGAAAGGGAATTTCAAAATAAACGAATTTACCAAGTTTTGTTATACAAACTGGAGGTTATACAGTGAAAAAAATATTATTAGCCGAAGATGAAGAAGTACTACGGATGTTAATCTTCGATACGTTGGAAGATGAAGGCTATGACATTGATGAGGCGAGTGATGGGCGAGAAGCATTAGATTTAATTAAAGACAATGACTATGACCTCATTATTGTCGATTATATGATGCCAGGTTTAACAGGAATTGAAGTGATTGAGTCAGTGCGAGCAACATCTTCAAAGTCAGAAATGAAAATCATGATGCTAACAGCAAAAAGTCAGCAAAAAGATGAGGAAAGAGCACGCTTTGCAGGAGCGGACTATTTTTTAGCAAAACCGTTTAGCCCATTAAAACTTGCCGAACTGGTGGAGGAAATAGTGAATGGGTAGTTACTTTAATAAAAGTATTGCTAGACAATTCATGTTCTCAATGGCGGTTGTGTATATTATTGGCTTATTAGGCGTAGCAGTTTTAACAACTACAAATTATTTTGTACAAGAAATATTAAATAATCAAAGAGAAGTTTTGAATGAAAAACAGAAAAAAATGAATCAAATCGAGGACCATTTTTTATTAATGTTATTCCACGCCAGAGGATATTTATCGTTTAAAAATGATGAATTGCAAGATGTTGAACGTGAGTATCGCGTATTGATGAATCATATGGAAGAGTTAAGACAGTTTTCTTTAAATGAAAATGAAACAACATTTTTATTCAAATTAGAGACCTTTTTAGATGATTATCATGCAAATTTATTACCGGTTGCCGTTTCTATGGTAGAAGTTGATGATTATCAAGCACTTCAAGAGTTTTCAAGCTCCGGTGCGACCGATCGAATGAATAAAATATTAGAATTAACACGAACCATTTCTTATGAAAGTGAGGTCCAAATTGACAAGATTATTCAAGGTAGCTTCCGAAAAATAAATGTATTAAATTGGATCACTCTCTTCTACATCTTTTTCATTTTGGCGATTCTAGGCTTTGTTATCAGGAAGGTTGGAAAAAACATTGGACAACCATTAGTTGAATTGACAAACGCTTCTCAACAGTTAGTAAAAGGGGAGGATATTCAGCTAAATCACATTGAGCGCAAGGATGAAATTGGCAAACTTTCATCGTCATTTTACGAAATGGCGCAGGGGATGCAGCAAAAAGAAGAGGAGTTAATGGCGCAAAATGAAGAATTATTAGCGCAACAAGAAACATTAGAAGATCAACAACAACAATTGGAGGAGTCGTTACTAGAGCTAAATCATTTAAACAATGCACTAAACAAATCGGCCATTGTTGTTACGACGGATAAACAAGGAAAGATTACGTACGTAAATGAAAAGTTTACCGAGATATCAAAGTATACCAAAGATGAAGTTATTGGTAGAGACCACCGTATAATAAACTCAGGTTACCACAGTAAATCCTTTTTTAAAGACCTTTGGCAGACGATTAAGAATGGAAGAATATGGACGGGAGAAATTAAAAATCGGGCGAAAGATGGAAGTTTTTATTGGGTCGACACGACCATTGTTCCATATTTAGATGAGGAAGGGAAGCCATATCAGTTCATAACGATTCGAACGGATATAACATTAAGGAAACAAGCGGAAGCAAAAATGAAACAATCGTTGGATGAAGTGAGTAAAACGAAAGAAACGCTCGCAAAGTACAATATGCTAAACCATGCCTTGTCGATTACACTTCATAAGAAACAATTGTTAGATAGCATTGTTACGTACCTAACAGAAATATATGAGTTTGATCGAGCATTAATTACACTTGAATCTACCGACTTAGTATCTTCGATAGGAGTTTCTAAAAAGCAAGAAGAGCAGTTTTTAGAAAATATGAGTGAAGGCATTTTAGTACGGTTACGGCAGTCTAAAGATGTTCACATTGTAAAAAGATTAGCGCAAATAAATGAAAAAGGTCTTGAGGAATCTGAAGTCACCTGCTATGACTTACATGCACCGGTATTTTCTTCTAATGGTAACCTTATTTCCTATTTAGTGGCAACAAGAATTGGGAGGGCGTTCACGGCAGCAGAAATAGATGAGTTGAAAGGGATTCTTGAGAGAATTTCTCTATCTATTGAGAAGGTATATTTATATGAAGAGACAGAAAAAAGTCGCGAGTTAAATCAAGACATTATTAATAACGTTAATGAAGGGATTACTTACATTGATACAGAGGGGAATTTAGTTCAATATAATCAGAAAATGGTTGAAATTATTGGGGAAGCAAACAGCGCCACTCTCATCGATCATTGCAGTTTTGAAGTTTGGGCTAATATGTTTAAAGAACGCGTTGAAAATTTCAACGGACTATATCTATTCCTCAAAAACGCTATTTATACAAAGGGAAATCATCCGTTTGTTTATCGGTATAAAGTCCAATCTCCACTAAAAAGAATTTATGATATTTATGCAACAAAGATTATTCGTAATAATGTTGAACTGGGCACTTTAATTGTGCATCGTGATATCACAAACGAATATGAAGTAGATAAAATGAAGTCAGAACTGGTTAGTACAGTTAGTCATGAGCTTCGAACACCACTATCAAGTGTGTTAGGCTTCACTGAATTGATGTTAACACGCGAGTTGAAGCCAGAAAGGCAAAAGAAGTATATTGAAACGATCCATAAAGAGGCTTCGCGACTAACAACATTAATTAACGATTTCTTAGACTTACAACGAATGGAGTCGGGTAAACAAGCATACAACAAAAAAGCAATGGATATTGTAAAAATTGCCCGGGAAGTCTTAACTAGTTTTGAAGTTACAAATCCAAGTCACGAGTATGTCTTAACAAGTCCTCAAGCTTCTATTTATATTTTAGGAGATGAAGAAAAGATTGTTCAAGTTTTTACGAATCTAGTAAGTAATGCGGTCAAGTTTTCACCGGATGGCGGAGAAGTGAAAGTTGATTTTCAATTGACTGATGCGGAAGTGATCGTGAACATCATTGACCGAGGATTAGGAATCCCGACAGGAGAAATACCTAATTTATTCAAGAAGTTTTATCGCATCGATAATTCCGATCGAAGAAAAATAGGCGGAACTGGTTTAGGTCTAGCCATTACAAAGAAAATTATAGAAGCACATTACGGGGAAATCACTGTAGAGTCAAAACTTGGAGAAGGTAGTCTATTTCGTCTTCTGTTACCAGCATTACAGTCACCTTCTCAAAGTGCTGTGAATGAAACTGAGCCAAATGATAAGTCTTCCATTGTCATTTTAGAAGATGATAATAGCTTAGGATTACTTTTGTTAGAAGAGCTAAAGGAACACGGGTTTCATGTCAGACATTTTACAGATGGAAGAAAAGCACTGTCTAATATAATGACTAATCCACCTGTCATGATTATCGTAGATTTGATGTTATTAGATGAGTATGATGGGTGGTGGTTAATAAACCAGTTAAAGGCAAATTCTAAAACAGAGAGAATTCCAATTATTATTTCATCGGCACTTGAAGAGAATGAAAAGAGCAAGTTGTATAAGATTGATCATTATTTAACCAAACCTTATCCGCCTAGTGAACTATCAACGGTTGTTCTAGATATTTTACGAAAAGGCAACCTAACTGGGGAAGTCATGTATCCAAACGTTGAGAGGGAATAAAGATAAAAAATAAGAGCCGAAGCCGGCTCTTATTTTTGTTCAAGTTTTTTTATTTCTGCTTGTTTGTTTGCAATTAAGTATTGAGACTGCCCAATATATAAAGGTATTTTAATAGTTGACCAATTAGGTAAGCCGTTTTGAAAACAGGTCTCGTCTTTATGGAATCTTGAGATATCTGCGACAAACCAGTCATGGTCACCATATGTGCGGATATCTTTTACCCTGCATTCATAAACCACATAAGCTTCCTTTAGTATCGGTACACCAATTGTTTCAGCCCTTTGGTAAGGAATGTTAAAACGTTCGAATTTATCGCCATCTTTTCCTGTTGTTTTCCCAACACTCTCAATGTAGTGAGCATTGCCTGCATGCACAAATGAAATTGCAAACTCCCCTGATTCTTTTATTAAGTGATGTGTAAAGCGTTCTTCACCAATTGCTACACCGTAAATCGGCGGTGAATAGGAAATAAATGAATGCCAACCTGCGGCCATGATATTTTTCGTTCCATTGTACTCAGAAGTTACAAGTGCAATTAACCCTGGATAGCAATGGAGAACAGTCGTATCAGTGCTAACTAACATGAGATCGCCTCCATTAATAAGGTGAAAATGTCTCAAATTCTGTCGGAGATTTTGCTTCAAAAGGCTCACTCAAGTCAATGTGGCCTAATAATGTATCTTTTTCTTCGCCATCAATTAATACTTTCGTGTGGCTAAAACCGAATTGTTCAACAATCATAACAATTTGTTCAATTAAAAATGCTTCTCCAGAGGAACCTAAATTAGCATTTTGTAGATCATTAGAGAACGAAACGAATGCTATACCATTGTCACTTCGCACAGATTGAACAACTACCCCTTCTGGTATGTTTCGTTGGAGACCATCTGGAACAGGTCCGTTTATCCAATGTTCTAAAGCAGCTTTTGCACCGTCTTCGTTCATTGGTAGGGAGAGATCCTCATCAACACGATAAATGTTCATTAAATCATTATCAACGAAGTAAAGAGAGACCGGATGCAAGTCTGCTGTGTCTAACGATTCCTCCGTAAATTCCTCATCTTTTTCGATACGATCATTTTCAGTAATTTCTTGATCAGCTTCGCTTGGTAATTCGGAATCGGTACGTTCGGTCACACCGTTTTGTTCAGGTTCTATTTGTCCACAAGCAACGGTGAAAAATAATAGTAGAATAATAAAAGAATAATACTTTTTCATAACTAAAAACCTCCTTTAATTGTCCTACATAAAGATGGGACAATTAAAGATTAGCATATATGTGTCTTGAAAAACAAATAGAAAACGAATAGCGTAAATATCTTATCTACACTTTAAGTGAATGATTATACTGCTAAATAAGTCCATCTCCTATAAAGTTAATGGCGTAATAGAGGTAAAAGAGCTAAGAACTCGGGATCTTGCCAACAAGAAATAGCGTTTATACTGATCTGGAGTTAAGTTCTAATGAAATTTTTATGGGTTTTAAACTTCAGTTAGACGTTGCAAATTCCCGACCAATAATCCCAGAGAGCTCACGATTATTTGGTGAGTTCACCCCGAATTTAGAAAGAATTTTATTAGGAGAAATTTCTACAGAACAAGGTGTTAATAATATCGAAGAATCTTGGAGGATACTAATGGATTAGTAGCAAGAACAAAGCGCCCGTCTATTGTCACGTGCTCGTGGCAAAGCTACAAAGATGTCAATCGATGTTGTCGCTTCAATGAAAGCAACCAGTAGCGGTTGCGACTTAAGAACCGCAAATGAGCAAACGAAAGTGCTCGAGCCATAACGCCTGCTCCACTTCGTTTGTTCATCGTAGTTTTACTTCAAACTCTTTATGAATTTTTATTGTACAAAAAACCAACAAAACTTGTAGTTGCATTTGTTTTGACTCACATATACTCTTATATGTGAGTGTTTTTATTATTTCGTGTCTTAGGATTGTAACTTATTAGTCAATTTAGCGACTAGATACATATAGGGAGGAAAAATAAGTGAGTAAGGAATTTGAACGCTTGTACGAATCTTATCACCATTCGATTTTTCAATTTCTTTTTTACATGGTGAGAAATAGACAAGTAGCTGAAGAGTTAGTACAAGAGGTCTATATTAAAGTGCTCAACTCGATTTCGAAATTTGAGGGTAGGAGTAGTGAGAAAACTTGGATTTATGCGATTGCTCGCCATGTTGGTGTTGATTGGATAAGGCAACAGCAAAGAAAGAAGAGAAAAGTTTTAGTGTTGTTCGATCTATCACAAAAAGAATACCAAATACGCGATGAAGATCCTTTGCCTGAAGAGCTAATCACCCGAAAAGAAGAAATGCAGGAAGTGTATCGTATGCTAAAACAATGCACAATTGATCAACAACAAGTGATTATTTTAAGATACATTGATTCACTTTCAATCAGCGAAACAGCCGATATCCTAGGCTGGACAGAAAGCAAAGTAAAGACGACTCAGCACAGAGCAATTAAGAATTTAAGAGACTTGCTAACTAAACAAGACGATTCTGTTTTAAAGGAGGTAGGGAAATGAGACGATCCTCTGATTGGGATGAAGAGATGATTGAACAGCAATTACGGCAATTGCCAAAAATAATGGATAAGCAGAGTAAAGAGGAACTTTATCATAAAATTCAGTTGAACTTAAATCGAACTTCAGACAGGAAGAAAATTAATGTAGCATGGATTCTTCCAACAGTTGCATCTGCAGCCATTTTATTTCTCGCATACTTAATTGCACCTACTTTTATCGGGGATGAACAGATGGCAATAGATGAAAGAGGTTACAAAGAAGAAGTCCAAGAAGAAATGACACTAGAAATGGCAAACTATACGGACATAAACGACGAAGTTAGCTTGTATGTAGGGGCTGCTGAAGCAGATGAAGTGGTTTACGGTGAACAACTTTTGACGCTTGCATTCACAGCGCTGTATGATACTGGTGAACTTGCTGTACCAATAACTTTGAACGTAGAAGGAGAATCTTTGCTTGAGCGAATTCAGCAAGCGAAAGAAAATTTTGTTCTTCATGATGAGTTCGGTCTAGGACATTTTCCATCTTTAGATATGGCTTCTGTGAGTGAGGTAGATCAGAATACATTGCAAATTGATTTCTTAAACGACCACAACCTAGAAAGCTTATCTTCAGCACAAACGGTTATGTATAGTGTTGCATTAGAAGAAACATTTTTTGCATTAGGGTATAACAAACTTACATTTACAACTGGAGAAAAGCCTGGGGTTGAATTCGGACAAATAGGTGATTGGTATGAAGTCGACTTAAATAAACCTAGCTTAGGTTACTTCGTCTATACAAGCAAAGCAGGTTTTCAGTTTTTAGTACGCGGTCGGGCAATCCAATCATTGGTTGGAGAGTTTTATGATGCACATTTAAGTTTTGAAGAAGAGCTGTTGCTCATGAAACAAGCTGAACTTCCAACAGGTATTCGCTCGCCAATCCCTGAGCATGTAAACATTGTCAGTACGTTTGGGGAGAAAGATCAAGTAACGATCGTTTTAAATGATTATGAAGCAAGCAGCGAACAAGAAGCTTTAATTATGATAGAGGCGATTCTTTTTGCAGCTAGAGACTTTGGTTATACCGGCGTGAAGTTCGAAGGTGTCAAAACTCAGCACGTAGGCCCATACAATTTAGAGACCGTAGTAACAGTTCCTAAGTTTATTAATTATCTGAATCAATGATTCGCATAACACAGCATCAGCGCCACCCACATAGAGTTTCATAACACCGTTCTAAACTGTATGTGGATTCACTTGGTTCGAATATTGGAATGAAAGAAAAGCTATCTCGACATTTTGTAAGCGTTGAGATAGCTTTCGTTTTTTGAGAACTATTGCATAATTGCCCTGAAAACCGCACCTTTTCGACGTGTTTTTTCTTTCCTGGGAAATATGTCGATATTCACTGCTTAAACGTCGCTCTAAAGTCATGATCGCCGCTGGTCAGCCTTCTAGTGCTTGTTGCCGATTGGCGGGCGCCTTGCGCATTTTTATACGAATGATTAACAAAATGTTTACAGCAGCAATGAGAAACAGTGACAAATACTCAAAGAAGTAATGATTAAAGAGAGCGATTACTCCGCCCGCACTTGCTCCAAGGAGTAGAATGAAACTGTACATGGAGATGGCCGCAGCTTTTTGTTTTTCAGCGGTAGTTTCTATGAGTTTAATGACTGCTGGAATTGTCAATGATATACCGAACGTTACACAAATAGACCCAATGGTAATCGTTGTGACTGTGGGGAAAGCACTAAAGGTCACACCTGCCATCACAAATCCCATCCCGATGACGCAAGTGGTACGTAAGCCCAGTGTGAGAAATAGTCGTTTCACCGAAAGCAACGAAACAATGATTCCTAGTAAACTTGCGCAGCGGATAAATAAGATTGATGAGGATTGTAACTGTAATATGTTATTCAGGATGAATGTAACAGTAGAAAAAAAGGCAACAAATATAAGAAGTAATGTAAACGTAATAAAATATAAGATCATAAGTTGCCATTTTTTTACTAGTCGAAACAATGAATCGTTCTTTCGCTCTTTTTTTAATTGAGGTGAGAGTAGTACACGTTTAGCCAAAAAGTACAGACTAATGTAAAAGAACGAAAAGACGAGAAATACATATTGCCATGATAAGAGTATAGTAATGACAGAGCTAATCATTTGGCCAACCACGCTCGCCGCTAGGAAACCAGCATTAATAATACTAACAAGCAGTACCTGTTGTTTTTGGTTAAAGACGTTAAAGACATATAAGTAAGCGACCGGTGCATACGATGCAGCAAAAAACCCTTGGCAAGCCCTAACCAACAAGAAAAAATAAAAGTTGTTTGCCCAAAATCCAAGAAACATGAAAAAAGTCAAACACATAAGTCCGTAACAAAGACAATTTTTCAAACCAAATCGTTCACAAGTTTGGCCGAAGAATAGTAGCCCAAATGCGTAAAAAAATGTAAACGTACTGCCAATAAATAATCGTGCCCACTCACCTTGGTCAAAGGTCGATTCGATATCAAAGAGTAATGGTAGTAGTAAATAGACGTTAGATACGATCAGGATGGACAATAAAAAGAAAGTAATCGCAACAAAAGAAAATGAGTGTTTTTGTAATAGTTGAGTCAATCTGCATCCCTCCTGCTACTATGTATATGAAGAAAACTTCAGATTGGAGCATTTTTTGACTGTTC
>CAZIRM010000051.1:0-13056 GCA_964541705.1 uncultured Bacillaceae bacterium | reverse complement strand
GCAGAGGACTGAAAATCCTCGTGTCGGCGGTTCGATTCCGTCTCGAGCCACCATTCAGTTATATTTGCCGGCCTAGCTCAATTGGTAGAGCAACTGACTTGTAATCAGTAGGTTGGGGGTTCAAGTCCTCTGGCCGGCACTTTAGTAAAAACTTCCTATAAACGTGTAGGAAGTTTTTTGTTTTACAAGATCTGATAAACAAAAACGGGATTTTACGACTATTTAAGTTACAGAAATGTTACGTTTCTATTTTTTTGAACATTTTCTGTAATAATATGATAGAATACAAGAGGTTATAAAAAACTATGTAAGAAGTTTAGGAGGAAATACCTATGTTAAACCTGAAGAAGTGGTTTACATCTTTACCCACAAAACTTCAAGATAAAACAAAAGTGAATATTGATCTATTCTTAAATACATGCAAAAAATTAAAACCTATTACTTTCGCAGGAATTTGTGCCACCACACTTTTTGCGAGCGCTTACATAAATATACCTACGGTTCAGGCACAGTCAGCCTCTCTAATAAATATTGAAAAAGTATACCACGTATACATAGGTGAAGAACGAATAGGTTTGGTTGATGATAAAGAGTTAATTGAACAAGTAATATCTAAGAAGATAAATGAATTTCAGGAAGAATATGAAGGTATACGTTTTGTTGCGGATGAGACTTTACACTTAATTGAAGAGTTGGTCTTTGTTTCTAACGCAAATAATAGACACACTCTAGAAAAGTTGAAAGACCAACTAGTAATAAAAGCAGAGGCGTATGCTCTGGAAGTTGAAGGCGTTGAGATTAGTTATGTTGCTAGTTTAAGTGAGTATGAAAAAGTAATAGAAGAACTATATTTGCAGTACATCGCTAAAGAAGATTTAGCGTTTATCTTGAACGCAAAAGAAAATGAAGTTGAAATTGAAGAACCGGAAGTTGGAGAAAGTATTATTACCAATGTTAGTTTTTCAAAAGAGATCGAAGCTAAAAAAGTCGTTACGGACTTAGAGAATATTCTATCTGTTGAAAATACAGTTAAACAAATAAATCTAGGTACATTAGAAGAAGATAAATATATCGTTGAACAAGGTGATGTTCTAGGCTCGATAGCACTTGATCATGGGATTTCGACAAAGGAGCTTTTAGAATTAAACCCATCGATTAATGAAGATACATTAATAAGAATCGGGGACGAATTAAATGTTACGGTCTATGAACCAGTTGTAAAGGTAGTTATAGAGGAAGCGATTAAAACAAAAGAAGAAATTCCTTTCCAAACAGAAACAAAAGAAGATTCGAATATGTTTAAAGGCGATACAAAAGTTGAACAGCAAGGACAAATAGGTGAAAGAGTTGTTCATTACAGTGTCGTTAGAGAAAATGGAAGAACCGTAAAAAGACAAATCGTAGAGGAAGTTGTTACGAAGGAACCGGTAAATCGGGTTATCGTAAAGGGTACAAAAGTTGTTCCTTCTAGGGGAACAGGAACTCTAGCATGGCCAGCGGTCGGAGGATATATCTCAAGTTACCAAGGAACTCGTTGGGGCAGGTTTCATCGCGGAATAGATATTGCTAGACCAACAAACTTAAACATATTAGCTGCCGATAACGGCACTGTTACATTTGCTGGGTGGGATGGTGGTTATGGTAATAAGATAATCGTTGACCATAACAACGGAATTCGAACACTATATGCACATTTAGCTTCAATGGATGTGAAAGTGGGAGATACTGTCGCTCAAGGATCCAAAATTGGGACAATGGGTGAAACAGGGAATACGACAGGTGTTCACCTACACTTTGAAGTATATCAAAATGGAAAGTTAAAAAATCCAATGGACTTTTTGAATTAGATAGTTCAACAGTTGATATACGATATATCGAACTTGAAAATAATTATGTACAGTTTTAAACCTCTGGTTCCATACCAGAGGTTTTTTAAAAAATAAAAATTAAAACTTATCAATATGTGGTCCTCATAAAAAGTTAAAAGTTAAACCATGAAGTGAACTAGTTCCATGTGTTTTACAATGGTCAAATGAACGAAGTAGAAGCGAAACCTTAAAATCAGCTAGGTGTATGCTGTTTTGTTAGTGAGGCAAATCAAACCTCAGTTTATGGGCGTGACCGATTCACCTATGGTAAAATAGGAATTATACAATTGCTGTGAAAATACTTGTAGGAGTGTGTCCAATGGAAAGAAGAATTCTAGTCGTAGATGACGAACAGCCAATAGCAGATATTTTAAAGTTTAATTTGGAAAAAGAAGGCTTTATTGTAGAGTGCGCTTATGATGGACAAGAAGCCTTAAACAAGGTTAAGCAGTACAATCCAGAGTTAATACTCTTAGATATTATGCTTCCGATTAAAGATGGAATAGAAGTTTGCCGTGAAGTTAGAAAAGAGTACGACATGCCAATTGTAATGCTTACAGCAAAGGATTCGGAGATTGATAAAGTACTAGGATTAGAACTTGGTGCGGATGATTACGTAACTAAGCCATTCAGTACAAGAGAACTTTTGGCTAGAGTAAAAGCTAATTTAAGAAGGCACAGCCCTAAAAGTGAACATTCAATTAACACTAAACAAAAAAGAGAGCTTCAGATTGGAACACTTTCGATTCAACCGGATGCTTATTTAGTTACAAAACGTGGCGAACCAATTGAGCTAACCCATCGAGAGTTTGAACTGATCTATTATTTAGCAAAGCATTTAGGACAGGTAATGACAAGAGAACACCTTCTTCAAGAAGTATGGGGTTACGATTACTTTGGAGACTTAAGAACGGTTGATGTCACAGTTCGGAGATTAAGAGAAAAAGTAGAAGATAACCCGAGCGAGCCGAATTGGATCGTTACAAGAAGAGGTGTAGGCTATTATTTAAAGAACCACGAGGAGAATTAAGTTATGAAAAAAGTCGGTTTTTTTAAATCGATTCATGTAAAGCTTGTTATCATTTATGTCCTTTTAATATTGATTGCAATGCAGGTCATGAGTGTGTATTTTACCAACCAAGTGGAATCACAATTAATTGAGAATCACCTGAGTATGCTTGATGAAAGGGCTAAATTAATTGCCTATAATGTAGAGCAAGAAATGAGAAAAGAACGCGATGAAACGACACCTTCGTTACGTGCGGATATTGATGCTCTATTGAGAGATCTTTTTGCTGTTGATAACGCTGACGTTCAAATTATTGATAAAAACAAAGTAGTTTTAAGTACATCAAATTTTCAAAAACGTCAAAATGTTGGACAACGAACGACAGAAGTTCGTGTGAAACGGGCTTTAGTAGGAATCAAAGCTGCAGACATTCTTCGTGACCCCCAAACAAGCCAACGAATGAGAGTATTAGCTATTCCTATAAAATCAGAAAATCAAACGATCGGCGCGGTTTATATCGAAGCTTCGTTAGAAGACATATATGAACAGGTCCAGCAAGTAAATACGATATTAATGACCGGAACAATCATTGCATTAGTCATTACAGTGTTGTTAGGAATTCTTCTTGCAAGAACAATTACTAGGCCAATTTTAGATATGCACAAACAAGCAAAGGTAATGGGAAAAGGGGATTTCACGAGAAAGGTCCGTGTATATGGAAAAGACGAAATCGGTCAGCTAGCTTCTGCTTTTAACGAGCTTACCCAAAAGTTGATGAAGGCAAATGCAACCACGGAAGAAGAAAAAAGAAAACTAAAGTCAGTACTTTCAAATATGACGGATGGGGTTTTGGCGACAGACCCACACGGTGAAATTATTCTCATGAATAAGCAAGCAGAGACGCTGCTAAATGTTAATCAAGAAGAAGTAATTGGAAAATGCTCAATTCTTGAGTTGTTAGAAGTTAAAGATACAAAATCTATGGAAGATTTATACCAATGTGAGAGGCTATTATTAGATTTCAGTGATGTAGATACCAAACTTATCCTTGAAGTCAACTTTTCCGTCATACAAAAAGAGGAACAGGAAGTAAATGGCCTAATTATTATCATTCACGATGTGACAGAAGAAGAAAGAATAGAAACTGCACGAAGACAGTTCGTGGCCAACGTCTCCCATGAATTGCGAACCCCATTAACTTCGATGAAAAGTTATTTAGAGGCTTTACAGGATGGTGCTTTGCACGACCCTACGATTGCTCCGAAATTCTTGCAAGTTGCTCAAACGGAGACAGAAAGAATGATTCGCCTGGTTAATGACTTGTTTCAGCTTTCCAAAATGGATCAAAAAGACTACAAATCTTTGTTATAAACAGTTGATGTGGCTAGATTTTTACACAAAATTATTGACCGATTTGAAATGGTTTCAAATCAAGAATCGATGTACTTTAAACGAGAGATTCCCAAAAAAGGTGTTCTTATAAATATCGATCGAGACAAGATGATTCAGGTATTTGATAACATTTTATCCAATGCAATTAAATATTCACCAGAGGGCGGTACAATTACAATTTCATTGAAGAAGAATAAAGAAAATTATACGATTTCAGTCAGTGATCAAGGAGTTGGAATCCCACAAGAAAATATCTCGCAAATTTTTAATCGTTTTTATCGGGTTGACAAAGCAAGATCAAGAAAGTTGGGTGGTACTGGCTTAGGTCTAGCAATTGCCAAAGAGATCATCGTTGCTCACGGTGGAAAAATATTTGTGGAAAGCGAATGGGATGTAGGGACAACATTTTCAATTATCTTACCTTGTGCTTCCAATGGGGTGAAAAATAATGATCGAATCAATTAAAACGACGATCTTGTGGTTATTAATTTGTTTAAGCATATTTCTTACTTGGAATATTTGGACATTCCAACCAGAGTACGATATTTTAAATGTTGACTATATTGATAATACAATGATAGGCGAAGAGAAATCGTTGGTCCAAGTTATTAGACCAAAGCAACTAGTTGTCCATCAAGACGAAGTGTCCTACATGGTTAAAGAAAGCACCGACATCTTTCACCAGCTTTATGCAAACCTCCAAGATGTGGTCATTGACCAATACACAATTAGTAACTTGAATCCTGCTGCACCTATCGAGGTGAATGGCGTGGAGGTCATCTTTCCGCTTCCCATGCCAAGCGAGATAATAAGAGAGTTACTTCCTTTAAGAGAAGCAGATGATGTATTATTTACGGACGTCGATCGGCTGATTCTATTTATTAATGAGGATAAGGAACCTAACAGAGTATATATCAAGTTGTATTCATCAGTTGAACGTCTTAGCGTTACAGGGAGAACAAATTTAGATCTAGAAGAGTTTAAAGCAGATTTTTTAAACATGGAGAAGCAAGATCTTGTGAGTGTTTTTCTATATCGTGTTGCCATGTCAGCGAGCAGTAATAAATCTATCGTCTATTTACCAGTAGAAGAAGTCGAAATAAATAGTTTAACGTATATGACAGAAGTAATCGCACCAGAGCAACTAAAGCAAGTTTTATTTAACGATCCAAATAACGTAAAACACTATATGCACCCAAATGGTGATGAGTCTTTTACCGATGGTAGTAGGATGGTTAATATCGTTCAGAATGGAGACATTCTTCGTTATATAAATCCAGGTTCTATAGAAATTGCTGAGCGAAGCAATAGACATATGATTAACAGCTCTATTGATTTTCTGAATAGTCATGGTGGGTTAACAACTGGTTATTATATTGATCATCTGAGTTCAACAAGTGGGAATGATGAGATTGTCTACCGGTTAACAGTAAATCAGCTACCGGTTCTAGCTGCGCGTCCTTCACAATTAGAAAGGCTATATGAAATGAGGATATTCCGTTCAGAAGGAAACCAAATAGAACAATATGTTAGATCATTATTTCGATTAAATGAAGATCCTTTAAATATAAAGAAAACCGTCACACTACCATCTGGGTATGCGTTATCGGCAGCAATAGAACAAATAGAAGATTTTAATTCATATGCATTAAGAGATATTGCAATCGGGTATGTGATGGAAAAGAGACAGTCGTTTATTATTTTTGAGCCAAGCTGGTTTATTCTATATAATAATCAATGGGTACCATTAGAAGTTGAACCCGAAGGATTAACCGAAGAAAGCGATGTGGAACAAGATGGATTGGAGTAATGCAAAAACAATATTCATTTTAACATTTCTTTGTTTAAATCTTTTCTTAGGGTATCAATTAAACCAGAAACAGACAGCTAGTAAATTAAATTTACGAGCAGAGGCAACTGTGCAGGAGAGGCTTCAAGAAGAAAATATAACGTTGCGTTCAGAAATAAAAGACGAACCTTTATTAGGGACATACCTCAGTGCAACAATAGATCAATTCTCTCAAACTGTTAACTTTAGTGAAGTGAGTAATATTGCTAGGGTAGAGATAATCAATCATGTTGTATCCGTAGAGTTAGCTGAATCAATCAGCTTCACAGGGGAAGAAAATCAGTTAGCTGAATTTGCAAAAAGTTATGCTGTAGATCATATTCAGTTTGGAAAAGAATATCGATATTCTCATTACGATGAGGAAGCTAGACAATTGCTTTTCTACCAAACATATGAAGGGAAACGAATTGATAATTTTGAAGAGGATTACCCTCTAATAATAGAGCTCGATGCTTCAAAAAGCATTGTCGGTTATAAGCAAATGTATCTAACTATATCCCCGGAAGGTCGGGAGCAAGAAATGATCTCGGGATTAAAAGCCATTGAGATTCTATTAAATGAACCTTTAATTCCGTCAGAAAGTGAGATTGATAGCGTAGAGTTAAGTTATATTAGCTTGTTTAAACCATTGGGAGAAATTCAAATCTTTGCACCAATGTGGAATGTAAGAGTAAACGATGATCTCTTTTATGTCGATGCAATAGGCGGCGTCATACAAAATATACAATAGATGGAGTGACAACAATGAGTTTGCAATATAGTGTTTTAGCGAGTGGAAGTACAGGAAACGCTATTTATGTAGCTACCGAACAGCAAAGGATATTACTTGATGCAGGCCTAACAGGAAAGGCAATGGAGGCATTATTAAAGAAGGTAGAATGCTCACCAAATGAAATAGATGCGATTTTAGTTAGCCATGAACATAGTGACCATATTAAAGCAGTTGGAATATTAGCAAGAAAGTTTAACATTCCCGTGTATGCAAATGAAAAAACATGGCAAGCAATGGATAGTCTTGTTGGTAAAATAGATACAGATCTAAAATTCACCTTTAATGTAGGCGAAACAAAAAGCTTTGGCAATATAGAAATTGAGTCATTTGGTGTCTCGCATGACGCTGTCGAACCCATGTTTTACGTCTTTCATCACCAAGGTAGAAAACTGTCGGTTATGACCGATACAGGATACGTCAGCGATCGTATGAAAGGCACAATTAAGCATTCGGATGTGTTTATCTTTGAATCGAACCACGACACAAATATGTTACGAATGGGCAAGTATCCATGGAGTGTCAAAAGAAGAATTTTAAGTGACGTTGGTCACGTTTCAAATGAAGATGCCGCGATTGCACTTGCAGAAGTGATCGGTGACAAACACACGCGCGTGTATTTAGCTCATTTAAGTAAGGACAATAATATGAAAGATTTAGCACGATTGACCGTAGAACAAACGTTAGCAGATTACGAAGTATTTGTTGGTGACAATCTGGAATTAATTGATACTGATCCCAACGTACCAACAAGGCTCACACTAGTATAATAATGAAAAATGTGGTAATTATATAAAAGTGTGAAAAATTATAAAAGATACTTACTTTTACTAGATTTTAGATTAGTCTGTTGTAAAATAATAATCAAAAGGATTTCAATGAATGTCACCATACATTATTTTTGTCTTAGATCAATAGATCGTTGCACCCAAACCATTTTTCAATGATCTATTGTTTGTATGACTCATTTTCGAGAAGAAATTCATTAACGATAAAGGAGAGCGGATATTATGGGATACTATGATGATCACTTTCAACTGCAGAGAAGGAGGAAAAAAGTTAGCCACAAAAGCTTAATTATCGTGGCCATTGCTAGTTCTATGTTAGGTGCAATCCTAGTTCTATTTAGTGTACCTATCCTCTCAAACCTAGGATACTTTCCTTATGATATTGTAAAAAAGGAAGATATCAATCAAGCTATCACTACTGATGCAAGACCAATGCCATCGCCTATTGACCAAACTGTTAGCATTGAAGTGAGCTCTGACGTCATAACCGCAGTTGAGCGAGTCTCAGACGCCGTAGTTGGGGTTATCAACATCAAACAATCACATAATTTTTGGGAAAGTTCAGGAGAAGGTACTGGATCAGGAGTTATTTATAAAAAGAACGGCGGTAATGCCTACATCGTCACCAATCATCATGTGATAGATGGTGCGACTGAAGTAGAAGTAAGTTTAGCGGATGGAACAAGAGTTTCGGCCGAAGTGTTAGGTAAAGACCTCATTACAGATTTAGCCGTTCTAAAAATTGATGCTGAAGGAATTGACGTCGTTGCAGAGTTTGGTAATTCCGAAACTTTGAGGGTTGGAGAACCAGCCATTGCAATTGGAAACCCTCTTGGTTTACAATTCTCTCGTACGGTCACTCAAGGTATTATTAGTGCTACAGAAAGAAGTGTTCCAGTCGATTTAAACCGTGATGGCCGTATTGATTGGGAGGCAGAAGTATTGCAGACAGATGCCGCTATAAATCCAGGAAATAGTGGTGGGGCATTGATTAATATTCAAGGTCAGGTAATTGGTATTAACTCAATGAAAATCGGAGGCACTGTTGAAGGAATTGGCTTTTCTATCCCTAGTGCCGTTGCCATTCCGGTTATTGATGATCTTGAAAAGTATGGTGAAGTTCAACGCCCGCAAATGGGGATTATGATTCGTTCCCTGTCAGAAATACCGAGTGTACATTGGAGAGAAACGTTTAAATTACCGGAGGAAATAAAAGCTGGAATTGTACTAGAGCGAGTGGAACCTTTGTCACCAGCCGATCGTGCTGGGCTGCAACAATACGATGTTATCGTTAAGCTGGATGGTGAAGAAGTAAAAGATACACACGATCTACGCAAGTTCTTGTACACAAAGAAAAGTATTGGCGACGAGTTAGAGGTTACGTACTATCGGGACGGTAAAAAAGAGACAACAGTTTTAAAATTAGTAAAACAAGCATTATAGTTAAAGAGACAGCCCAAAAGGTCACAACTTACCTTTTGGGCTGTCCATTTTTTGAAAATAAAATCGGTGGATAAGTTTGAGTCATCGTAGAGAAGGTCACGGTAAGAACGCTTTTCACCAATTCTAGATAATCTGTGGATAAAAATAATAAAAATAGCTAAAATGAATAGTAGCACAAATTCCCAAGAAAAGAGTGAAAGAAAATGTACTTTTGCTGTGAAGAACACGTAGAGTTAGCACTTGATTCAGTGGTCGATGAGGAAGAAGTCGCCCCAACTTTAGAAAAATTAGAAAACAAACATCACTTATCCACAAATTGTTTTTATTGTAACGAGCAAGCAATGTATAAAGTTAGTGGATAATATACAGTCACCCTGTGTATATGTGGATAAGTTATGTGGATAAACTTTAATAAGGTGGATAACTTTGATGAATATTTCAATTGTTACAGTTGGTAAATTAAAAGAAAAGTATTTAGTAAGTGGAATTAACGAATATACAAAACGTCTGGGTGCGTATGCAAAAATAGAGGTTATCGAAGTAAGTGATGAGAAAGCACCAGAGCAGCTTAGCGAGGCAGAGATGCTACAAGTTAAGGAGAAAGAAGGCGAGCGTATTTTAGCAAAAGTAGCACAAGATGCGTATGTCGTTGCCTTAGCTATAGACGGGGAAGTGTGGAGCTCAGAAAAGTTAGCAAAAGAACTTGATCAATTAGCAACCTACGGTAAAAGTAAAGTAACGTTCATTATTGGTGGTTCACTAGGACTAAGTAAAACAGTCTTGCAGAGGGCAAACGCCAAACTTTCGTTTTCTAAAATGACCTTCCCACACCAGCTTATGCGCATAATACTTGTTGAACAAGTGTACCGAGCTTTTAAGATTAATAGGGGAGAACCGTACCATAAATAGAGGCAAAAAAAGTTGAAGATAAGGTGGTATTTTGTTATCGGAAGCGGGTAATGGTTGTGAATAATCATCAACATTATCCGTTTCATAGTTCAACATGTGGATAAGTGTAAAGGTCTTAGAAATATTGACCTCTGAAAAGTCAAAGTCGAGTTCAATTTGATCGACCATTCGTGATTGACCAATTGGATGCTTTACTGTAATTTTATTAAGCAAAAGTTGAAGTAACTGTTTTTGCCTTTCTCTTGATGATTGTTTATAGACTAAAAGGAATTTTTCTAAAAGCTTTTGAATCAGTTCTGGTTTTATTACTTTTGCATCGTTCGAGCTTAATTGCCCAGTGATTTCATTGTGCTTTTGTTCTAACTCTGCTTTTTCTTTAGAGACATGCTGTAATCGTTCTTGCAAGATTGCTATTGGTAAGGTCTTTTGCTCAAATGCTTCCAAGTAACGATTCTGTAGCTCTTGTATTTCTGATAGGCGATTTTCTAATTGTTTCAATTCACTATTGAGTTGGTTTAAAGATTCAATCGAAGTAGTATTTATAGATTGAAGTTTAGAGAATAACTGATTTTGGTTGGAAAGGATCTTCTCAATCTTATTAATTACTTCGTATTCTGCATCATATGCTTTTATTGAATTTGCTCTACATGCAGATGAACCTTTGTTATGAAAGTTAGAGCAAACATAATAACGATATTTCTTCTTTGTTCCATCCTTTCGTTTATTTGTTGTAATGGCAGGAACCATACCTTGACCACAATCGGGGCAACGTAAAAGACTGCTAAGTAAAAATGGTTCATTAGATTGCCTTTGTTTAAATGATTTACTTTTCCGCCTTGCTTGTACCATACTCCATAATTCATCGGAAATAATGGCTTCATGCTGTCCTTCTACAAGGATAGGATTTGGATTTTTCCCTCTCCTCCGTTTTGTATCCCAATTTTCAACTTTTAACCAACTGATCTTCCCGTTATAGATAACATTGTCTAAGATTTGAGCTACACCGTTTATCGAAAAATAACAATTCCGTTTAGTTCTGTAACCTGCTTTATTTAAGTAGTTTGCGATTGACTTTAAGCCTTTACCATTGGCATATAGTTGATAGATTTGTTGTACAATCTCAGCTTCCTTTTTGTTGATCACAAGCTCTTTTTCAATTGTATCGTAGCCAAATACAACGCCTCCATTCCATGAACCTTCTAATGCTCTCTGTTTCATTCCGAGCTTAACGTTCTCAGATAACGTATTACGCTCCATTTCTGCAATGGAAGCCATTAGTTGAACAACTAAACGACCAATTGGACTGCCTGTATCAAAGTTTTCAGAGTAAGAGATGAACTTTACTCCATAATCTTCGAATTTGTCTAATAAAGTGAGAGTATCTAACATATTTCGTGATAGGCGTGAGATCTTCCAAACAAGAACAGCTTGAAATTTATCCTTTTCAACATCTGAAATAAGTTTTTGCATTGCAGGGCGACCGCTAATGTTCTTTCCACTTATTCCCTCATCTACATATTCCTCTGCAATCTCCCAACCATATAATTGAGTATATTGACGTAAAGTTTGTAATTGGGCAGATATGCTGTATCCTTCCGTTGCCTGCTCTTCGGTAGAAACCCTACAGTAAATTGCGACACGTTTTATTTCGTGCATAATAATCCTCCCTTCCTTGTAATTTTAATATGAAACACAAAAAAGAGAAAGGATGTTCCCCTTCTCTTAGTTCAATTGATTCAAATATTTTAAATCAAACTTATAAATCACTTCTTTGATCGTTCTATCCTTAGTAGTTTTTCCTGGATTTACGTGAATCTCTTCAATGAGAGAACGAAGTAATTCCTTTTTGTCATCATCTTCGATAATATTGAAAAAGTTCTTTAGATCGTGTAGTGAAGTTGAAATGATATTGGTTAAAAAGGTTTTATCTCTGAGTTTAATGAGGTGCTGTAATTTTTCAATTCGAGTTATTATTAATTTTTCTTCCTCTCGTAAATCTTCCATTTCCTTTTTTAAAATCTCTTCTGAAATAATATCTTTTAGCCTCCAATTTATAAGTTCTTTTCTCTTCGTTTTTAATTCCTCTAACTCAACTTCATACGTCTTGATAGTTGTTTCCAATGGCTCAATTTCACTCATGGCGTATGAGTGAATCATTTTAATCAATGGCTCTTTAACATTGTATTTTTGCAAATCACAAAATAATTGATCAAATACATGTTGCTCAGCATAATCCTTTTTTACAAGGTTTGAGGAACATGCCTTACTACCACTGTTCTTATTTCTGGAGCATTGGTAGTATTTGTATTTTGGACTGCTATTTCCTTGTACCATGGCTGAACCACATTCTGGACATTTTAACAAACCTGATAAGGGGAAGCTTCCAGGATGCAACTTCTCCTGCACATAACTGTTTAGATCCATTACTTGCTGTGTTTTCACCCATAATTCTATATCTATGATGGGAGCATGTTTTCCATCTCTCAGTTCATTCCGCCACTTTACTTTGCCAATATATATGGGGTTACTTAGTATCGTTTTTACGGCAGTTATTGACCATAAATTATTTTTTTTAGTAGTGATACCTAAAGTATTTAGGTGTGACGCTATTTTTCTATAACCCCACTGATTTATCGCATACTTCTCAAAAATATAATTTATGACTTTTGCTTCTTCAGGCACAATTTTAAGTTTCTTATTCTTTGATGCATATCCATAAATTACGCCTCCATTAAAATGTCCTTCAGAAGCTCTTTTTTCCATGCCAGAGTTTGTTCGGAAAATAATCATATCTCTTTCTAATTCAGCAACTAATGACATGATTTGGTAAAGAATTTTCGCTCTTGGATCTCTTGTATCAATATTGTCAGCTATACAGATAAGGTTTATTCCCGCCTGTGTTAATCGCTTATAAATATAAAGGGATTCTAAATTATCCCTCGATATACGATCAGAATCATAAACAACAACGTAATCTTGTAAACGGGCACATTATGCCAGCAAAAATAGGTGGTTTTTGTTCAAATTAG
>CAZIRM010000050.1:0-13112 GCA_964541705.1 uncultured Bacillaceae bacterium | reverse complement strand
GTTTCATTCATTGAGGGTGGTTGGCAAGAAGTCATCAATGAAGTTGCAACACTTGGGGCGAAAGAGATTATCTTGTCTCCAGACTTATGCAACATAAAAAAACAGCAATTAGTCGGACAATTAAATACTACCATTTCTTATGAAGCAGAGACTGAACTAAAGTCAGACTTTTCGGCTTTATGCGAGGACTTAACAGATCAAAAACTAATTGAAGCTTATGGAAGATTAGCAACCTATATTTTCCGTACTCAAAAACGTTCCCTCGACCATATGCAAAAGGTCGTACATTACTTACCGAACGAGTACATGAAGATTGATCTTTTTTCAAAGCGCAATCTAGAGTTAGTAGACACAATTCGAGAGAAGAAAAAGAAAGGCTCACTTCTATGGATTCTCGATAAAACCGTAACCGCTATGGGTGGTCGACTATTAAAGCAATGGTTAGAGCGGCCTTTATTAAACAAGAGAAATATAGAAGAACGTTTGGGTATGGTTGAGACGTTATCAAATCAATATTTTGAGCGAGAAGAGTTAAGAGAACAGTTAAAAGAGGTTTACGATCTTGAGCGACTTGCTGGCAAGATTTCATATGGGAATGTCAATGCTAGAGATTTAATTCAATTAAAGCGCTCGCTACAACAAGTCCCATCGATTATACAAACGGTATCTTTATTAAATAATGAATATGCGGCAAACCTATTAATAAATATTGATCCTTGTGAAGATTTGCTAGAGTTGCTAGTAGCTGCTCTTAAAAACGATCCACCTCTTTCAGTTCGAGAGGGTGGGATGATTAAAGATGGTTATCACCCACAATTAGATCAATACCGTGATGCAAGTAGAAACGGTAAAAATTGGTTAGTAGAGCTTGAACAAAAGGAAAAACAAGAAACAGGTATCAAATCATTAAAAGTAGGTTACAACAAAGTGTTTGGGTATTATATTGAGGTTACGAGAGCTAATTTAGTTCATTTGCCTGAAGGTCGTTATGAGCGGAAGCAAACACTTTCAAATGCGGAACGTTTTATTACACCCGAGTTAAAAGAAAAAGAGGCGTTAATTTTAGAAGCTGAAGAAAAAATTGAGCAATTGGAATATGATCTTTTTGTCGAGTTACGTGAGCAAGTAAAACAATATATATCGCGTCTGCAACAATTAGCAAAGAAAATTAGCGCCCTTGATGTGTTACAAAGTTTTGCAACTGCAAGTGAGCAAAATCGTTATGTCAAACCCGAACTTACAAACGATCGCCAGTTAACGATTACGGACGGCCGCCATCCAGTGGTTGAAAAAGTATTAAACAGTGGTGATTATGTAGCGAATGATGTTCAAATGGATCAAGAAAGAGAAATGTTCTTAATCACCGGTCCGAACATGGCAGGTAAGAGTACCTTTATGAGGCAAGTAGCCTTAACATCGATTATGGCTCAAATAGGCTGTTTCGTTCCAGCTACCACTGCCCAACTACCACTATTTGATCAAGTATTTACGAGAATCGGAGCCGCAGATGATTTAGCCAGTGGGCAAAGTACGTTTATGGTAGAAATGCTAGAAACGAAAAATGCAATATCTAAAGCTACAAAAAACAGTTTAATATTATTAGATGAAATCGGTAGAGGAACATCTACGTATGATGGAATGGCACTTGCTCAATCAATCATTGAGTATATTCATGAAGGTATTGGTTGTAAGACATTGTTTTCTACTCATTATCATGAACTAACAACTTTGGAAAATGAGTTGTGTGCGCTAAAAAATGTACATGTCTCAGCAATTGAAGAAAACGGAAAAGTCGTATTCTTGCATAAAGTTGTTGATGGACAAGCCGATAAAAGTTATGGGATTCATGTCGCACAATTAGCAGAGCTGCCGGAGAAGATCATCACTCGAGCGCAAGAAATTCTGTCATCATTTGAGCAGCAAAGTGCTAAGCTTACGGTTACTAAACAGAAGACGATTGCACACGAGCAACCTGTACAATTGCAGTTATTTGAAGAAGAGATACCAAAAATTAAGGAAGAACGAACAATAAAACCTTTAAAAGATGTGGAACGGACAGCGATAACAAAACTGAAAGATATCGATGTTTTAAATATGACACCAATTGAAGCGATTCAAACAATAAACGAGCTTCAGAAATCATTAAAAGGTTAAACTTTTCGTTTTTTTAAAATAGAGGGGCACGCTATGGGTAAAATTGTTAAATTAGATGAAAACTTATCAAATAAAATTGCAGCTGGTGAGGTTGTCGAACGACCAGCTTCAATTGTTAAGGAATTAGTTGAGAATGCCATTGATGCCAATAGTACAAATATAAATATTGAAATTGAAGAAGCAGGGTTGCAAAAGATTCAAATTGTCGATAATGGAGATGGCATCGAACGCGAGGATTGCCTTTTAGCCTTTGACCGTCATGCAACAAGCAAAATCAAAAATGATAAAGACCTTTTTCGGATTAATACGTTAGGATTTAGGGGAGAAGCTCTGCCGAGTATTGCCTCTGTTTCACACTTAGAGATGAAGACATGTACAAGTGAGGGCCCTGGTACTCATGTAGTCATCGAAGGAGGTCGAGTTGTTACACATCAAACTGCTGCAAGTAGAAAAGGGACTGATATAACGATTACAAACCTTTTTTACAATACGCCAGCAAGACTAAAATATTTGAAGACTGTTCACACTGAACTAGGGCATATCACTGATTATATTTATCGCTTGGCCCTTGCCTACCCATCAGTAGCCTTTCGATTAGAACATAACGGTAAAGAAGTTTTTTCTTCGAATGGAAAAGGCGATCTATTACAAGTTATTGCTTCAATCTATGGAACGAGCGTAGCAAAGAAGATGATCTACATCGAGAATGAAAACCTAGATTTTAAAGTCAAAGGTTATGTATGTAAACCGGAAATGACACGGGCGTCTCGGCAGTATGTTTCAACATTTATTAATCAGCGATATATAAGAAATTATCCGTTAACAAAAGCAATACAAACAGGCTTTCACACGCTCTTACCAATCGGTCGATTTCCTATTGTTGTTCTTGATATTTCGATGGACCCGATCTTAATTGATGTGAACGTTCATCCGTCGAAGTTAGAGGTCCGATTAAGTAAAGAAGATGAACTTAACCATTTGGTAACAGAGTCGATCAAATCAGCATTTAAAGAAGTACAGCTAATTCCGGCAATGAAGAGTCATTCGTACGAAAAACCTAAAGCAGAACAGTTGAAGCTTACGATTACACATGAGGATAATGTTATTAAGGATGAGCCTGAACCTATTCCCGCGACACAAGCAGTTGTTCGCGAAAAAACAGAAGAAATAGACACGTTTAAAAACGTAGTCGAGATACGTGACGAAGACATGGATAAAGCTAGAGAGACAAAAGAGATGGAAAGTGAAATGGACGTTGCCCGCTCCGTCGACCAGCAGCAACGAGTTCCGGTGCTCTATCCAATCGGTCAAATGCACGGGACCTATATTTTAGCTCAAAATGATCAGGGGCTTTATATTATTGATCAGCATGCTGCACAAGAACGAATCAAGTATGAGTACTATCGAGAGAAAGTTGGTCAGGTTGAGAATGAACTTCAAGATTTGCTAGTGCCACTCACATATGAGTTTACACAAGTAGAATGTGATCGGATAAAAGAAAATACTCCATCGCTAGAAGAGGTCGGCCTCTTTTTAGAACCTTTTGGACAGCAAAGCTTTTTGGTCCGTTCATATCCTACTTGGTTTCCAAAAGGGATTGAAAAAGTCATCATTCAGGAGATTATTGAAACGGTGATTCGTGAACGTAAGATAAATATAAAAAAACTTAGAGAAGAAGCAGCAATATTAATGGCTTGTAAAGCTTCAATAAAAGCGAATCGATACTTGCGGAATGATGAAATGTTTAGTTTGCTAGAAACATTGAGAAAATGCGAGGATCCATTCACCTGTCCGCATGGTCGACCGATCTTTATACAGTTTACAACCTATGAGATGGAAAAGATGTTTAAGAGGATTATGTAAAGGAGGATCTCCTCTGATGTGTTGTTAAAACCAATTTAATTAGCACAATCTTTTGATGACCCCCTTTAAAAAAAGAAAATTTTGGTTAAGATAAGATAGAGGACTTATACAATGATTGTAACTACCGCACTTCGAACAACGTTTGCATTAAATCAAGAAGCGATTAAAATTAGTAAGGATTTACAAATCCCCTTCATACCAAGAGAAAAATTGCCCTTAACAGAAATTCAGTCTAATCATGGAGATCTCATCTTGGTAGGAAAAAATCGTTTAGAAATTCACTTTAAAGACCAGACACAGCCATTCTTTTTTCACCCTAATTCTTCAAGCTTTCGTGTTAAACGTTACTTGCAGGATGAGGGCGATCCTTTTATAGCGGCAGCGCAAATCGTAGAAGGAAGTTCGATTCTCGACTGTACATTAGGTTTGGCTTCTGATAGCATATTGGCAAGCGTTGTAGCAGGTTCTTCTGGCAGCGTTGTAGGAATAGAAGCAAACAAATATGCCGCTTACCTTGTTAAACGTGGATTGTCTTCTTGGGATAGTAATGTAAAAGAAATGGTTGCAGCGATGCAGAGAATAAAGGTGATCACGAGTCATCATTTACAGTTTTTAAAGGAACAGTTGGATGATTCATTTGATATCGTTTATTTTGATCCGATGTTTGAAACCGAGGTGCTATCCTCACACGGCATTAACCCGATACGTCATTTAGCAGAATACAGCGACTTGACTGAAGAAACGATTGAACAAGCTAAGAGAGTAGCAAAGCAGCGCGTTGTCCTAAAAGACCACTGGAAGAGTTTGCGTTTTAAAAAACATGGCTTTACAGTTCATACACGTCCTACTTCTCAGTTTCATTATGGAACAATTGAGCTTAACAAGTAAGAGGAGAAAACAAATGAAAGAAAAACTAGTTGTTATTGTAGGTCCAACTGCAGTAGGGAAATCTAAACTTGGTGTTGAGCTTGCAAAAAAAATCTCAGGGGAAATCATTAGTGGGGACTCTATGCAAATTTATAAGGGCATGGATATTGGCACCGCCAAGGTAACAAAAGAAGAAATGCAAGGGATTCCACATCATTTAATAGATATTAAAGAACCAACAGACTCTTTTTCGGTTGCGGAATTTCAAGAACTGGTCAAACCTTTAATAACGTCAATCAATCACAAAGGGAAAATACCAATTATCGTTGGAGGGACTGGGCTTTATATAAGTTCTATTTTATATGATTACCAGTTTTCAGCTGTCACTGCTGATCTCGAATATCGTGAATCACTTGAGCAATTTGTTCGTAAGTATGGAGTAGAGGCATTACATGAAAAATTAAAAAATATTGATCCAGTGAGTTATGAGGCGCTTCATCCAAATAACTATAGAAGAGTGATCCGTGCACTTGAAGTCTATCATTTGACCAAAAAAACCATACATGAACAAGAGTTGAGGTCAACAGTGTCACCATACAACATTGCGGTTATCGGTTTAACAATGGAGCGTGCTCAATTATACACAAGAATAAATCAGCGTGTCGATCAAATGGTTTTTGAGGGACTCTTAGAAGAAGTTCAGAGTATTTATGATCGAGGAATTAGAAACTGTCAGTCCGTTCAGGCGATTGGATATAAAGAAATGATTGAGTACATCGAAGGGTATGTGACGAAAGAAGAAGCAATTGAACGATTAAAAAGAAACTCTAGAAGATATGCCAAGCGGCAATTAACATGGTTTCGAAATAAAATGGAGTTAGCATGGTTTGACATGACCAATGCAAATGTTTTAGAAAAAGAAAAAGAAATTCAAATATTTTTAGAGGAAAGCTTAACTTAATAGCGAATTACTTAAGTATTGAAATTAGAGGAGGACTATCTTATGAAACAACAAAGTGTAAATATTCAAGACGTTTTTTTAAACCAACTAAGAAAAGAAAACATCCCTGTTACCGTTTTCCTTTTGAATGGCTTCCAATTGCGTGGATTAATTAAGGGTTTTGATAATTTCACCATTATTTTAGAAACTGAGGGTAAACAGCAACTTGTTTATAAACATGCGATTTCTACGTTTTCACCACAAAAGAATGTCGCTTTGGCACAAGATTAAACCCTTAAACAAAAAAACTTCCATGTTGGGAGTTTTTTTGTTTTTATCAGGCTCTCTTTGCCAATAAAGAGCTTTTTAAAAAACAATCGCCGAATATGGTTTTTGGATAAGCCTAAGTTGTCATACTTATTAAATGAATGCTATTAATTTAGTGATGGCAAAATATTAGGTCGATAAAAGTAGGCGATTGTCACAGATATTTCCAAACTGCGTATACTGTTAAGTACTTAGGTGAACTTCATAGGTTTAATTTTACTAGAATTTTCTTCAACAATAATTCATTTAACAGAACAACATATAGGGTGGTGAAATACATTGGAAAAACCCTTGTCATTAAGGTCACGCGGTCAAATAAATATTGTGCTGAATAAAAAAGACATGCGCAAAAAAACGAATGATAATCAAATGATTTTTCCCGAACAAGAGAAAAGTAAGCATCTTATTCTAGAAAAGATTGAAAAGGACCTTGAAGAACTAATTGGGTTGAAAGAAATGAAGCAACTTGTAAAGGAAATATATGCGTGGCTATTTGTGAACAAATGCCGTAAAGAACAAGGTCTCAAAGCGAGTAAACAAGTGTTACACATGGTTTTTAAAGGGAATCCTGGTACAGGGAAAACAACAGTTGCAAGGTTATTAGGGCATCTGTTCAGAGAAATGGAAGTCTTATCAAAAGGGCATTTAATTGAGGTTGAACGCGCCGACTTGGTTGGAGAGTATATCGGTCATACCGCACAAAAAACAAGAGAATTGATTAAAAAAGCAGTTGGAGGGATCCTTTTTATCGATGAAGCATACTCGCTTGCAAGAGGCGGAGAAAAAGATTTCGGGAAAGAAGCGATTGACACACTCGTGAAAGCTATGGAAGATCAACAACATGATTTTATTTTAATTTTAGCAGGTTATTCACGTGAAATGGAAAACTTCTTATCACTAAACCCGGGATTACCGTCAAGGTTTCCAATAACAATGAAATTTCCTGACTATTCTAACGATGAACTAATGGAAATTGCAAGGAAGATGGTGAAAGATAAAGAGTACGAAATCTCCAAAGAAGCAGAATGGAAGCTACGAGACTATATCCAGAGGCAACGTTATGAGAACCCTCATCATTTTAGCAATGGAAGATTAATTAGGAACCTTATTGAAAAAGCAGTAAGGAAACAGGCGATCCGTATTCTCTATGGCGGTAATTATGATCGCCAATCGTTGTTAACACTAAAGAGTGAAGACTTCTTAATCGATTATGAAGAGGATAAGGTGTGAGAGTATTCCGCACCTTTTTCCATGCTCATTTATGTAAATAATCACTGATTTTTAGCTGTTCTTTCTTTTTTTGTTTAAAAAGATTATAGTAATAAAAGAACTTATACATAGAAGGTTGTGTTTTTCTTGAAAGAAGTTAACGTTAGTACTGAAGAAAAAGTCATAATCGTGGGTTGTAAAAGCGTTGAGGTAGATGAACACCAGTTCAAGTATTCTTTAGAAGAATTAGCCTCGCTTGTCAAAACTGCAGGTGGAGTTGTTGTGTGCTCCGTCACCCAAAATCGTCATCAAGTCGATAAAGCTACCTATATCGGGCGAGGGAAGGTCGAAGAGATTGAAGTCCTCGTTGACGAATTAGACGTTGATGTCGTTATCTTTAATGACGAACTGTCGACAAGTCAAATGCGAAACCTCAATGATCGTCTTAATGCGCGTATTATTGATCGTACCCAGCTTGTATTAGATATCTTTTCTCAAAGGGCTAGATCAAAAGAGGGAAAGCTTCAAGTAGAATTAGCACAACTTAACTATCTATTGCCGCGATTAACAGGCCAAGGACATTCCCTTTCTCGACTAGGTGGGGGAATTGGTACGAGGGGGCCAGGTGAAACCCAACTAGAAACAGATCGTAGACATATTCGCAGAAGAATGGATGAAATTAAGGATCAGCTAAAACGAATCGTCAAACATCGTGACCTATACCGAGAGCGCAGAAAAGATAAAAAGGCGTTTCAAATAGCACTCGTGGGTTACACGAATGCAGGGAAGTCAACACTGCTAAATCGGCTAACGAAAGCGGATGTGTTTGAAGAAGATTTGTTATTTGCGACGTTGGACCCGGTCACCAGAAAATTAAAGTTACCTAGTGGTTTTCATGTGTTGTTAACGGATACTGTAGGCTTTATTCAAGACTTGCCAACGACATTAGTTGCAGCCTTTCGCTCTACGCTTGAAGAGTTAACTGAAGCAGACCTTTTATTACACGTTGTCGATTCCTCTAGTCATGATTACTTTAACCACGAAAAGACCGTAACTAAGTTACTAGATGAGTTGAAAGCGAGTGATATTCCAATGCTAACTGTTTACAACAAGAGTGATGTGTCAGTAAGGGAGTTTGTGCCAACGGAGGGAAGTACCTCTATGTTAATCTCAGCATTCAATGAAGCAGACTTAGCAGCACTAAGAAAAAAGATAGAACAGTTGATAATGGAAAAGATGACGCACTTTCAAGCCAGCATTCCAGCAAGTGAAGGAAAGTTAATAGCTAGATGCAAACAAGAAGCTATTGTAGAACGAAAAATATGGGATGAAGAAGAGGAAGTGTATGACGTATCAGGGTACATTGATAACCAATCTTCTTTATACCAAGATTTAATCATTTATACCGAGTCAAAATCTTAATATAGGTGGAAAATTTTATGATCGAATATTTCAACAATGAATCACTAGTAAAAATTAGCCGTGAGGTTGAACAACAAATTCAAGCAATACATTCTAACATTGATGAAACTATTGAGAAAAATCAGTTCCGTGTCCTGCAGCCATTCCGTAAGCATCAAGTTTCCGATTTTCATTTTAGTCCTTCAACGGGGTATGGATATGACGATGTAGGACGTGATACATTAGAGTCTATTTATGCGGATGTATTTGGAACTGAGGCAGCAATTGTCCGGCCTCAAATCATTTCAGGCACGCATGCAATTGCCACTTGTTTATTTGGCGTTTTACGCCCAGGTGATGAACTTCTATACGTAACAGGAAAGCCATACGACACATTAGAAGAAGTAATCGGTATTCGTGGTAACGGGAATGGGTCGTTAAAAGAATATGGCATTACTTATGACGTTGTAGATTTAACACATGAGGGTCAAGTAAACTTTGAGGCAATCGCTAAACAAATAAAACCACACACAAAAGTGATCGGTATTCAACGCTCAAAAGGTTATGCAAACCGTCCTTCACTGACAATCTCACAAATTGAGGAAATCATATCATTCGTAAAAGAAATTAAACAGGATCTTATCGTATTTGTCGATAATTGTTATGGAGAGTTTGTTGAGACAAGAGAGCCTAGTCATGTTGGAGCGGATCTAGTTGCTGGTTCTTTAATCAAAAATCCCGGTGGGGGGATCGTCAAAACAGGCGGTTATATTGTAGGAAAAGAAGAATATGTTGATTTAGCATCGTACCGTTTAGCTGCACCAGGTATTGGGAAAGAAGGAGGAGCATCTTTATACAGTCTGTTGGAGATGTATCAAGGATTCTTTCTAGCTCCTCATATTGTTGGACAAGCGTTAAAAGGCGCTGTCTTTACTGCTGCATTTTTAGAACGGTTAAATTTTGACACGAACCCAAAGTGGAACGATGAGAGGACAGATTTAATTCAATCTGTTCAGTTCAATGATCGAGACGTTATGATTACATTTTGTCAAGGGATCCAAAAGGCATCTCCAGTCAATGCACATGTAACACCTCACCCAAGTCCAATGCCAGGGTATGAAGATGAAGTAATCATGGCAGCAGGTACATTCATCCAGGGAGCAAGTATCGAATTTTCTGCAGATGGACCAATTAGACCCCCATACACTGCCTATGTGCAAGGTGGTTTGACGTATTCTCATATAAAAGTTGGAATATTGACTGCAGTAACTGAATTGATTGATAAAAACTTAATACACATCTAAGAAGACCAACATCGCCGTGTCAGATTATCTGACACGGTTTTTGTGTCAATATAGCTGACATCTGTTGACACTTATTTTTAGGTGGTGTAACCTTGTAGTAACAAGTTGAAGGGGGTAGGTTTTTGGGAGATCATTTAAGAAGAAACATGCCGCTTTTTTCAATAGGTGTAGTAAAGAAGTTAACAGAGTTATCGGCAAGACAAATACGTTATTATGAACAACACCAGTTAATTGCTCCTTCTAGAACAGAAGGGAATCAACGGCTATTTTCATTTAATGACATTGACCGCTTACTCGAAATTAAAGAGTTGATTGAACAAGGGGTAAATATTTCTGGGATTAAACAAATTTTTGCCCTGAAATTAAAAGCTAACAAGAATGAACCGATGATTGTTGAGCAAATTAATGAAGTAGTTCAAAAAGAGATTACTAATCAACAACTAAGAAACTACCTGAAAAATGAGCTAATGCTCGCTGGAAGGCATGGGAAAGCGTCACTCATTCAAGGTGAACTATCTCGGTTCTTTCATTGATAAAAATTATAAAGCCTTTACGATTCTGCAAACGGTAAATTCAGAACTTTCAGATAGAAAGGGTTTATATAACACTAATAATAGGAGGAAGATGTAATGAGCAAGTATACAAGAGAAGACATTTTAAAAATGGCAAAAGAGGAAAATGTTAGGTTTATACGACTACAATTCACGGATTTATTAGGGATTATTAAAAATGTTGAGATACCAGTAGGACAATTAACAAAAGCATTAGACAACTTAATGATGTTCGATGGTTCTTCAATCGAAGGCTTTGTGCGTATTGAAGAGTCAGACATGTACTTATATCCAGATCTTGATACATGGGTAATCTTCCCGTGGACGAGTGAAAAAGGAAAAGTTGCGCGACTAATTTGTGATGTTTACAATGCTGATGGAACTCCATTTGCTGGAGACCCTCGTGGGGTATTAAAACGTGTTTTAGATCAGGCTAAAGAACTTGGTTTTACATCATTTAATATCGGCCCTGAGCCAGAGTTCTTCTTATTTAAAGTTGATGAAAAAGGAGAGCCAACTTTAGAATTAAACGATAAAGGTGGATATTTTGACTTAGCACCTACTGACTTAGGTGAGAATTGCCGTAGAGATATCGTGCTTGAATTAGAAGATATGGGATTTGAAATTGAAGCTTCCCACCATGAAGTAGCACCAGGGCAACATGAAATTGACTTTAAATATGCAGACGCTATCGCAACGTGCGACAATATTCAAACATTCAAGCTTGTCGTTAAGACAATTGCAAGAAAACATGGCCTCCATGCAACATTTATGCCAAAACCATTATTTGGTGTGAATGGTTCAGGAATGCACTGTAACATGTCACTTTTCAAAGGGAAAGAGAATGCCTTCTATGATCCATCAACTGAAACTGGGTTAAGTGAGACAGCTATGCACTTTTTAGCGGGGATCATTAAACACGCAAAAGCATTTACAGCAGTTACTAACCCAACAGTAAACTCATATAAACGATTAGTACCTGGTTACGAAGCACCTTGTTATGTGGCATGGTCAATGCGTAACAGAAGTCCATTAATTCGTATTCCTGCTTCTAGAGGATTGAGCACACGTGTTGAAGTGCGTAGCCCAGACCCAGCAGCGAATCCTTATTTAGCGATTGCTGCAATGCTTGCCGCTGGACTTGATGGAATTAAGAATAAAATCACACCTCCAGCACCAACAGATCGCAACATTTATGTGATGAATAAAGAAGATCGCGAAAAAGCGGGTATTCACGATTTACCAGCAACATTAAAAGAAGCACTTGTTCAGTTACAAGCAAATGAAGTGATTTGCACTGCTTTAGGTGAGCATGCATTAGAGCATTTTGTGGAAGCGAAAGAAATTGAATGGGATATGTTCCGCACGCAAGTACATCCTTGGGAAAGAGAACAGTATATGACTTCGTATTAAGATCTTATTAGGATAAAAACGTCTTAGAGCTAGAATGGCTCGAAGACGTTTTCTTTGTTGTTGATTTATTAATCAGTATTTTCCTTACTTTAATAGCTGGTAAGCATACATTATTTCATAAAAATGTCTCGATACTGAACGAGCCATTCATCCTCATTTTCCCATGTAAGAGGGATATAGACACGATAAGACTGTTGCTTTCCATCTAGTGTTTCTTCAATTTGCAATTGTACGTAAGTAGTACGAGAAGTATCGTCTTCGATTCCTAAATACGTAATACCCTTTATCTCACGATGATGATACTTCTCTTCGTTAAGTTCTACAAATTCTTCTACGGTAATAGAAGCTACAGACTCAGAAGATAAAAGTTGATATGCCAATGTATAGTCTTTATTCTTAATGAATTCATAATATTGAAGAGCTATATCAGAAAGATGCTCCTCAGTATTATTGTATCGTTTTAAAAGGTCTTCTAGAATTCTTTGTTCTTCTTCATCATTAATATTAAACTCACGTTTATATGTTTCATAACGATCTAAGAAGAGTTCGGCTGCCTGAGTATTTATTTCGTTCCCCCGTAAAAGAACATACATATTCCCATCAAAAGCCCAATGATACATCTTGTTTAAGAAATCCTGAATTTCAATAGGGTAGGTTCTAGGTGGAGTTGTTAACGTATGACTCGCAATAAACCAAGTACGATAATACTCTCGATCTTCCGCAATATTTTCAGGGTGGTCATTCGTTTCAATAAAATCCATAAATACATCGAAGCGATATTTCATCATTATGATATATTCGATAACATAGTCACGCATTTCACCCTGGATTTGATCAGGGTTAGCGATCACCGGTTCTTTCACGCAGCCAACAATAAAGGTAGAGAGTAACAATATAAATAATAACGTTTTTTTCAATGGTAAAAGCTCCTTCTTTAGTTTCTTACATGTTATAAAAACAATTAAACCAATAAGCAGTAGATTTAACAAGAGAAAAAACCTACCATTGGTAGGTTTTCGTTTAAAAGATAAGAAAGTATAAAATTTTGAAGTTAGACTGATATCTAGCTTCAGCGCCTACTCG